>NZ_BAKF01000009.1 GCF_000614025.1 Prevotella aurantiaca JCM 15754
ATAATTTTTCAGGCAGTTGTTATTAAGCTATAGAGCACGTGTCTGTCGTTTCAAACTGCGCATGAATTTCTTCCCTTTCTTTAATTCCTGTTCTATAATCTTTTCGTTGTATGTCAGTATCGGAACTTCAACTTCAATCTTAATCCATTTGCCAACGACTCTCAATGTTCAAGACAACTCTGGTTGGTTGTAATTCTCCAAAGGAAAATACATACATGTTATTTTTATAAAGTAGGAAATACGTATCTAAACCTTCAGATGTCTGATATGAATCACAAATGAGACTATCTAACTTTAATCTTTCTGCCTGAACTATATCATTAAAATCTTCTTCACTTATTTTGCTTTTCAGATTTCTTAAAGGGTTATTGATTATATCAAATAATCTTATTTTTAAATCATTGACTGTAAATACTTTTTCCCAACAATCGTTCTCATAGCCAATAAAAAGTTCTTGATTTATCTTCTGTTTTATTTTGACCATATCTTTTAATCTTGTTATTATTGCAACTTAATAATTGATAACCAGTAACTTATAAAACAACTAATTGATGGTTGCTAAAGACAAAGTTATAGAAATTTTCTGTGTTATAGAAGAATTATACAAGAATTCTCCCAACAATCTGTTTAAAAGGAAATTATCACAGTTCTTTTATATAATGAACTTAGTTTTAAATATATAGAAAATAGAAAGCGGGTATGCCATATTTTTTTGGCATACCGCTTAAAGTATAGTGCTATTAAGAGCAAACTTCAGAAGAAGTTTCTCGTTTTACTTCAATACCATCTTCTTTACAAAAGAATTGTTACCATCTACACATTTGATAATGTAAATGCCACTTGGAATATTGCGGTTAGGTACTTCAACACCATAAACGTTGTAGATGAATACTTTTCCTGCGAAACCATTTACATTGAGGGTTCCATTTGCGAAGCTAAATTCAGGTACCAAAAGATTTCTATTGTCAGTAATAGACATTGTTGGATTTGGCATAACTTTAGTTTCTGCAGCATTCTCTATCTCGCCTTTACTATTAAGTAATAAGGCAACAAGATACAGATTATCGGCATTTTGAATATTACCAGGAACTTCAAGTTGTGCTGCATACTCTACAGTTTCGTCTGCTTCTACACTGGTAGGAATACTTCCTTTTATTCCTTCATAGCTGTAGTTCATACGTGCTACGTGGTCCATATCGATAGCAACTGAACCAGGAAGATTTTCAAAACCTCCCATCTTTCCATTCTTACCGCCAGTATAATAGTTAGCTTGTTTATAGCCCTTTATACCATTCTCAATAAGAACAAAAGAAATCTTATACTCCAAATTTTGTTCAGCAGCAAAGAATGAAGAGAGCGCCTTTGCGTTTATTTTCTTCTTGCTGTCATCAGTAAAGTCTGCTTGGACTTCAATTCCTACGTGAGGATTCTTAGTAACATACTTGTTGTGCATTACTTCCAAAGTTGCTGCCTCTGGTGAAGTTGAGTTATTCAAATTACGATTGACATAACAACCAGGATATCCTCTAAATGTAAGATTGCTATAAGACTTTGTTTCCAACCCATCGCTCTTATGAACAGCAATACCAATAAAGGTTTCTGGATATTTCTCAGCCATGTGTCGGAAAGCTACAATACCTCTTGGACACCAGCCACACCATGTTCCTGTACCTTCTTCTACAACAAAACGTTGCTTTGGGACGCTACCTTTAACCTTTATATTTGTAAAGTCGTTATTGTTGCCAGCGTATGCATCAGCCTCGCCATCAACACTAATAAGTCTGAACTTTATTGTATGTAAGCCGTCTTTGCTGAATCCAGGATAATCAATAGAGAAAATTTTCTCTACGTTAGAGCCCATTGTGGTTTTGAATTCCATTGTTTGCTCTTCAGCATCGTCTACGGAATAACCTACTTTTAAGATTCTTGCAATGCGTGGACTTAAGTTTATTACACCAAATTCTAACTTACAAGGCTTGTTCTTTTGCACAATAACGTTGCGTTTTGTAAAGAGCCATAAATCCTTAGGCATATCTTCCCCTGTT
Organism: Prevotella aurantiaca JCM 15754; assembly: GCF_000614025.1. Lineage (GTDB taxonomy): Bacteria > Bacteroidota > Bacteroidia > Bacteroidales > Bacteroidaceae > Prevotella > Prevotella aurantiaca. The sequence continues at coordinate 2,046 of NZ_BAKF01000009.1, forward strand.
ATTTGTGCTTGAATAGTAAGCGCAAGTGCATTGTTAGTAGCATAGTTTTTCCAACCATCTCCTAAGTCAGCCCAGCAACCATTTGGTGAATACATGTCTGCATGTCCCATTGAATAGTTGTCGCCTTCATAGCTATAGCCGATATAGAAACCATCTCCATCTATCGTATAAGGAGAGCTTAGCTTTACATTGTTCCAGCCATTGAATAACTTTCCTGCTGTTTTGACGCTACTACTTTCGCCATTAAGATCTTTTGTGATGAAAACCTTAACATCATTCGCCATTGCTGCCAATCCTATTTTGATAGTAGATATGGTCTTGCCTTTGTAGAGTTCTGCAACTTCAGCAGGAACAAAAATGGCACCTTTGGCTTTTTTCATTGAACCAAATTCGCCTGTAACCTTATTGTTACAATATCCCCAGAAACAGCTACCTATTTCTGCTTTTGCCTCAAAAGAGCAAAGACAAAGTAATAACGAGAATAAAAAAGCTATTTTTTTCATACACATAATGTTAATTAGTTATACAAATTTTCTGTGTAATAACATTCTTACCATTGCTTGCTTTCACAATGTATAGACCATCTCCTAATTGGCTTGTGCTAACTTTTCTGCCAGATACATCGTAGATTCCTACAAGATGATAACCTTGAGACATGTATAGTTTGCCATTAAGAATAGAGAAAGCCTTGCCGTTATCATCAGAAGTATGTGAGGTTATTCCTGATGTATTAGAGCAGAATGCTTGTGTAGAGTTATAAATGGTGCGTTTTGCAGCATCCTCATTATAGTTGTTAACACAAGAAACGATACGCATATTGTTTACATTCCATTCTGGCTTTATCTGAACTGAGTAGGTCTTTTCGAAGTCATACTTTGAAATATCTAAAGCATCGCCCCATGCGTTACCACTGAGTACAGCTCTTATTACACCATTCTGCACATAAGTATCTTTGCCTTGTTGCTGTGTGCTCTTAATATTATCTTCTACAAGCCAAGTTGTTAGGCGTAGATCAGTTTGTAGCGGCATTTCGTTTGTTCCTGCATGACCACTTATCTTTACATCGATTTGTTTGCCATTAACTTTTGGCTCAGCCTTCAAAGTTACGAAAGAATATACACCTTTTGCTAAATCAGTTAGTTGAGATACTGATTCACCGTCTGCAATGAAATAAGCTGGACCTGGATCTTCAAGACCACTTACAATAATACGGTCAACGGCGATCGCAGGAACGAAGGTTTTAGAATTGCCATATAGTTGCTCGTATTCTTTATCTGCATCAATTTTGAATTGGTCCTTTTGTTGCTTATAATCTAAGTGGTGTTTTACACGAATAACATCATCGCGTGTTCCTAAAATGTCAGTGTATACTTCGTCTGCTATAGCACACTCGTTGTAACCTTCAGAAGTAAATTCCTCAAAAAGAACTGTGCGATCTACAGGACCAGTTCCTTCTTTAATAGAGTAACCTTTACGTTCTGCTGAGTTGTCTGCTATGTCAGGGTCGGTAACTCCATTAACTTTTGTAACTGTAAATGTTGCTGTGAAGTTTCCTTCTGCTGGAATAGAAATATTATCTAATCTAACTTGTTGAGGAGTATTGTTAGGAACATCGAAACCATCAAGTACAACCTCTTTGCTTTGGAGTCCTTTTGCAGATACTGTAAGTGTAAGAGAATTTATTGGAGTGATTCCGTTGTTCTGAATATAAGCAATGTATGACTTAGGTTTGTTTTGTTCAACATATTCGCCTCCATCTTCAGATGTTAGTCTCATTAACGAGATATCGTTGTTTGGAACAGTATTACCTGATACAACGGCACGGATACAAATATTTTTATCTATACCAGCTGTATTGTTAAACCAGTTCATATCATAACCATACCAGTTTCTACCTGTTACAGCATAACGGCTTTGGTCGAATAAGAGGCAGTCGTAAACTTCACCATCATTCAAATAAAGTATGTAACCGATGTAGAGATTCATATTTTTTTTGATGGTTACAGGCTTATTGAAGCTCATTTTATTCCAACCTTCTTTATAGTTGGTAGTAGCTCCTTGAGCTAATGTGGTTTCCTTCATGTTCTTTAAGTCAGAACAAATGAAGTATTCAACCATATGTCCACGTTTAGGTGCAATGGCAAATTCGATAGATTCGATTTTGTCGCCAACATACTTGTTTAGTAATTCTGCAGGGAAGTAAACCGCTGCATGATACGTATGTGAACCTGTTATCTGTGCAATAAGGCCTCTGCTTACTTCAGGTGTGCTATAGCCTATGCGCATTTTTTCGTTAGAAGATGGTGCTTTAAGGCTCTGGTTTGAAGAAAGTGGTCCTAATTTAAACAGACTTTCGTTTGCTGTTTGAGCAAACAAGCCTCCCCCCGTAAAGGGGAGACTTGCAAGCGATAACAGAAATATATATTTTCTGAAAGAGTTCATTGTTCTATTTAACATTAAATTTCATACTTGTAGCGACACCATTCTTGTCAATCGTACGTACAATGTAAAGTCCGGCAGACAAGTTGAGTCTTGTTTGTTCCTTGCCAGTAACATTGATCGTCTTGACAAGTTTACCATCTACAGAATAGATGTTGGCTGTCTTGATATCCTTTCCGAATGTCATTATACCACTATTAACATCGTAGAAGAATGTTTTGCCTGCTACGTGTGTATTGCTGATATTGTTTGCAACGTCGAAACCAAGATATAGGATTGGAGCCGAGTTGTAAGCATGTGACTTAGACATATCGAATGGAGCAGCTTCTGCATATTCCAACATTCTGTAAACATTAGAAGAGTTAGCGTTGAATACTTTATATACTGCACAGAACATAAGGTTAGATGGAACTGCACCTTCTTTGTCGAATACTACGATGAGGTTCTTTGTCTTATCGTACTTGAAAGGAGTCTGAAGGTCGAATGCCAAAATGTTGTTTTGTCCTGGTTCAAGAGTATATTCACCATCGTAAACAAGAGTAAGTTCGTCATCTTTCAACCATTGTGAACGAGAACTGAAACTTTCTTTGTCGGTATGTGCAAGATAAATCTTAACCTTGAATGGATCAGTTCTATCTGTCAAGTTACTATTAGCATTGTAGATGTAACCTAAACGTGTGATATTGCCATTCTTGTCAGCATTAATTTCAGATGCAAGGTAAACTGATTGTGTTTTCTCGTACATATCGCTGTTCATACAAGGTCCGTGAGTATCTTCTCCTTCGTCCTTACCGCTTGTTACGATATTTGTCCAAGGAGTGGTACCAGCAGGATTAACCTTGATGCGAACAACAGATGTTGTATCATTTCTGTGCTCTTGGTCTCCATCAAGTCCTACGATAGCGTAGAAATCGAACATACCATCTTTTGTTGGATTGAATGTTACAGGAACTTCAGCAATCTTACCAGCCTCTAATGTAGGAACGTTAGTAGTTTCGCCAACAAGAGTCTTGTTACCTTCATCATTGCAATATATCTTGATGCTATACTTGCTTTGTGACTTAGAACCTACGTTACGAACTTTAACAGTACACTTGTTGTCATAACCAACAACAGCTTCTTGAATGCCGTTAATAGAGAATGCCTTCAAGTCGTTTTCTGCAACATAATCTACGTTGATACCAAACAATCTGAAGTTATTGTATTGACTATGTGTAGCGATAGACATTCCAAAGTAATATGTTCCGTCTGTTGGTGCAGTAAACATATCCTCGAATTTCTCGCGAGTATACATATTCTTATAAGAGTAATCTTTCTCTTCTCTGATAACAGTTGCGCCTGAGAGGTCTTCGCCATTAGTGCCCATTGTTAGCTTTAAGTCGAAAGGAGTCTCCTTTTGGTGTGCATAGAAGTCGGTTGTAATACGATAAGTCTTACCAGCTTCAAGCTTGAGAGGAGGTGAAGTTACAAATCCTTCAGCTTCTTTGTAGTTGCTATATCCAATCAAACACTTAGAATCTTCATCGTATCCACCACAATAGTAGAAGAAGATTGATTGAGTGTTTGGACAATACCAACGATTTGCATCGTCTTGAGTTCCAAACTTGAGGTCAATAGGAGTTGCTAAAGCACTACCAGCCATAATGCCTTCAGATTCTGCAACTTCACCATTTCCAGCATTACTCTTAGCCATTATCTTGTAAGAGTATTTTTGTTGTTCGCCCAAAGTCTTGTCTTCGTATGTTGTTGTAGTTATATCTTTTGCTACCACAACATTGTCTGGCATACGTGTTAAAGTATAAGTAAGTTCTGATGCTTTGATATAACCATTATTCAAGCCCTTTGTAGGAGCTTCCCAAGACAAATCAATACCTGTGCCTTTCTTCTTAATTTGTATGTTTTGAACGGCTCCTGGAACATCGATACCCATGTAACAACGTATGCTATCAGGCACACCCTTTTCGCCAGACACACGTGAAGCAACAACATAATAAGTATTTATGCCAGAATATGGGTGTGTGTCTACATATGACATAGGTTTACCCATCATATTTGTAGCATCGATTGTGGCAATGAGGTCTGCGTTGGTTGCAGAAAGAAGAGTTGCTGTTGGTGTAAGTTCTGTTGTATTTACATTTTGCTTTTTACGATAAACCAACACCTCTTTGAGTTCTGTAAGATCATTATTGTTCCATGCCTTTGTTGGGTTTACCCACTTAATGGTATCAGCCATTGCACCATTTACGTCAGCTCTTGCATCAATACCTGATACTTGTGCAGCTGCAGTACGTGCGTCAGCAGTCATATATGGAATAGTAAGACCAACAAATGAGTTTCCAACATTGAACCATGATTTGCCATCGTAAATACCAGTTGCGGTGTCAATGGTATAGAGAGTTGTTGCTCCATAGTCTCCTACAGGTATCCACCAAAGGTCTCCTGTGGTAAAGTCAAAGCTCATAGTACCAAAGTATTTTTGGATATAAGTCTCGCCCCATTTGCTCTTACATTCTATTGCAGAGAGCTGATTGAAGTCACCATTAAACTTAACGAGTTCAGTACCTACGATTGATTCGTCTGTTTCACTTTTAGCTTTTGGACGTAACATATAGCAGTTGCCATCATAATCAAAAGTGAAATTGTAGTAGACACGATCTAATTTCTTAACTTCAGAGAATTCACCAGTTTCCTTATTGATGGTATAAAGTACAGAGTAAGCGTTTACAATTTTTTCTTCTCCATCAATAATTTGTGTTTCATAATCTTTGCCAAGACCGAAAATTTCGTCTGTAGCATGATTATAACTCATAGCGTAGACATCATAACCAATGTACCATCTATTCTTTTCAGTTTCATTAAACTTGTAGATAGTAGTGGTATCTCCAGTAGCAACGTTTAACTTTGCAAAATACAAAGGCTGCACTCCATAGGTATAAGATTGGCAAAAAATAGTGTAGCAGTCTTTGCCATCGAATGCAGAACAATATGGACCATGAGCTTGGTGCTGGTCTTCATCTGATGTAAAGTTCTTTAGTGTTACATATTCTGAAGCTTTTCCAGTACGGAATCTAATCCAACCACGCTTCTTGTTTTGGCTTACCAACTGGCCAGCATACATGGTAATACCTTTTGCTTTGTCATCAATTGCCTGTGGTATTTGATAGGGTGGGGCCATCATAATAGGCGATGATGTTTTTTCTCCCAGCTTTGGGAAAGAGTTCGCAGTCGTCTGTCCAAAGCTTGGAATAGCCACCAAGCTTGCCAGCAGAACGCCTGAAGAATAAATAAAATGTTTCATGTTTAAAATGATTTAAAGTGAAAATGGAATATGTTTAATAGTAATATTTATTTCTTAAGAAACTTCATTGTGTGCGTAACGCCATTCTTTACAGCCTTCAACAAGTAGATACCAGATGGTACTATGTCCAAGTTGAGCTTGTCAGTGTTCTTAGCTGAGATGACAGTAACGCCTGAAATGTTTGCTATCTCTAAGCGTTCGCACACTGTAGAAGTGCATAGTATGTTGTTATTCTGTATAATTTTGAAAGCATCGTTACCTATTGTGAAGATGCCTGATGAATTTTTTTCCTTGTATTCTACCATCAAGAATGGAATATACTCGGAAATAAGGATATCGTCTTCTTTTATATCTTCAGTCTGACCATCGTATCTTGCTGAGCGAGCGTCGCCTTTAGGCATATCAAAAAGCCATTCTGGGTGTTCCGAATCAGCTATGACATCATCACCAGGAAATGCTTCAAACTTGAAGAGAAGGTTTCCTTGTGTATACTTGAAAGGCTTGTCGAATACAATTTTAATTTCCTTGTTGTCGCCTACTCCTTCTATTGTAATCTTACCGTCATATACATTTGTCCAATCAGTTTGGTCGAAGAAACCAAGATATCCTGAATCTGGAGCTTTTGTATTATTACGATTTGTGGTTTTTATCGAAATCTTAGCAGGGAATGTATAAGACAATTTGTTCTTACCATTATATTTAAATTGTACTGCTACGATGTCTATATTCTTTTTGCGAATTTCGTTTTCAAGGTATAAACATTGCGACTGAGCGTATGCTTTCGTGAGATAGAAAGGCATTACCCAGCCATAGTTTTCTATTCCGTTCAGTGTAATCCATTTTTCTGCATCGGCTGCATCAACTTTCACTTTCAATGGAGTTGCTGAAACGTTATCGGCTGGATAAGTATCACCAGACAGTACTACACGTGCAGAAACATTTACATCGCCTTTGCTCTTCGGAGTCCAAATCACTATAATTGTGGTTGTTGTGTCAGGCGCAACGCTTGTTCCTGTAGCTGTTCCAAGTACTTCTTGATTGTCGGTATTGAACAATTCAACAGTATAATTACCTACAGTTGCTGATCCTTCGTTGCCTACAGTAACGATGAAAGGTTGTTCTATGTTGCAGTTAGCCGTAACAGAACCCTTTATTTCCTTAACACTTAAGTCCTTATCGCTATACTCACGAAGCGAAATATCCTTTAAGAAAATCTTGCCTTTCAGAGCGTCTGAACATGCGTGGAAGGCAATATGTCCTGTTGTTTCAGAAGGAGTGAACACATCTTTGCCGTAGTAATAATTTTCTGAAGCGGTATGGAACTCTCCTAAATCCTTAATTAACGTTGTTAATTTCTCAGGAGTTGCCTGCGTACCATAGTACACTTTCATCTTCTCCATCACTGGTTTATGAGTTGTAGGGTCTATCCAGTTTGCTGAAGAATAGGTGTAACGGAGTTGGTATTTCTTGTTTTTTGCAAATACTAATTGTGGAGAAACCAACCAGTCATCGGCACTCTTCTCGCTTCGATCGTATAGTGTACTTGAAGTATTTTCGTTGAAATTCCACGTCATTCGGTCTTGATTGTGGTCGATTATAGTCCATCTGTCAAATTCAGACTTTGTTTCAAGACTAGAAATGAAAGGTATAGACTCTGTTGAACCATAAGCAACGGTGTTGGAAGTAGCAGAAAGTCCTTTGCCTTTTTTGTTGTAAGCAGTAACAATATAACTATAGCCAGCATGGCTTGATACGTTATCTTTTACAGAACGGGTAGCAGTTCTTGTTGCAACCTTTGCGCTATCAGGCAAGCGAACAACATCGTAGGTGAGGGTAGAGTTATCAAAATACCCATCGTGCGCACCTGTTGTAGGTTCATTCCATGTGATGGTACCTTCTGTACCAGTTGCTACAAGTTTTACATTTAGCGGTGCTCCTGGTACATCTTCACCAATAAACGTAGCTGTTTCTTTGTAAATTCCATCTCCGTTCTGGTTGTAAGGAACCACCTTATATATATAGTAACCTTCAGAAACTCCTGCGTCTTTCCATGTCATATTTTCCCCTTTACCAGTTGTGGCTATGGTTTTAACAAGTTCGTTGTTACGATAAATCTTTATTCCATCGATAGTTGTTAAGGTTTTATTGCGGTAATTGAGCATTGGAGTAGTCCAAGACAAGGTTGCGTTATTGGCTCCTTTTTCTCCAGCTTGTATGGTAAGTGCTTTAACATACGATGGGGCTTCGTCTGCCACATACTGGTATGGAATTGCCATTGAAAGTAGTTGCAATCCGTCATTTATAAGCTTTTTACTAATTGAAGTTCCTGTTTCAGGATTTAGTTCTACCATATATGCTTTGTCGTCAGCCGTTTGAGCAACCCACCATAGACGGTGTGTAGTTTTGTCAAACTCCATAGATTGGCTATAGTTACCTATGTTTATACCGATGCCTGTAGATGGGCTTACCATCTCTACCTTGCAGGTTTGTTTTCCAGCATCTATGGAACTCTGGTCTATTCGTACGAGGAAAGACTTCGTAAGGTCCCTTTCTGTTGTTACAGCATAGAGGAAACCGTTATCAGCAGAGAGCGTAAAGAAAGGCTTTTTAATGCTTGCAACCTTAACCAAAGCGTAGGTTGTGCTGTTGATTTCGTATAAGTCAGTGGTGAATTTGTCTGTGTCGTAGTGTATTCCAAAGATTTTCTCAGTCTTTGGGTCGTATGTCATTTCATCTAAAATAAGTATTGGAGTGTTTGCCGGAATAGTTGTTTTACTTTCATATTCACCTGTTGTTGGGTCAATAATGCTTATTCCATGCGGCATAAGTACGTTTGTGTAGAGTGTTGTTTCATAGGCAATGTATTTGTTTCCAACGTATGTACCTGCTGTAAAGACTGGTGTTTTCCCCATTATAGTACCATAATCTTTTATTAAGGTGTAGTTGTTGGGATTGTCCGTCCTAAAGGAGGTTAGACCATTGGTGCGGTATTTCATGTCGTAGCGCAGGTAACCGCAGACCTTTGCTTCTCCATCTGGCACATCGTATATAGGGATTCTTTTGTCTTGAACGCCTGTTTTAAACGGTTGTGCACTGCAAAGATTGTTAATACCAAATAGTATTGCTAATGCAATAAATAACTTTTTTCTCATTGTAAGTTGTCTTTAGATAAGGTTAGGATTATAGCGTTAGAGGGTAAAGTTATTATTTTTTGATAAATATAAGCATATTTTTATGTAGGAAAGTTTACAATTTTACCATAAAATAACAAATAAAAGCAAGTATTAATCAGTTGTATACAATAATTAACACATAGTAAAAGCAGTTTCATATAGCTATTAAGGCTCTTTTGGAGACTCAAAATTCTGTATGATTTATTTACCCATTTAGTCATGTTATTGGCTATTTTTTCTTTAAAATATTAGGCTACATCTGTACGAACAAAAGGCGAAAAGACTACGAAAGAGGAATGATAACATTTCGTTTTATAATAAAAATGAGAGGAGCAAAAGTGTAAATATTTTACATGTGTGTATATATTATGTAACTATTTGATTATTAATGTGTTGTAAAACATGTTGTTTTGCGTTGTAAAACAGGCTCTTTTGCATGCTAAAACAGGCCCTTTTGCGATGCAAAACAATGGGTTTTACAACGTCAAAGCATTGATATTGGTTTTCAATATGTCTTTTCTTTACAAAAGAGAGTGCTTTTAAAGGCATTTTACCCCAGTATCACAAGAATAGAAATCTATATGTTTCTTACGAAATAAGCCATTTTGTTAAGTCTTGCTCTACTTGTTAAAATAGCTTAGAAACGTACGTAAACGATGCTGTAATAATGGGTTTGATGTTGGAATATAGTAATAGTTGTAAGTCAAAGTTTAATTGTTAGTTTTACAAAAGAGTTATTTTTATTAAATGGAATTACCTTTTCAGTACTATTTCCGGTAAGAAAAGAAAAATTATTTCTTACCCAGATATTGCTCAATTGTAAAAGGATTGGAGACCGACAAAGGTAAAACAATAAAAGGTTTTAGCAACTTTGCCAAAACCTTTTATTATTGATGAAATTATAAAATAAGTGTTCAAACTTAGTGTTTGCCCATTCTATTTTATTGTTCTATCGGCTGTTGTAAGTTGTATAGTCAGCTAATTGCATTTTTCAAAGAAGTAGATTTACCGACCATCAGACTTTAAGTATTGCGATAGAAGTTTGTGAGCGATTACTTATTTTTCATCATTTCGCGTACCGCTCTCTCCAATTGTCGGTCGTAACCGTTGATGTAATCGGCTGGTGTATTATACACCTCGATGTCTGGATTGAGCTGCAAGTTTTCTGCAAATCGGCCATTCATATCCTGACAACCTACTTGTGGGATGCCGAAAATCATACCATTGATAAGCGTTTCCCACCAAACGGCAGTCATAGTTCCTGCAATTGGCGCACCAATAAGTTTACCAATGCCGAGATATTTATAGATTTGAGGGAAGCCCATACCATTGCTATAGTCGTCTTCGCAAATCAAAACGCACGATGGTTTGTTCCATTTATTGAACGGGTCGTTACCGATATGCTTGCCGTGAGGTATGAATTTCTGATACTCTTTGCCGCTGAGCAGTGTGCAAAGGTCGTCGTGCAACCAACCGCCACCATTGTGGCGCTCGTCTACAATCACTGCATCTTTCACACGATTTTCAGCGCTTAACAGTTCACTATATACTGTACGGAAGCTTGGACTATTCATTCCTTTAACGTGAACGTAAGCTATGCGTCCGCCAGAGATGCTGTCTACGAAAGCACGATTGCGGTCTACCCAACGCTTGTAAAGCAATTCGTCTTGCTGACCTTTACTGATTGCCTTTACCATACGTCGAAACGCTTCTTCGTTGTTGGGTTGTAAACAGATACGATGACACGCTTTCCAGCCTTACCATCGAGCATATAGTTGTAGTCTTTACCTTTAAGGATAGGCTCGCCGTCAATCTTTTCGATGATGCAACCTGCTGTAACATCAGTCTTGCGTACGGCAAATGGACCACGCTTAATCACTTCTTCCACCTTCAGACCATCACCATCATATGCATTATCAAAGAAAAGACCGAGTGTAGCAGTTGTAAGTGAAGGACTTTCGCCTTGGTAACGTGCACCCGTATGCGATGCATTCAGTTCGCCAAGCAGTTCTCCGAGCATATCGCGGAAGTCATACTCATTATTTATATAAGGTAAGAAGCGTTGGTAAATCTTGCGGTAACCTTCCCAATCTACACCATGAATGTCCTCCACATAGAACTTATCCTTCACTTGTTGCCATACGTGGTTGAAGATATATTCGCGTTCTTGGTAAGGCTTATAGTCGAAACGAGCTTCAAAAGCAATGTTTTCGCTTGACTGTTTAGTAAGATCTACCTTCTTGATTCCGTTACGAACACAGAGGTAAAGGTTCTTAAAGTCCTTGTCGGCCTCTAACGAACCGCTGCCCACTTCCTTCATTACGATTTGTGTTTTGCCCTCTTTTAAGTCATGTTTCCAAAGGTCGTATCCTCCTTCAAAGGCTGCTTGGTAGTACAACACGTCTCCTTCAGGGTTTAAAACAGCATCTCCCAGTTGAGAAGAGTTTACTGTTAGGCGCACGATACGATCGCGACAGTTTTCCAAATCGAATTGAAGAGGCTTGATTTCCTCATTCTTCTTCTCTTCGTCTTTCTTGCTTTTATCGTCTTTCTTCTTATTTTTGTCGTCCTTTTTATCTTTCTTTTCGCTCTTATCCTTAGCGTCTTTATCATCTTTTTTCTGCTCTTTTTCAGCCTCGTCGAGCAATTCTCGTTCTTCTTTCGACATGCGGAAACGGTCGTAAGCATCAAGATCGAAGAACATTAAGTAAGCATCTGACTCTGCGCCCCAGCTACCATGACTACGGTATCCAGCACGATCGCTAAAGAATAACATGGCTTTTCCCTTCAACACCCATTTGCCGCCGCCATCGTTGTAGCCGCTTTGTGTAAGGTTGAAAGGTGCCTTCTTGCCCGTAGCATCTATGAGTGAGATGTCCGTATTGTTCCATCCTGCATTGCCCATGTACGGAGCTAAGAGCCAACGACTATCAGGACTCCACGAGAACCATATATCTCCGTCGCTGTAAGAGTAAAGGTCTTTTCCGTCGGTAGCTGTTGTAACAGCTTTCGACTTGAGGTCTATTATCTTCAGCGAAGCACGGTTTTCGAAGAAAGCAACCTTCTTTCCGTCGGGGCTATACTGCGGCATCTGCGACGTTTGGTTCGTGTTTGTAAGGCGTTCTTCCACCAACTCAGTTGCATAAGTGAAGTTTTTTTCAGCTTTATTCTTTATTTTTGTTTCGTAAATCTGCCAGATTCCGTTGCGTTCAGAGCCATAAACGATGCCTCGTCCGTCTGGTGCGAAGTCAATATTTCGCTCTTGTTCTGCTGTATTTGTTACCTGTTTAGTTGTTTGGTAGTCTAACGAAGTAACGTAAACGTCGCCATGTAACACGAACGCAATCTCCTTCCCTTTAGGTGAAAGTTTTATTTCGGTTGCTCCAGATGTCCGCACTTGGCGCATAAGGTCTTTATCTATCTGGTCGGTAACAACATTGATATTCACTTTCTTAGGTTGTTCTCCGTCTTTTAGCGTGTAGATTTCGCCATCATATCCATAACACAATGTACCGTTATTTGCTACTGTAAGGAAGCGAACAGGGTTCTTTTTGTGAAACGTTAGTTGCGTTTTTCCACTACCATCGATGTTGCGTTTGTACACATTGAACGTTCCATCTTCTTCGCTTAAGTAGTAATATGTATTGCTGTTCCCGGCCCAAACAGGTGTTCGATCCTCGCCGTTGAAGTCGGTAAGCTTAGTATAATTGCCTTTACTATAAAGCCAAATGTCGCGCGTAACAGGCGAACGGTGGTGCTTACGGAAGTTGTCTTCATAGCCTTTAACGTCATGATAAAGTATGTCGCCATTGCTTTTGACGCTCGCATCGCACATCGTTATGGGCGAATAGAGGCGCGGACGACTTGCATCGGTGCCTACTTCGTAAGTCTGTGGGAATATTCCCGAAGCAAAGAAGATAGACTTTGAGGTTGGCATAATGGCTGAAGTAAACAGCACATGGCTATTATCGCTGAACGCCATAGGCGTTTCGTTGTTACTACTGGTAGTGAGTCGTTTCGGTACGCCGCCATTTTTGTCCATCAAATAGATATCCATGCTACCTTCACGAGTAGATGCAAAGGCTATTTTTTGCCCATCAGGACTCCATACAGGATAGGCATCGTAAGACGGATTAGTGGTCAGTTGCTTTGCAATTCCACCATTTACAGGAACCGAAAAGATATCGCCTTTATACGAAAAGGCAATAGTTTGTCCGTCAGGAGAAATAGCACTGAAGCGTAACCACAATGGTGCGTTGTCGGCAAAGCTATTGAGCGAAAGTGCCAAAAGCACCGCAGTAAGAATCTTTTTCATTATGTTGGTATTGTTTGTTAATTACATTTTTAGTTGTAAGTTAGCGATTTACAGCAGCTGTATTAGCAGCAAGCCATTCTCTTTCTTCCTCGTTTAGGTGAGGAGAGAGTGCTTCGTACACTCTTGCGTGGTAGTTATTGAGCCACTTCACCTCTTCATCGGTGAGCAAGTCAAAATCGATTGGTGTTGTGTCAATAGGTGCGAGCGTGAGTGATTCGAACTGTAGGAAGGTGCCAAAGTCTGTTTTCTTGTAAGGCTTAATATATAAGGTGTTCTCTATTCGTACCCCAAATTTGCCTGTAAGGTAAATGCCTGGTTCGTCGGTAACGGTCATTCCAGCATGCAATGGGGCAGGTCTCCATTCCATACGTATCTGATGCGGCCCTTCATGAACGTTCAAATAACTTCCAACACCATGCCCAGTGCCGTGCATAAAGTTGTATCCTTCGCGCCACATAGCCTGCCGTGCAAAGGCATCAATCTGAGAACCGCATGCTCCATCAGGGAATTTGCAAAGGTCAAGCTGTATGTGTCCCTTCAGAACAAGGGTATAAATGCGACGCTGTTCTTCGGTAATGTCGCCCAATGCAATCGTGCGTGTAATGTCGGTTGTACCATCTTGATATTGCGCACCGCTATCAATGAGTACCAATCCACGTGGTTCTACAGGTATATCTGTATCTGGTGTAGCTTCGTAATGCACAATAGCACCATGAGCCTCATATCCAACAATGGTGTCGAACGATATGCCTCTGAATAAATCTTGCTCTTCACGGAGCGATGTTAGTTTCTTTTCGAGCGATATTTCGGTTTGTCCTCCTGCTTCAACAGCGGCTTAAGCCACTTTAAGAACTTCACCATTGCTATGCCATCTCGCAACATGGCATGTTTGAAGCCTTCTATTTCGGTGTCGTTCTTTATAGCTTTCATTGCAGGAATGGGCGATGTTCCAACTACAGCGCGGCTACTTTTGAAGCTGTTATATACCTTGTGAGTCATTTCGCTGCTGTTAACAAGCAATGCATTACCATCATATTCCTGCAATGCCAATGTGAGTTCGCGATAGTCTTTTGTTCTTATCTGTTCTTTTTCAAGATAGGTTTGAACTTCTGTTGTCAGCTTATCGTGATCGATAAATAGGGTAGCCTTCGTTGCATCAATGAGGAGATAAGAAACGAAAACAGGGTTACAGTGCACATCACTGCCTCTTAAATTCAACACCCAAGCTACTTCATCGAGTGCAGAAACCAAGAGACCATCGGCTTGTTGTTCTGCTAATGCTTTACGAATGCGTGCTAATTTCGATGCAGTTGCCTCTCCAGCATATAGTAAAGGCTGTATTTCTACCTTGTTTTTCGGTATGGAAGGGCGGTCATTCCATATCTCTTCCAATGGATCAAAGTCGGTATGAACATAGAAACCGCCTCTATCGCGTAAGTCCCAAATAAGTTCGGTAGCATAAATTTCCGAGCAAAGCCAGCCATCAATGCCTATATTAACGTCTTCGCAGCCTTTAAACTCACTCGCTAACCATTCCGAAACCGACGGAGTACCCTCTATACGCTCTTTCATTAGAACGAAGTCGGTTCCCTTCAGTTGTTCTTCTGCAGCAATGAAATAACGCGAGTCCGTCCAAAGAGCAGCACTCTTTAAGGTTACTACTGCTGTTCCTGCAGAACCATTGAAGCCCGAAATCCACTCACGACCTTTCCAATGGTCGGGTATATATTCGCCTTGATGAGGGTCAGTACTTGGGAATATGAATGCAGAAAGATTTTTTTTCTTCATTAATTGACGCAGTTTCTGCAAACGTTCCTGTATTTTGTTTTCCATAATTTTGTTGTTTTTGTTTCGATTTTGCAGTATTTAGATGTCGGACAACTCTTGTTTTCTTATGGTCCTTGTCCGCACAATGTGTCATGAAACGTTTATTTTTTAAAGGTTGTGTGAACTGTTTAACGACACGTGCCACAAAGTTAAGAAAAATAACAGAACTGCAAAAGAATAAGCATCTTAAAGTTTTGGTTACCACATGTTTTATGTATTGACTTGTATTTGTTAGGGTATATAGACCTCATATTTTATATCTTGAATTATTAAAAATTGTATATAAATGTTTAATACAGAAACTTAAGCGAGATAGTTGAAATAGAATCGTGAAACAATAAAAATGCTGTTGTTTTACAAAAAAATCGTTCTTGTTTTTTAAAACAACCGCTTTTGAAATGTAAAACCTATGCTTTTGTCTTGCAAAAGAGCCTCTTTTGCGATGCAAAACAACTACTTTTGTAGTGTTATCTTGGTTCTATAGGTCGTTTTTATTGTTCGTTCTGTGAGTAAAACCCCTATACTTTATTGCACATTTATACCATAGATAGAGCGTAAATATCTTATAATTAAAAGTTTGAACTTGCACATAAACCTTGCGCTTATTTACGAATGATCTTCTTTTAGTTCGTAAAACTCGCATTCTTGCCATTGTTTCACGCTCTGTTTTTAACAGAATAGTGTTGTGTTTGAATATTATTAACATTTAGGTAGGGACTAAAATGGATTATAGGATTTTTGTTGATAAATTTTATTTCTCTACTTTTGTATTCGTATTTATGTAACGAGATGAACTAAAAACAAGTTTATGAAGAGATATTTTACGTTTGCGTTCTGTTTTGTATTGATGACGATGCTGAACTCGTGTATTGTCTTTCGTGAGATGCGCGCATTGGTGAACCACGCACCCAGTATTCGTGATGGTCGGCTGTTTACCCACGATACCATTGCCCACGATGCCAATAATGTTTTTTGTTTTGCCGAATTGCCATCGTATCAGCGTGTGTTGGATACTTTGAAACTTACGTTTGCTAATTACAAGAAGCCTGTAAAGGATAAGACTTTTGCTGAATATACCTGTTTGGACGGTGGAGCATCGGCATTTATCATCATTCAGAACGACACGATAAAGTACGAACATTACAATGGTTGGCTGAAGAAATTGGGTCATTCTAATATCTTTTCTGTGTCTAAATCAATAACTGCGCTGATGTGTGGAATTGCCGTAAAGGAGGGGAAAATACGGAGCATAGACGACTATGTTACCGATTATGTTCCGGAATTGCGCAATGCTGACGAGCATTTTCAGCGGCTGACGATACGCCATTTGCTAAATATGCAGGCTGGTCTAAAGTATAGTGAAAACTATTCTAATCCATTTTGCTCAATGGCATTGCTGTATTTTGGGCACAATTCCGTTAAACAGATAAAGAAATTGAAGTTTAAAGATGAGCCGGGAACAAAATATGAGTATAACAGTATGACTACTGCTATATTGAGCTATGTGTTGGAACGGGCGACGGGAGTGAAGTATGCGACTTATCTCAGTGAAAGGCTTTGGAAGCCACTGGGTATGGAAACACAGGCAACTGTAACACTCGATAGTAAGAAACACCGCAATGCGAAGAGCTATGGAGCATAAATACCAATGTGCGCGACTTGGCAAAGATAGGCAGATTGGTGCTGAATCAAGGCAATTGGAATGGAAAACAGATTGTCGATTCTGCTTGGATAGCGCAGATGTACGTGCCTGCAATGAAAGAAGACAAAGATAAATACTCTTTAGGTTGGTATAATTTTACCAACAGCAAAGCTATTTCTGCTGAAGGGCTTTTCGGTCAAAATATCTTCATTTATCCTAAATATAATGTTGTCGCCGTACGTTTAGGCGAAAATAAACGGTACAAATACGATGTGCTTGTGCGTGATTTAGTAGACTTACTTGCGAAGAAGAGAATTAAATGGTAAGTCATAAAAAGGTAAAGAAAAAGTCGTGGAAACTATGTTTTAGTACTTTTCAAGTGTCAAAAACGTAGAAAAAATAGCCAATTATTTGGTAGATAGGAAAATAAGCCGTAATTTTGCACCCGTTTAAAGTGGTGTAGTGCCGCTTGGCAAACGTTTAACATATTAATAAATAAAAACTAAAAAGCATGATTATTGTACCAGTTAAGGACGGTGAGAACATTGAAAGAGCGCTCAAAAAGTTTAAGAGAAAGTTTGAAAAAACAGGCGTAGTAAAAGAACTTCGTTCTCGCCAGCAGTTTGACAAGCCTTCTGTTAAGAAGCGTTTGAAGATGGAACGCGCCGTTTATGTACAGCATCTTCGCGACGCAGAAGAGTAAAATTCTTGCGTAAAAATTTGGTAGTTCAAGGAAAAATCCGTAATTTCGTTGCCAAGAGTTAAGCATTTGCAACGTGTTGAGCATAGAGAACTTTTTGAAGTACTTGCGTTTTGAGCGGAACTATTCGCAAAAAACAATAGACAATTACAGGGCAGATTTAGAACAATTTGAACTGTTCTACAAAAAGTTGGAAGCCAGCCTATCTTGGGAAAGTGTCGATTCTGACATTATTCGAGACTGGATAGAACAAATGATGGATAAAGGGAATGCTTCTGCTTCGGTTAACCGAAGGTTGAGCGCCCTTCGTTCTTATTATCGTTATGCGCTGAAAAGAGGACTCGTAGATACCGATCCAACTTACAACATCCAAGGACCTAAAAGAAAAAAATCCTTGCCTCAGTTTTTAAAAGAAGCTGAAATGGATAGGTTACTTGACCGGAGGATGTGGACGAATACTTATAAAGATGTACTCGCGCGTACAATAATAATAGCATTTTATTCTACAGGCATCAGAGTTTCCGAACTCATTGGGTTAGATATAAAGGATATAAACTTTATTACTCGTGAGTTAAAAGTAACGGGAAAGCGCAATAAACAGCGCGTTATCCCATATGGTGAAGAAGTCGAAACAACGCTGAAGGCTTATTTGCATAGGCGTAATTCCGAAATAGGAGCGTGCGAAGCCCTGTTCGTAACCGAGAAAGGAGAACGTGTTACCGATACTTTGGTAAGAACAATGGTAAAGGCTAACCTTGCAAAAGTCTCAACATTGAAGAAGAAATCGCCACATGTGCTACGGCATACGTTTGCGACAGCAATGCTAAACAATAAAGCTGGATTGGGAAGCGTGAAAAAACTGCTCGGCCACAAGAATATTGCAACGACAGAAATATACACGCATGTAACCTTTGAGCAGTTGAAGGAGACATATAAAGAAGCCCACCCAAGGCATAACCTTAAAATAAAAGGAGGTAATTATGGATATTAAGATTCAAGCAATTCATTTTGACACTACCGAAAAATTAGAGGCTTTCATCAATAAGAAAGTCGAAAAACTTGAAAAAACTTACGAAGATATTCAGAAAGTTGAGGTGCAATTGAAGGTTGAGAAGCCTGCTGCAGCAATGAATAAAACTACAAGTTTGACGGTTTCAATACCAGGAAATAAACTATTCGCAGAAAAAACTTGCGATACCTTCGAGGAAGGAGTAGATTTATGCTTAGATGCTATGAAGGTCCAACTCACCAAAGCAAAGGAAAAACAAAGAAAATAATAAAAAAAAACCTCTATTTCTTGGAGGATAAAAAATAAAGCAGTATCTTTGCAGCCGTTTTACGACTAATTGTAAATAATGAGTAGCCAAGCGGCTGCAATCCGCCTCTTTAGCTCAGTTGGCCAGAGCACGTGATTTGTAATCTCGGGGTCGTTGGTTCGAATCCGACAAGAGGCTCTACTTAAAGATAATAGGGTAGTTTCCAGAGTGGCCAAATGGGGCAGACTGTAAATCTGCTGCTTCTAGCTTCGGTGGTTCGAATCCATCACTACCCACACAAGTAGAGAGATACTTGCCGTATTGGTCGACTTTCATTTTGAACAGAGACTAAACGGAGAAATGCGGAAATAGCTCAGTTGATAGAGCACTAGCCTTCCAAGCTGGGGGTCGCGGGTTTGAGCCCCGTTTTCCGCTCACTCTTGCTGTAATAGCTCAGTGGTAGAGCACTTCCTTGGTAAGGAAGAGGTCCTGAGTTCAACTCTCAGTTACAGCTCTACTTTTCTCTTCTATTACAGATAAGAAAGAAAAACAAAGATTATTCATTTATAAATTAAACAATAAGCTATGGCTAAAGAGACATTTCAGCGTACCAAGCCGCACGTAAACATTGGTACAATTGGTCACGTAGACCACGGTAAGACTACATTGACAGCTGCCATTTCTAAAACCCTTCACGATAAGGCTTTGGCGGTGAGGAAGCTAAGTCTTTTGATCAGATTGACAACGCTCCTGAAGAAAAGGAACGTGGTATTACCATCAACTCTTCACACATTGAGTACGAAACTGCAAAGCGTCACTATGCACACGTAGACTGTCCGGGTCACGCCGACTATGTAAAGAACATGGTTACTGGTGCTGCTCAGATGGACGGTGCAATCTTGGTTTGTGCTGCGACAGATGGTCCTATGCCTCAAACACGTGAGCACGTATTGCTCGCTCGTCAGGTAAACGTACCTCGCTTGGTTGTATTCTTGAACAAGTGTGATATGGTTGATGATGAGGAAATGCTTGAACTTGTAGAAATGGAGCTCGGCGAAATCCTTACACAATACGAATATGAGGAAGATACTCCAATCATTCGTGGTTCTGCGCTTGGTGCTTTGAATGGTGTTGAAAAGTGGACTGATAAGGTTATGGAACTCATGGATACTGTAGATGAGTGGATTCAAGAACCTCCTCGTGCAACTGATAAGCCATTCTTGATGCCTATCGAAGACGTATTCTCAATCACTGGTCGTGGTACCGTTGCTACAGGTCGTATCGAAACTGGTGTTATCCATGTAGGCGATGAAGTTGAATTGCTCGGTCTTGGCGAAGATAAGAAATCTACTGTTACTGGTGTGGAAATGTTCCGTAAGCTTCTTGATGAAGGTCAGGCTGGTGATAACGTAGGTTTGCTTCTTCGTGGAATTGATAAGGCTGAAATTAAGCGTGGTATGGTACTTTGCCATCCAGGTCAGATTAAGCCTTACAAGAAATTCAAGGCTTCAGTTTATATCTTGAAGAAAGAAGAAGGTGGTCGTCATACTCCATTTGGTAATAAGTATCGTCCACAATTCTACCTCCGTACAATGGACTGTACAGGTGAAATCACATTGCCAGAAGGAATTGAAATGGTAATGCCTGGTGATAACGTGGAAATTAAGGTTGAACTTATCTACGCTGTTGCTTTGAACGCTGGTCTCCGTTTTGCTATACGTGAAGGAGGTCGTACAGTAGGTTCTGGTCAGATTACAGAGGTTTACGAAGATTAATTCGATATACCATATTAAATAGATTCCCGTTACGACGGGAATCTATCCTTACGGGTTTAGCTCAGTTGGTAGAGCACTGGTCTCCAAAACCAGGTGTCGAGGGTTCGAGCCCTTCAACCCGTGCTAAAAGAAGATTATATGTTTAAGAAAATCTTAGAATACTGCAAGGATTGTTATAACGAACTTGCGCATAAGACAACATGGCCAACACGTGCCGAACTTACACATAGTGCGATGATAGTATTATCTGCTTCCCTAGTCATTGCTCTCGTTGTGTTTGTTTTTGATTTCATATCACAGCATGTGATGGGATTAGTATATCCTGGCTAAATCATTAGGAAGAATGGCTGAAACAGAAAAGAAATGGTATGTACTTCGAGCAATTAGTGGTAAAGAAGCAAAGGTAAAAGAATATATTGATGCTGAGTTACGACAAAACTTGAAGTTAGCAGGGAGTGTTTTCGAGGTTTTACTGCCTACTGAAAGTCATGCTTCTTTGCGTAATGGTAAGCGAGTTGTTACCGAGAAGTTAAGTCTTCCTGGTTATGTGCTTGTCCAGGCCAATATGAATTCGGAGATAGCTTCAATACTCCGTTTTATGCCTAATGTTTTAGGATTTCTAGGTGGAATGGCTGAGCCAACCCCTGTTCGTCAGGTAGAAGTGAACCGACTACTTGGAAATGTTGAAGATTCTGTACTTGAAGAAGTGTCAGATATACCATATACTGTTGGAGAATCCGTTAAAGTTACTGATGGTCCATTCAGTGGTTTCCA
This sequence comes from Prevotella aurantiaca JCM 15754, assembly GCF_000614025.1. Classification (GTDB taxonomy): domain Bacteria; phylum Bacteroidota; class Bacteroidia; order Bacteroidales; family Bacteroidaceae; genus Prevotella; species Prevotella aurantiaca. The sequence goes on from NZ_BAKF01000009.1 coordinate 23,245, forward strand.
TGGTATTATTGAAGACGTCAATACCGAGAAACACAAACTGAAAGTTATGGTTATGATATTTGGACGACAAAATCCTTTGGAGTTGGGTTTTATGCAAGTATCGAAAGAAGAATAAATTGTTACGAGTATTCTTCTTTTATATATATAAATTTTAAATATTAACAAAGAAATGGCTAAAGAAGTTGCTGGATTAATCAAATTACAGATTAAAGGTGGCGCTGCGAATCCTTCACCCCCTGTAGGACCTGCATTGGGTTCTAAGGGAATTAACATAATGGGTTTTTGCAAGGAATTCAACGCCCGCACCCAGGATAAGGCTGGTAAAGTTCTTCCAGTTGTTATTACATACTACAACGACAAGTCTTTCAGCTTTGTTATCAAGACACCTCCGGCTGCTATTCAGTTGCTAGAGGCTGCCAAGGTAAAAGGCGGTTCAGGCGAGCCCAACCGTAAGAAAGTTGCATCAGTAACTTGGGAACAGGTTAGAGCGATAGCAGAAGATAAGATGCCTGACCTCAATTGCTTTACAATTGAGAGTGCAATGAAACTTATCGCTGGTACTGCGCGTAGTATGGGAATCACTGTAAAAGGGGACTTCCCTGGTAAATAATATTAAACTTCAAAAGTAAAAATGAGTAAACTGACAAAAAATCAGAAATCAGTAGCTGAGAAGGTTGAACTAGGGAAAGCATACTCTTTGACTGAAGCGTCTAAACTTGTTAAGGAAATTACTACAACAAAGTTTGACGCATCTGTTGATGTTGATATACGTTTGGGAGTAGACCCACGTAAGGCAAATCAAATGGTTCGAGGCGTGGTTACTTTACCTAATGGAACTGGTAAACAGACACGTGTGCTGTGTCTCTGTACTCCTGATCAGGAAGCTGCAGCTAAGGAAGCTGGTGCTGATTACGTTGGTCTTGATGAATATATCCAGAAGATCAATGGTGGATGGACAGATATTGATGTAATCATTACAATGCCATCTTGCATGGGTAAGGTTGGTCCCTTAGGTCGAGTACTCGGTCCTCGTGGCTTGATGCCAAACCCAAAGAGTGGTACTGTGACTATGGATGTTGCGAAAGCAGTTAAGGATGTAAAGTCTGGAAAGATTGACTTTAAAGTTGATAAAGCTGGTATTATCCATACTTCAATTGGTAAAATCAGTATGTCTGCTGAACAAATATTTGGTAATGCTAAAGAATTTATTTCCACAGTTGTCAAATTGAAGCCAGCTGCTGCTAAAGGTACATATATTAAGAGTATCTTTATTTCAAGCACAATGAGTAAGGGTATCAAGATTGATCCTAAATCAGCTGAGTAACTCTAAAAGTTTTGTAAAATGAAAAAAGAAGTTAAAGATACGATTATCACTGAACTTGGTGAGAAACTTAGGGAATATCCTCATTTCTACCTTGTAGATGTAACTGGGTTGAATGCTGAGGCTACAAGTTCTCTACGTCGTAAGTGCTTCAAAAGTGAGATTAAAATGGTTGTTGTAAAAAACAATCTCCTCCATAAAGCTTTTGAGGCTTCAGATTTAGATTATGAACCTCTCTATGGTTCTTTGAAAGGAAATACCGCTATTATGTTTACACAAGTAGCTAATGTTCCTGCAAAGCTCCTTAAAGAATATACCAAAGAAGGTGTACCTGCTTTAAAAGCAGCATATGCTGAGGAGTCAATGTTCGTTGGTGCTGATAAACTAGAAGAACTTGTTGCTCTTAAGAGCAAGAATGAACTTATTGCAGACGTTGTTGCATTGCTTCAATCTCCAGCAAAAAATGTTGTTTCAGCTCTTCAATCTGGCGCAAACATAATACATGGTGTGCTTAAGACTTTAGGAGAGCGTCCTGAATAGTACATTACAAGTCAAAAATTACATTAATAACAGAAAATAATTAAAATATTTAGAATAAAATGGCAGATATTAAAGCTATTGCAGAAGAATTAGTAAATCTTACTGTTAAGGAAGTAAATGAGTTAGCAACTGTCCTCAAGGACGAGTATGGAATTGAGCCTGCTGCTGCAGCTGTAGCAGTTGCTGGTCCTGCTGCTGCTGGTGCAGCTCCTACTGCTGAAGAAAAGACAGAGTTTGATGTTGTGCTCACAGAAGCTGGTGATAACAAGCTTAAGGTTGTTAAGGCCGTTAAAGAAGCTTGTGGTCTTGGTTTGAAGGATGCTAAAGATCTTGTAGATGGGGCACCCTCTACTATCAAGGAAGGAGTAGCTAAAGCTGAGGCAGAAAACTTGAAGAAGCTCATTGAAGCTGAAGGAGCTAAAGTAGAGTTGAAATAAGACTCTCATATGTGGTTGATGCTTTTATTATAGCATAAAATCACTTTTTATAAAATGGTTAGGATTTACTAAGTAGGTGAATCCTAACCTTTTTGTGTCTTTTGACACTTTACGCTTGTATTGTGGTATTACCACGAACATTATAAATGATATTTATGGCAACAGAAAATAAACCCAGAGTAAACTTCGCCAGTGTACAAAGTCCGTATCCTTATCCTGACTTTTTAGATTTACAATTAAAGTCGTTTCGCGATTTTTTACAACTCGACACTCCGCCTGAGGAGCGCAAGAGTGATGGTCTATATAAGGTGTTTGTAGAAAACTTCCCAATTACTGATACACGTAATAATTTTGTACTTGAGTTCCTTGATTATTATATTGATCCGCCTCGATATTCTATTTCAGAATGTTTGGAACGTGGGTTAACTTATAGCGTACCATTGAAAGCAAAAATGAAACTCTATTGTACTGATCCTGATCATGAGGATTTTGGCACATTTATACAAGATGTTTTCCTTGGCACAATTCCTTATATGACAAGTAATGGCACATTTGTCATAAATGGTGCCGAGCGAGTTGTTGTATCTCAATTACATCGTTCTCCGGGTGTTTTCTTTGGTCAAGGAGTCCATGCGAATGGGACCGTACTTTATAGTGCACGTATCATACCATTCAAAGGCTCTTGGATTGAGTTTGCGACAGACATTAATAATGTAATGTATGCTTATATCGATCGAAAGAAAAAGTTGCCTGTTACAACAATGCTGCGTGCAATAGGATTTGAAAGTGATAAAGATATACTTCAAATTTTTAATCTGTGTGAAGAAATTAAGGTTAATAAAAAGAACATGAAGGCTGCCTTAGGACGTAAGTTGGCTGGTAATGTTATGAAGAGTTGGAACGAGGATTTTGTTGATGAAGACACTGGAGAAGTTGTATCTATTGAACGTAATGAAGTAGTTGTAGAGCGCGAAACAGAAATCACTGATGATAATCTTGATATTATTCTTGAAAGTGGCGTATCTTCAGTGCTTTTGCATAAAGACGAAGATATTGCAAACAAATACTCTATTATTTTCAATACTCTAGCAAAAGATCCTAGCCATTCCGAAATTGAGGCTGTAAATTATATTTATCGTCAGTTGCGAAATGCAGATGCTGCTGATGATGCTAGTGCAAGAGAAGTATTCCAAAACTTATTCTTCTCTGATAAGCGCTATGATCTTGGTGAAGTAGGTAGATACAGAATCAATAGAAAGTTAGGACTAGAGACCGATATGGATGTTCGTGTCTTAACTAAAGATGATATTATCGAAATTATCAAGTATTTGATTAACCTCGTAAATTCAAATGCAACTGTTGATGATATTGACCACTTATCAAATCGTCGTGTTCGAACAGTCGGAGAACAACTAGCTAATCAGTTCTCAATAGGTTTGGCTCGTATGAGCCGTACAATTCGAGAACGTATGAATGTACGTGATAATGAAGTATTCCAACCAACTGATTTGATTAATGCAAAGACAATTTCCAGCGTTATTAATTCATTCTTTGGCACCAATCCATTAAGCCAATTTATGGATCAAACAAATCCACTGGCAGAAGTTACTCATAAACGTCGTCTTTCAGCATTAGGTCCTGGTGGTCTTTCTCGTGAACGTGCTGGTTTTGAAGTCCGTGATGTTCATTATACACACTATGGACGTTTATGCCCAATTGAATCACCTGAAGGTCCAAACATTGGTTTGATTTCTTCCTTGTGTCTTTATGCAAAAATTAACGACCTTGGTTTTATAGTTACGCCATATAGGAAGGTTACAGGTTCAAGGGTAGATTTAGATAACGAGCACGTTGTTTATATGACTGCTGAAGAGGAAGAAGACCTTCCTGTAGGACAGGGTAATGCGCCATTGAATTCTGATGGAACATTCATTCGAGACTATGTGAAGTGTCGTCAAGATGCAGATTATCCTGTTGTGGAACCAAGTCAAGTAACTTTAATGGACGTTGCTCCTCAACAGATAGCATCAGTTTCAGCTGGTTTAATTCCGTTCTTAGAACACGATGATGGTCACCGTGCTTTGATGGGTTGTAACATGATGCGTCAAGCCGTTCCTTTGCTTCATAACGATGCTCCTATTGTAGGAACAGGTTTAGAAAAGCAAGTTTGTGATGATTCACGAACGATGGTAACAGCAGAAGGTGATGGCGTTATAGAGTATGTAGATGCAACAACAATCCGTATTCTTTACGATCGTACAGATGATGAAGAGTTTGTAAGTTTTGAGCCAGCTTTAAAGGAGTATCATATTTCTAAGTTCCGTCGCACCAATCAAAATATGGTGGTAGACCTTCGTCCTATTTGCAATAAGGGACAGCGTGTTAAGAAAGGTGATATACTTACCGAAGGTTATGCAACCGAGAACGGTGAATTAGCACTTGGACGCAACCTTCTTGTAGCTTATATGCCTTGGAAGGGCTACAACTACGAAGATGCTGTTGTTATTTCAGAGCGAATGGTTCGTGAAGATGTACTTACATCTGTGCATGTAGACGAGTATTCTCTTGAGGTTCGCGAAACAAAACGTGGTGTTGAAGAGTTTACAGCCGATATTCCTAATGTTAGCGAAGAAGCAACGAAGGATCTCGATGAAAATGGTATCATCCGTATTGGTGCACGCGTTGAGCCCGGCGATATAATGATTGGTAAGATTTCTCCAAAGGGAGAAAGCGACCCATCACCTGAAGAAAAGTTACTCCGTGCCATCTTCGGTGACAAGGCGGGTGATGTTAAAGACTCATCTTTGAAGGCCAACCCGTCTTTGAGTGGAGTTGTTATTGACAAGAAATTGTTTGCACGTGCTATCAAGACACGCGAAAGCAAGCGTCATGATAAAGCTACATTAATACGTCTTGATGAAGAGCAAGAAGCAAAAATCAATGATCTAAAGGACTTGTTAGTTGATAAACTTCTTGAATTAACTGAAGATAAAGTATCGCAAGGTATTAAAGATTATTCAAATGCAGAGATTATTACCAAGGGAACAAAATTCACTATGGCTGCTTTGAAGAATCTTGACTATGAAGGAATTCAGTCAAATGGTTGGACAGATGATGAACACACCAACCTTATGATTCAAAAGCTTATCATGAACTACATTCGTAAGTATAAGCAAATGGATGCTGAACTTAAGCGTAAGAAATTTGCAATTACTATTGGTGATGAATTACCATCAGGTGTTTTACAGATGGCAAAAGTATACATTGCTAAGAAACGTAAGATTCAGGTAGGTGATAAGCTTGCTGGTCGTCATGGTAATAAGGGTATAGTTTCTAAGGTTGTTCGTGCAGAAGATATGCCATTCCTCGAAGATGGTCGTCCAGTAGATTTGGTATTGAACCCTATGGGTGTGCCTTCTCGTATGAACCTTGGTCAGATTTTTGAAGCTATCCTTGGTGCTGCAGGGCAGAAGTTGGGAGTGAAGTTTGCTACTCCAATTTTTGATGGTGCTAAACTTGACGATTTAAATGAGTGGACTGACAAGGCAGGCTTGCCTCCAATGTGTTCTACTTATATTTATGATGGTGAGACTGGGGAACGTTTCGACCAACCAGCAACAGTAGGAATAACCTACTTCTTGAAGTTAGGTCATATGGTTGAAGATAAGATGCACGCACGTAGTATTGGTCCATACTCACTTATTACACAACAACCACTAGGTGGTAAGGCACAATTTGGTGGACAGCGATTTGGAGAAATGGAAGTTTGGGCTATTGAAGCATTTGGTGCTTCACACGTACTCCAAGAGATTTTGACAATTAAGTCTGACGATGTTGTTGGACGTTCTAAAGCATACGAATCTATTGTTAAAGGAGAACCAATGCCAACACCAGGCATTCCTGAATCATTGAACGTGTTGCTTCACGAGCTTCGCGGTCTTGGATTAAGCATCAAACTTGATTAATTTGCACACCCCAAAATTAAAGAAACATGGCTTTTAAAAAAGATAATAAAGTTAAGAGTAATTTTAACAAGCTCACTATTGGACTTGCTTCTCCAGAGGAAATTCTTGAAAATTCATTCGGAGAAGTAACAAAACCCGAAACAATAAACTATCGTACTTATAAGCCCGAACGCGACGGCTTGTTCTGTGAACGCATCTTCGGTCCTACAAAAGATTATGAATGTGCTTGTGGAAAGTATAAGCGTATTCGTTACAAAGGAATTGTTTGTGATCGTTGTGGTGTTGAAGTAACAGAGAAGAAAGTGCGTCGTGAACGAGCAGGACATATTGAACTTGTTGTTCCAGTAGCACATATTTGGTATTTCCGCAGTCTTCCAAACAAGATTGGTTACTTGTTGGGTCTTCCAACAAAGAAGCTTGACAGTGTTGTATATTATGAGAAATATATTGTTGTGCAACCTGGTGTTGTGGAAGGTATGAAACATCCTGATACTGGCGAAGACTTAACTGGTTCTCACAAGTTTGATCTTCTCTCTGAAGATGAATACTTAGATATTCTTGATAATCGTTTACCAGAAGGAAACGAAAAATTGGAGAATTCTGATCCAAAGAAGTTTATAGCAAAGATGGGTGCAGAAGCTATCTATGACCTACTTACTGATATAGACCTTGATCGTTTGGCTGGTGAACTTCGCGATCGTGCAACAACTGATTCAAGTCAGCAACGTAAGACAGAAGCTTTAAAACGTTTACAGGTTGTTGAAGCTTTCCGTCAGTCGGAAGGTATTAATCGTCCAGAATGGATGATAATGAAAATAGTTCCAGTTACTCCTCCAGAGCTTCGACCATTGGTTCCACTTGATGGTGGTCGTTTCGCAACTTCTGACTTGAATGACCTTTATCGTCGTGTGATCATACGTAATAATCGTCTGAAGCGATTGATTGAAATAAAGGCTCCGGATGTTATTCTTCGTAACGAGAAGCGTATGTTGCAAGAGGCGGTAGACTCATTGTTTGATAATAGTCGTAAGTCATCAGCTGTTAAGAGTGAAAGCAATCGTCCTTTAAAGTCATTGTCAGACTCATTGAAAGGAAAACAAGGCCGTTTCCGTCAAAACCTTCTTGGTAAGCGTGTAGACTATTCAGCACGTTCTGTTATTGTAGTTGGTCCAGAATTAAAGATGGGAGAATGTGGTCTTCCTAAACTTATGGCAGCAGAACTTTACAAACCATTCATTATTCGTAAGCTTATTGAGCGTGGTATAGTAAAGACTGTAAAGAGTGCCAAGAAAATTGTAGATCGTCGCGAACCCGTTATTTGGGATATATTGGAGAATGTAATGAAGGGACATCCAGTGCTCCTTAATCGTGCTCCTACACTTCACCGTTTAGGTATACAAGCTTTCCAACCTAAACTCATTGAAGGTAAAGCAATTCAGCTCCACCCATTGGCCTGTACTGCGTTTAATGCCGATTTCGATGGTGACCAAATGGCTGTGCATCTCCCATTAAGCAATGAGGCTATCCTTGAAGCACAGGTGTTGATGTTACAAAGCCATAATATCTTAAATCCGGCTAATGGTGCACCTATCACCGTTCCTTCTCAAGACATGGTATTGGGTCTCTATTATATAACTAAAATTCGTCCAGGTGCTAAAGGTGAAGGTTTGTGTTTCTATGGAGCAGAAGAAGCTATCATTGCACACAATGAAGGACGTTGCGATCTTCATGCACAAGTGAAGGTCATTGTAGATGACCTTGTTGATGGAAAACTTCAGAAACGTATGGTTGAAACTTCTGTTGGTCGTGTAATCGTCAATCAGATTATTCCAACCGAGGTAGGCTTCTTTAATGGTATTATATCTAAGAAATCACTACGCGGTCTTATTGCTGATGTTATTAAATGTGTAGGTATGGCACGTGCTTGTGCTTTCCTTGATGGTATCAAAAACTTAGGTTATCGAATGGCTTATACCGCAGGTCTTTCATTTAACTTGGGCGATATTATTGTGCCTGAAGAAAAAGTAGATATCGTAGGTAAGGGGCAAGCTGAGGTAGATCAAGTAAAGGCTAACTATGAAATGGGTTTCATTACTGATAAAGAGCGTTACAATCAGGTAATTGATGCGTGGACACACGTAAACAATAACTTGAAAGCAAGCGTGATGAAGCACATGATTGAAGACGACCAAGGTTTCAATGCCGTTTATATGATGCTTGATTCTGGTGCCCGTGGTTCTGCTGACCAGATTGCACAGCTTGCAGGTATGCGTGGTTTGATGGCTAAGCCTCAAAAGGCTGGTGCTGAAGGTGCCCAGATTATTGAAAATCCTATCCTTTCTAACTTTAAGGAAGGTATGTCAGTGCTCGAATACTTTATTTCTTCACATGGTGCTCGTAAGGGTCTTGCCGATACGGCTATGAAGACTGCCGATGCAGGATACCTTACTCGTCGTTTGGTAGACGTTTCACACGATGTTATCATCAACGAAGAAGATTGTGGATCTCTCCGTGGTCTTGAGTGTCGTGCATTGAAGAATGGAGATGAAGTTATAGCTTCTCTTTATGAGCGTATTCTTGGTCGTGTATCTGTGCATGATGTCATCAATCCTTCAACAGGAGAACTCATAGTTGCTGCAGGCGAAGAGATAACAGAAGCAAAGGCGAAGATTATTGACGAATCACCACTTGAAATGGTTGAAATTCGTTCTGTACTTACTTGTGAAAGCAAGCGAGGTGTATGTAAGAAGTGCTATGGTCGTAACCTTGCAACTGCTCGTATGGTACAGATGGGAGAAGCAGTAGGTGTCATTGCAGCACAAGCTATTGGTGAACCAGGTACTCAGCTTACACTCCGTACCTTCCACGTTGGAGGTATTGCTTCTAACGCAGCAGCTAATGCTTCTATTGTAGCTAAGAACGATTGCAAGATAGAGTTTGATGAGCTTCGTACAGTTCCATTTATTGATGATGAAGACCGCAATTGTCAAAAGGTAGTAAGCCGTTTGGCTGAAATCCGCTTCGTCGATATCAATACAGGTATTGTTCTCTTGACCGAGGGGGTTCCTTATGGTAGTGCACTTTATTTCAAGAGTGGCGACAAGGTTAAGAAAGGTGATCTCATTTGTCGTTGGGACCCATTCAACGCTGTTATTGTTAGTGAATATGCTGGTGTTCTCCGTCTACATGATGTTGTAGAAGGTGTTACATATAAGGCTGAAACCGACGATGCCACAGGTCTTACAGAGCGTATTATTACAGAGTCGCGTGACAAATCACGTGTTCCTACAGTCGATGTTGTACGTCCAGGTGCTAAGAAAGGTGCTGATGGACTATATGCAGCAGAAGATATATTTGGAACTTACAACTTACCTGTAGGTGGTCACTTGGAACAAATTGTTCAAGATGGTGCAGAAATTAAAACAGGTACAACTCTTGTTAAGATCCCACGTTCTGTAGGTGGTGCTGGTGATATTACCGGTGGTCTTCCACGTGTAACTGAACTTTTCGAAGCTCGTAACCCTTCAAACCCAGCTGTCGTATCAGAAATTGATGGTGAGGTAACAATGGGTAAGGTGAAACGTGGTAACCGCGAAATTATTGTTACATCAAAGACAGGTGACCAGCGCAAGTATCTTGTTAGCTTATCAAAGCAAATTCTAGTTCAAGAACATGATGCTGTGCGTGCTGGTACTCCACTTTCTGATGGTATTACAACACCTGCTGATATTCTTTCTATTAAGGGTCCAACGGCAGTACAAGAGTACATCGTTAACGAGGTACAAGATGTTTACCGTCTCCAAGGTGTGAAGATTAATGATAAGCACTTTGAAATTATCGTTCGACAAATGATGCGTAAAGTTCGTATTGAAGAGTCTGGCGATACCACTTTCCTCGAACAAGAACTTGTTGATAAACTAGATTTCTCGGAAGAGAATGATCGTATTTGGGGTAAGAAAGTAGTTACTGATCCAGGTGATTCAGAGAATTGCTACAAGGGACAGATTCTTTCTGTACGTAAGCTACGTGATGAGAACTCAAATCTTAAACGTCGCGATCTCAAACTTGTTCAAGTACGTGATGCAGTTCAGGCTACTGCTACCCAAATGCTTCAAGGTATTACCCGTGCAGCACTTGGTACAAAGAGTTTCATGTCAGCTGCTTCGTTCCAGGAAACAACCAAGGTACTCAATGAAGCTGCTATTCGTGGCAAGAATGATGATCTCGAAGGAATGAAAGAAAACGTAATCTGTGGACACCTTATACCAGCAGGTACTGGTCTTCGTCAATGGCAAAAGCTTATAGTAGGTTCTAAAGAAGAGCATATTCGTTTAGAAGCTAATAAAAAGAGCATTATTGATTTTGCCGATAAAGAAAACTCAGAGGGTTAAATCAACCATCTCTATATAACCTAAAATGGCTCGCAAGTATTTCTTGCGAGCCATTTTTGTTTTTATTGTAGTAAACTTATTAGAGAGTGCCAACTTCTCATTGGTTTATATCTGCTGCTGTTTAACAAAAGTATGTATATCTATTTTTTTAAACATCGTATTTGGGAAAAGTAATATCTTTATAGTACCTATTACAAAAATAAAATGATAGAAATTACTCTATTTTAATTACTCAAACTTTCCTTAATTTATTGTTTTGTATTTTTTTTCTTTCGGATAGAAAAACTATCTTTGCAAAGAAAGAAAAATAAGTATGTAATGATAGAAGAAGTTCCCTCAATCAAAAGCGCAAAGAAGCTGAAAGGAGTTTTGTTTAAAATCTTATCAATAGTAAGTCCTCTTATTATTCTTGCATTTTTGGGCATTATGCAAGGTGCATGGTTTGACATTGAAGAGTTTGTTGAGAAGGGAGATGCTGAAATCTATCGTCCAACAATTCTTCAATATTTATTGTATTACTTGACAAGCATAACCTTGTTAATATTCTCTTTTCTATTGCTAAAATATGAATTTAAAAGTGCATCGAAAAGTTTTTACCGAATATTTTGTGTTGTTCTTTTAATATTAGATATTAGTATTATAATAATATGTTCCTTTCAAACTTAATATGAGTAACTATTGAGCCAGAAATAAATAGTATTGGTGGACGGTATTATTTAGTTGCTATCCACGCAAAAAATGATATGATTATAAATTTAAAACCTCTAATATTGAAGATGGAGATATCATTGGAAGAGTGGAATTTCCAAATAAGGGTAGTTTCGTTCTCTTCATAAATAAAAGATGGATTATTAATACAAAAGAGTAACAAATAAAATTGACTTAACAATGAAAAATCACAACATTTGTTACTGTATGATAAAATAAGTGTGTTTCTTGGAGAATTGTTTGAAAAATGCTATCTTTGCATACCTCAGAGTTGTTTTATACTCTGCAATCTATAAATAAATAATTGAAATATAAAACATGGACAACAATCAAAACCAACAAGGACAGCAGCTTCAGATAGACTTGAGTCCTGAAGTAGCAAAAGGAATTTATACAAACTTCCAAATTATCTCACACTCAAGTTCAGAGTTTGTACTCGATTTTATCAGCATGTTGCCAGGTGTACAGAAACCAACAGTAGCAAGTAGAGTAGTGATAGCTCCAGAACATGCAAAACGTCTATTATCAGCTTTACAAGAAAATATTCTTCGCTACGAACAAGAGTTTGGAAAAATCCAAATGCCTAATGAGCAACCAAGAACTGCAACACCTTTTGGTCCTATAAAGAACGACGCATAAAGGAAAAAACGATATTGTTTTAATATCGCAATTATCCATATTTAATATGGATAATTGCGATAATTTCTTGCATGATGCTTCTGACTCAAGGTTTAACGAAAAGTCTTTTTACTTTAAGTATATTATCTAATATTTAATTGGCTATCTTTTTTCTTTTTCTGTGTCATCACCAGTCTTCAATATAAGTCAATTTTTAAGTCTAGTATGATGATATGAGAGAGTAAGTTGTAAATGGATAATACTTGGAATTTAATTTTGCTTATCAATAAGTTTCAAATATTTTCTTTGTTTTTTCACAATATTAAAAGCTACCTTTGTAAAGTATAATCATCATTCTTCGTGAACATTAATATAAATTTAATAAGATAGGAGGAAAATCATAAAAATATTGGAGCAGTTAAAAGCGATAATAGAAGAAGAAGGTTTAAACGAATCGTCTAAAGATTTTTATTTGCGTGAAATATCTGAACTCAATAAAGAAAAGCAACAAGAAATTATAAACCTTGTTGAGAGAATGGAAGAAGCAGGGTTTAAAAATAATTTAGCTAGTGCCTTTAGTGAAGTAACAGAAGATATACCACAATTTGCTCGTATGACAGTCTCCAAAGAGTTACATAAAATATCGAGAGACATAGATGCTAATTGTGATTATGCAGATGACTTAGATGATGATGGCGATTGGGATAAACTATTCGAAAAGTTTAAAAATAATTTCTCGCAAGAAGATGCAGAGAAGTTCTTACGTATTTACACTAAGGGTGTAGTTGCACGCTTTTATGACTTTTTAGAAGAAGGTAATCCGCGAGCAGAAGAAGATGATTTGAATTGGGTTTTGCTTGAAACTAAAGAAGATGGAAGTCATAGTGAAAGAGTGATACAGGGCTTTTGGGAAGATGATTTTGAAGAAGATGACTTTGATAGGGATAGGGAAGAAGACTAATTATAAATGTCTACAATCAGAGGACTGATACAAGTAAAAAGATTTTTTAAAAGAGTGCTCTTAATGTTGATAAGAAGTTAGTAAATATGTCTAACTTCTTTTTATCCGAAATATAGCAAAAGATTGGGTCCATCACTTGTTGCCTATAAAGCTGAAAGACTACGTAACAAGGAGTGAATATTTTAAAATTTTAGCACCTGTAAATCATTAAACATGAGTTAGATACAGCGAGCAGAAAATTTATAATTACAAAATAAAAATTTATAATAATAAAAAATAATTTTGTAATTATAAATTTGATAGATAATAATAATAAAATTCTCATGAAACAAATACTTCTATAAAAGGAATTCTCATTCTTGCGTATTTTATAGTGATTTATACCGAACTGATGATAGTTTTAACTGCCTTATTTTTTCTTTTTATGCTTAGATTTTTGAAGGCTCTTTTTATGATTGAACCAAATAATAATCAGGATAAGACCCCAAAAAGCCACGAAAGCAAGCATCAAACCCCAACTGATTTCTTGTGCTGCCTCTTGGGTTGTTGTTACTAAATCAGCAAAACTATTGCCCCGTAAGAGGAAAGAAAAGAACACCAGACTGAATAGTGCTATAAAAGCATTTAGGAAAACAGACGCTATCATCTTTAATTTCCACTTAAATGGAGCTTTCTCACCTCCTTCTTGAAAGTAGCCTTTCCCTATGAGGAAGATAGAATAAAAGGCAGGGAATAAAATCAAGACGATTCCACCAGGTGCGCGTTGAAAATACCAGTTGACTATAAAAGTTTTTAGAGGTAAATATTGTTCCGCAGCAACATAAAGCAAGAACAATATTACATAAACAAACATCATTCCTAATGAATATTTCAAAACCCCACTCTTAATCTTGTCTAAGCAAAGGCTTTTAAAAGCCCATAATATGCCCACCCAAACGTACAACAGCAGTCCGCCAAGCAGAATAATACTTATTTTATTCATACTTTCTATTTTCAATTAAAAAGAAATGTTTTCACTTAAAGAAGTCCCTCTATTTGATAAGAATTCATAAACAAAGTTACAAAAATAGATTCCACTGCTGCAACTTTTCAGTCATTTTTTATACTGAATTCAATTATAAATGTTAAAAGTGATTTTTTGCTGAATATAACTCCTTTCAAGTTTATCAGAATTTACTCCTTCATCTGTGCAGTATTTCATTTCTTTTTTTAATAACTTTGATGTTTGCTTCATATTGGGCTGTCTTAATAATATATTGGGAAAGTAAATAGATACTTAAAAATAGGTTGCTTGAAATAATATATAATCTTTATAGTGTTGATATACAAAGAATTAAATATTGATAACCATAAATTTTGTAGAATAAAGGCGGAAATATGTTACAAGGCAAATACTTAGAGTGTGTACTTTCTTAATTCTGTTCTTTTTGTTGATATGCCGTAGATCTATAGTTAAAAGCTATATGTAACTTAACAGTCAAACGAAAGACATAATATCAAAAGCGGTATAATTCTGTTAAATATTTCCGCTTATCTTTGTCTAAGTATTTTTATTTTTGAGCAAATAGCCTAAATTTATTGTTAGATTGAGAATTTTAAAAGTTAATGTGTTGTTATGATAGTTATATAATGTTAAATAAAGAACATCACTGTTTATTACCTCTATGATAATGAGTTGTTTTTTCAAGAAAGTTTGTACCTTTGCACCTCGAAATACCTTTATGCGTCATTTATACATTATTATATGCATTATTATATGGGCGATTAGAGGTCTAAGATATTGATAATAAACAAAATAAATATAAATAAAAAAGTACAATTATGCCTACTATTTCACAATTGGTAAAAAAAGGTAGAAAGGTGATTGTAGAAAAAAGTAAATCTCCAGCTTTGGATAACTGTCCACAGCGTCGTGGAGTTTGCGTACGTGTCTACACAACAACACCTAAGAAGCCTAATTCGGCAATGCGTAAAGTTGCCCGTGTTCGTTTGACGAACCAAAAAGAAGTTAACTCTTATATTCCTGGAGAAGGGCACAACTTGCAGGAACACAGTATCGTACTTGTTCGTGGTGGTCGTGTAAAGGACTTACCAGGTGTACGTTATCACATTGTTCGTGGTACACTTGATACTGCTGGAGTTGCAAGTCGTACACAGCGTCGTTCAAAATATGGCGCTAAACGTCCAAAGGCAGCTAAGAAATAAAAATCTCTCGGGTTTCTTCCCTTATTTAAGGGAAAGAAACTTTGTAGGATAAAGTCTTTTGGTTTAACAGTCGGTGATGGTTGGTAAGCCAAAGGCATTAACAAAAAATATAAGTTTTGCTGGAGATTTGTTTATAACAGGTTGAGTAAATGTTCAAGAGTGAACGTTGAAGAACGAAAAAACGACAGCCTCCGCAGAATTACTAAATTTTTAAATAAAAATGAGAAAAGCAAAACCAAAGAAACGAGTGATCTTGCCAGATCCTAAGTTTAACGATCAGAAGGTCTCAAAGTTTGTAAATCACCTTATGTATGATGGTAAGAAGAATACATCATACGAAATTTTCTATGCAGCTCTTGATATCGTAAACGAAAAGAATAGCGATAAGGAAAAGTCTGCATTGGAAGTTTGGAAACAAGCACTTGATAATATTACTCCACAAGTGGAAGTAAAGAGCCGTCGTATCGGTGGTGCAACATTCCAGGTTCCAACAGAAATTCGCCCAGATCGTAAGGAAAGTGTTTCTATGAAGAATATGATCGCGTTTGCTCGCAAGCGTGGTGGTAAGAGTATGGCAGACAAACTCGCTGCTGAAATCATGGATGCATTCAACAATCAGGGTGGTGCTTTCAAGCGTAAAGAAGATATGCACCGCATGGCAGAAGCTAACCGTGCATTTGCTCACTTCAGATTCTAAACGATAACTAAAAAGGATATTAAAGAAAAATGGCAAGTCACGATTTACATTTGACACGCAATATCGGTATTATGGCTCACATTGATGCCGGTAAAACAACAACATCAGAACGTATTTTGTTCTATACAGGTAAAACCCACAAAATTGGTGAAGTACACGATGGTGCTGCAACAATGGACTGGATGGCACAAGAGCAGGAGCGTGGTATTACCATTACTTCAGCTGCAACAACTTGTAACTGGAACTACGAAGGTAAGTCATACAAAATTAATTTGATTGATACTCCGGGACACGTTGACTTTACTGCAGAAGTAGAGCGTTCACTCCGTGTACTTGATGGTGCTGTTGCAACTTATTCAGCTGCTGATGGTGTTCAGCCACAGTCTGAAACTGTATGGCGTCAGGCTGATAAGTATAATGTGCCACGTGTTGGTTATGTTAATAAAATGGACCGTTCTGGTGCTGACTTCTTTGAAACAGTACGCCAGATGAGAGATATATTGGGTGCTAACCCTATCGCTATTCAAATTCCAATCGGCGCAGAAGAAAACTTCAAGGGTGTTGTAGACCTTATTAAAATGAAGGCTATTCTTTGGCACGATGAAACAATGGGTGCTAAATATGATGTAGATGACATCCCTGCTGATTTGGTAGATGAAGCTAATGAATGGCGCGAAAAACTTATTGAAGGTGCAGCTAACTATGACGATGAAGTTATGGAACTTTATCTTGAAGGTCAAGATGTACCAGAAGATAAGTTGATGGGTGCAATCCGTAAGGGTTGTATCTCTATGGATTGCTGCCCAATGTTGTGCGGTTCATCATATAAGAATAAGGGTGTTCAGACATTGCTTGACTATGTTTGTGCATTCTTGCCTTCTCCACTTGATACAGTTGTTACAATGGGTATAAATCCCGACACTGAAGAGGAAGAAGAACGTAAGGCAGGTATCAATGAGCCTACTGCAGCTCTCGCATTTAAGATTGCTACCGACATTTATGGGACGTTTGGTATTCTTCCGAGTTTACTCTGGTAAGGTTGTTGCTGGTTCTTATGTTTACAACCCACGTTCTGGTAAGAAAGAACGTATCAGTCGCTTGTTCCAAATGAACTCTAATAAGGAAATTGCAATGGAATCAATTGATGCAGGCGATATCGGTGCAGGGGTTGGATTTAAAGATATCCGTACAGGTGATACTCTTTGTGACGAAGCACATCCAATTGTACTTGAATCAATGACATTCCCTGATACTGTAATTTCTATCGCTGTTGAACCTAAGAGCCAGGCAGATATAGCAAAGCTTGATACTGGTTTGCAGAAGTTGGCGGAAGAAGACCCAACATTTACTGTACGTACAGACGAACAGAGCGGTCAGACCATTATCTCTGGTATGGGTGAGCTTCACCTCGATATAATTATCGACCGTTTGAAGCGTGAGTTCAAGGTAGAATGTAACCAAGGTAAACCACAGGTTAACTACAAAGAAGCAATCACAAAGGCAGCTCAAAGTCGCGAGACATACAAGAAGCAGTCTGGTGGTCGTGGTAAGTTTGCTTGTATAGACGTTACAATCGAACCAAAGGACGAAGATTATAAGGAAGGCGATTTGCAGTTCATCAATGTTGTGAAAGGTGGTAACGTACCTAAGGAATTTATTCCTTCTGTAGAAAAAGGTTTCAAAGATTGCTTAAGTAATGGTGTTCTTGGTGGTTTCCCAATCACAGGTTTGAAGGTTACTTTGACTGATGGTTCTTTCCACCCAGTAGACTCTGATCAGTTGTCATTCGAGCTTGTAGCGCATCAAGCTTTCAAGAAGCTTTGTCCACAGGCAGGTCCTGTATTGATGGAGCCAATCATGAAGGTTGAAGTTGTTACTCCTGAAGAAAACATGGGTGATGTTATCGGTGACTTAAATAAGCGTCGTGGACTCGTTCAAGGTATGGAAGAAGCTCGCAGCGGTGCACGTGTCGTAAAAGCTATGGTACCATTGTCAGAAATGTTCGGTTATGTAACAGCTTTGCGTACTATTACTTCTGGTCGCGCGACTTCATCAATGGAGTACGATCACCACTCTCCAGTTTCTAACAGCCTCGCAAAGGAAATCCTTGAAGAGTTGAACGGAAACGCAGATCTACTTAAATAAGAAAATTACTTAGGAACACTCTCATAGCGAATGACTCTTATGAGGGTGTAACCTAAGTTTAGTATAAATTTATAAATTCAAAATAATATGAGTCAGAAAATTCGTATTAAACTAAAGTCTTATGACCACCAGTTGGTTGATAAGTCTGCAGAGAAGATTGTGAAGGCTGTAAAGGCTACTGGCGCTATCGTTAGTGGTCCTATTCCATTGCCAACACATAAGCGTATTTACACAGTAAACCGCTCAACTTTCGTTAATAAGAAGTCACGTGAGCAATTCCAACTCTCAGATTTCAAGCGTCTTATTGACATCTATAGTTCAACACCAAAAACTGTTGACGCATTGATGAAACTTGAGTTGCCCTCAGGAGTTGAAGTTGAAATTAAAGTGTAATTACAAGTTACGAAAAATAAAGAATTTAATTTTTAAAAATTAATTGAAATGCCAGGATTATTAGGAAAGAAAATCGGAATGACATCCGTTTTCAGTGCCGATGGTAAGAATGTACCATGCACTGTTATCGAAGCTGGTCCTTGTGTTGTAACCCAAGTTAAAACAATCGAAAAAGATGGTTACAAGGCTGTTCAGTTAGGTTTCGGCGAAGCTAAGGAGAAAAGAACTTCTAAGCCACAGCAGGGACACTTTAAAAAAGCCGGCACAACACCAAAGAAGCACTTGGCCGAGTTCAAGTTTGATGAGGAATACAACCTCGGTGATACCATTACAGTTGAATTATTCAACGACGCAAAGTTTGTTGACGTTGTTGGCACATCAAAAGGTAAAGGTTTCCAAGGCGTTGTTAAGCGTCATGGATTCGGTGGTGTAGGTCAAACAACTCATGGTCAGGACGACCGCGCTCGTAAACCAGGATCTATTGGTGCTTGTTCATACCCTGCAAAAGTATTTAAAGGTATGCGAATGGGCGGCCAAATGGGTGGTGATAGAATCACAACTCAAAACCTTCAAGTGTTAAAAGTAATTCCAGAACACAATATCTTACTTGTTAAAGGTAGTGTAGCTGGATGCAATGGTTCAACCCTTATAATTAATAAGTAATGGATATTAACGTATTAGATATCAAAGGTCAGGAGACCGGCCGTAAGGTTACTCTTAACGAGAATATCTTCGGAATTGAGCCAAACGATCACGTACTTTATCTTGATGTAAAGCAATATCTTGCAGATCAACGTCAAGGAACTGCCAAATCAAAGGAAAGAAGTGAACATAAAGGTTCAACACGTAAATTAGGTCGCCAAAAGGGTGGTGGCGGTGCACGTCGTGGTGATATTAACTCACCTGTACTCGTTGGTGGTGGTCGTGTATTTGGTCCTACACCTCGCGACTATAGCTTCAAACTCAACAAAAAAGTAAAGGTTCTTGCTCGTAAATCAGCATTAGCTTATAAGGCCCAAGAATCATCTATTATAGTTGTTGAAGATTTCAATTTTGATGCTCCAAAGACAAAAGAATTTATAAATATTGCTAAAAATCTTAAAGTTGATAGCAAGAAAGTCCTTTTGGTTTTGCCAGAAGCACAAAATAATGTATATTTGTCAGCTCGTAATTTGAAGAAGACTCAAGTTACAACTGCAGCTCAGGTAAATACTTATGGTATTTTGAATGCTGATGTGCTTGTTGTTACCGAGAACTCTTTGAAAACAATTGACGAAATCTTAACCAAGTAAAGAGTAGGAGACAGTAAGAATTATGGGATTTATCATTAAGCCAGTGGTCACTGAAAAGATGAACACTGTTACAGAAAAATCTTCTGTTGACAAGACAATTAGAGTAGCAAACGAGAAGTCAGCTAAAACACATAATGCAACAGCTGAAGTTCGTAGCTATGTTGTTAAGAACAAGCGTCATCCTGAAGGTTTAAAGAAGGAAAAGACAGTTTATTCTTATGTTAAGCCTGCACAGCCAAAATATGGCTTCATCGTTAAGCCTGAGGCAAATAAGCTTGAGATTAAGAAGGAAATTGAAAGCCTGTACAATGTTACAGTTCTTGATGTAAATACAGTTCGCTACGCTGGTAAGCGTCAATCACGCTATACAAAAGCAGGACTTGTGAAAGGCCAAAAGAACGCATTCAAGAAAGCGATCGTAACAATTAAGGCAGGCGAGGAAATTGATTTTTACAGCAATATTTAAAATAAAAAATGGCAGTACGTAAATTAAAACCGGTTACACCGGGACAAAGACACAAGGTTATTGGCACGTTCGAGGATATTACTGCATCCGTGCCAGAGAAGTCTCTCGTTTACGGTAAGCGTTCTACTGGTGGGCGAAACAACACTGGTAAGATGACCGTTCGCTATATGGGTGGAGGTCATAAAAGAAAGTTTCGTTTTATCGACTTCAAACGTGAGAAAGATGGTGTTCCAGCTGTAGTTAAGACAATCGAGTATGATCCAAATAGATCTGCTCGTATTGCCTTGTTGTACTATGCTGATGGTGAAAAACGTTACATTATTGCTCCTAACGGACTGCAGGTAGGTGCACAACTGATGTCAGGTGCTGAGGCAGCACCTGAAGTTGGTAACACTCTTCCACTTGCAAATATTCCTGTCGGTACTGTAATTCATAATATTGAATTACGTCCAGGACAGGGTGCATTGCTCGTTCGTTCGGCTGGTAACTTTGCTCAGCTTACTTCTCGTGAAGGCAGTTATTGTGTTATTAAGCTCCCTTCTGGCGAAACACGTCAGATTCTTTCAGCTTGTAAAGCTACTATCGGTAGTGTTGGTAATTCTGATCACGCACTTGAACAGTCTGGTAAGGCTGGACGTTCACGCTGGTTGGGACGCCGTCCACACAACCGAGGTGTTGTTATGAACCCTGTTGATCACCCAATGGGTGGTGGTGAAGGACGTCAGTCTGGTGGTCACCCACGTTCACGTAAGGGCTTGTATGCTAAGGGTCTCAAGACTCGTGCACCTAAGAAGCTTTCAAACAAGTATATTATTGAAAGAGCTAACAAGAAGTAAACAAAGTAATTAAGAGTAAATTATGAGTCGTTCATTAAAAAAAGGTCCATACATCAACGTATCACTTGAGAAGAAAATTCTCGCTATGAATGAGAGTGGTAAGAAGAATGTTGTTAAAACATGGGCCAGAGCATCAATGATTTCCCCTGAATTTGTGGGTCACACTGTTGCAGTTCATAACGGAAATAAATTTATCCCTGTTTACATTACCGAGAATATGGTAGGTCACAAGCTTGGAGAGTTCAGCCCTACACGCCGTTTTGGTGGTCACTCTGGTAATAGAAAGTAACAGGTCATAACCCTTAGAAAAGATAAATATAATGGGAGCAAGAAAACATATAAAGGCCGAGGAGCGTAAACAAGCCCTCAAAAGCCAGTATTTTGCAAAGCTCAAGGACTGCCCTTCTTCTCCACGTAAAATGCGCTATGTTGTAGACATGGTTCGTGGAATGGAAGTAAATCGTGCCTTAGGCGTACTAAGGTTCTCTAAGAAGGCAGCAGCTCAGAATGTTGAAAAACTTTTGCGCTCAGCTATTGCTAACTGGGAAACAAAGAATGACCGCAAAGCTGAAGACGGTGAACTTTATATCTCTAAGATCTTCGTTGATGAAGGTGTTACAATGAAGCGTATGCGTCCTGCACCACAGGGTCGCGGCTACAGAATTCGCAAACGTTCTAATCATGTCACCCTTTTTGTAGATTCAAAGGTTGATTCTAACAATGATAAATAAATAGTAGAATGGGACAGAAAGTTAATCCAATAAGCAATCGTTTAGGAATTATACGCGGTTGGGAGTCAAATTGGTTCGGTGGTAAGGATTTCGGAGATAACCTCTTGGAGGATAAGAAAATCCGTACTTACTTGAACAAACGTCTCGAAAAAGCAAGCGTTTCACGCATTGTAATCGAGCGTACATTGAAACTCGTTACCATCACTATTTGCACAGCCCGTCCAGGTATAGTTATTGGTAAAGGTGGTCAGGACGTTGATAAACTCAAAGAAGAATTGAAGAATCTTTTCAAGAAAGAAATTCAAATTAATATCTTTGAGGTTAAGAAACCTGAACTCGACGCAAATATTGTCGGTACTAATATTGCCCGTCAAGTTGAAGGCAAGGTAGCATATCGTCGTGCTATCAAGATGGCTGTTGCTAATACAATGCGTGCTGGTGCAGAAGGTATCAAAGTTCAAATTACAGGTCGTCTGAATGGTGCCGAAATGGCCCGTAAGGAAATGTTTAAAGAAGGTCGTACACCTCTTCATACATTCCGTGCAGACATCGATTATTGTCAGACAGAGGCTCTTACAAAAGTAGGTCTCTTGGGTATTAAGGTATGGATTTGCCGTGGTGAAATTTATAACAAGGTAGATTTAACACAAAACTTTACTCAGGAAAAGACCAGTGGACGCACAAATAATGGTGGTGCACGCTCTGGACGTGGTAATCGCAGAAGAAACAATAACCGTTAAAAGTACAAGCTATCATGTTACAGCCAAAAAGAGTAAAATATAGAAGACCTCAAGATGGGCGCGGTAATAAAGGAAACGCTCACAGAGGTACACAATTAGCTTTTGGTTCCTTTGGTATCAAGACTCTTGAACCAAAGTGGATTGACAGCCGACAGATTGAGGCTGCTCGTATAGCAGTAAACCGCTATATGAACCGTCAAGGTCAAGTCTGGATTAGAATTTTCCCTGATAAACCTATCACACGCAAGCCTGCTGACGTGCGTATGGGTAAGGGTAAAGGTGATCCTGCTGGATGGGTTGCACCTGTTACACCAGGTCGTATCCTCTTTGAAGTAGAAGGTGTAAGCTTTGATATTGCTAAAGAGGCTCTTCGCCTTGCGGCTCAGAAGCTTCCTGTGAAGACAAAGTTTGTTGTTAGACGTGATTACGATAAAAACGCTTAAAAGATGAAGATTAAAGAAGTTAAACAACTTGATACCAAGGAATTGGTAGAAAAGATAGAGACTGCTGAAACAGCTCTTGATAAAATGAAGCTGAACCATCAAATCACTCCTCTTGAGAATCCATCACAGATTAAGACAGCTCGTCGTGATATTGCACGTATGAAAACTGAACTTCGTCACAGAGAACTCAACAAATAACAATGGTCCAGATGGAAACAAGAAATTTAAGAAAAGTAAGACAGGGTGTCGTAACGAGCAACAAAATGGATAAAACCATTGTTATTGCTGCGAAGTTCAAAGAAAAGCACCCTATATATGGTAAATTTGTTCAGAAGACAAAAAAATACCATGTTCATGATGAAAAGAACGAGGCCAATATTGGTGATACAGTAATGATCATGGAAACTCGTCCTTTGAGTAGAACAAAAAGATGGAGATTAGTTCAAATAGTAGAAAAAGCTAAGTAATTATGATACAGTCAGAATCAAAACTTACAGTATGTGATAACAGCGGTGCACGTGAAGCTAAATGTATTCGTGTACTTGGCGGAACTCGCCGTCGTTATGCAAGTGTTGGTGACGTTATCGTAGTTGCAGTGCAGAACGTCATCCCATCTAGTGATATTAAGAAAGGTGCAGTGTCAAAAGCTTTGATAGTACGCACAAAGAAAGAAATTCGTCGTGCTGATGGTTCATACATTCGTTTCGATGATAATGCTTGTGTATTGCTAAACAACGCTGGCGAACTTCGTGGTAGCCGTATCTTCGGTCCTGTAGCTCGTGAGCTTCGTGCAGTCAATATGAAAGTTGTTTCTTTGGCACCTGAGGTTCTTTAATTAATAAAACGAAAAGTAAAATGGCAAAATTCCATATAAAGAAAGACGACCAAGTTGTCGTCCTTGCTGGCTCAGACAAGGGCAGAAGTGGTAAGGTGCTCAAAGTTCTCGTTGACAAAGAACGCGTACTGGTTGAAGGAATCAATATGGTTTCAAAGAGCACAATGCCATCTGCTGCAAATCCACAGGGTGGTATTATAAAGCAGGAGGCACCTATTCATATCTCAAATGTTAGTCTTATCGATCCAAAAAGCGGTAAACCAACACGTATTAAAATTGAACGTGAAGGTAAGACAGTTAAGCGTATCGCTAAAAAGTCAGGGGAGGTAATTAAGTAATGAATACAGCAGCATTAAAAAAAGAGTATAAAGAGCAAATTGCTCCAGCTCTACAGAAGCAATTCAATTACACTTCTGCAATGCAGATTCCTGTTTTGAAAAAAATTGTTATCAACCAAGGTTTGGGTGATGCAACTCAAGACAAAAAGATTATTGAAGTTGCAATTAATGAGATAACATCTATTACAGGACAAAAGGCAGTAGCAACTTATTCAAGGAAAGATATTGCTAACTTTAAACTTCGTAAGAAAATGCCTATTGGTGTTATGGTAACATTACGCCGTGAACGTATGTACGAGTTTTTAGAAAAACTTGTTCGTGTTTCATTGCCACGTATCCGTGACTTCAAAGGTATTGAAAGCAAGTTTGATGGTCGTGGTAATTACACATTAGGTATTACCGAACAGATTATCTTCCCAGAGATAAACATTGATCAAGTGGACCGAATTCAAGGTTTGAATATAACTTTCGTTACATCAGCACAAACTGACGAAGAAGGTTATGCACTCCTTAAGGCTTTTGGACTTCCATTCAAGAACGCTAAAAACGATTAAGAAATATGGCAAAAGAATCAATGAAAGCTCGCGAGGTTAAGCGTGCGAAGTTAGTGGCTCGTTATGCTGAGAAGCGTGCAGCTTTGAAGAAGATTATCGCTACTACTGAAGATCCAGCTGAAGCTTACGAGGCTGCTCGTAAGTTGCAAGATATTCCTAAGAATGCTAATCCCATACGCTTGCATAATCGTTGCAAGATTACTGGACGACCTAAGGGATATATTCGTCACTTCGGTATTTCTCGTATACAATTCCGTGAGATGGCATCTCAAGGGTTGATTCCTGGAGTAAAGAAAGCTAGCTGGTAAACCTAATTTCTTACGTCATGAACATATGAGATGTTCATGGCGTAGGAGCAATAAAGGATTTTTTTAATATTGTCGGGGAAGTCCCGATTAATTAAACTTTATATTTATGACAGATCCAATAGCAGATTATCTGACAAGACTCAGAAACGCAATCATGGCTCATCACCGTGTTGTTGAAGTTCCTGCGTCTAACTTGAAGAAATCTATTACTAAGATTCTCTTCGAGAAGGGTTATATCTTGAACTATAAGTTCATAGAAGATGGCCCACAAGGAACTATTAAGGTCGCATTAAAGTACGACCCAGTCACAAAACAAAACGCAATCAAAAGCTTGAAGCGCGTTTCTTCACCAGGTCTTCGCCAGTATACTGGCTACAAAGACATGCCGAGAGTTATTAATGGACTTGGAATTGCAATTATTTCTACGTCTAAAGGTGTAATGACTAACAAAGAAGCTGCTGCTGAGAAAATCGGTGGAGAAGTTCTTTGCTACATATATTAATTGGAGGATTTGAAATGTCTAGAATTGGAAAATTACCAATTAGTATTCCTACTGGAGTTACAATCTCACAAAAGGATGATGTTGTTACAGTAAAAGGACCTAAGGGCGAATTATCTCAGTATGTTCATCCTTCTATTAAGGTAAATATCGAAGAAGCTCAAATCATTTTCGAAGTTGATGAGAATCATATCGAAAACTACAAACAGAAGCAAGCTTACCATGGACTTTATCGTTCACTCGTAAATAATATGGTTGTCGGAGTTAGTGAAGGCTATACAAAGACACTTGAGTTGGTTGGTGTTGGTTATCGTGTATCTAATCAGGGTAACTTGGTAGAATTTACACTTGGTTATACTCACCCAATTTTCTTACAACTTCCAAAAGAAGTAAAAGTAGAAACCAAAAGTGAACGTAATCAGAATCCAATTATTATTCTTGAATCAGCTGACAAGCAACTGTTAGGTCTTATTTGTGCTAAGATTCGTTCTTTCCGTAAACCTGAACCATATAAAGGTAAGGGTATATTGTTCAAGGGAGAGGTTATTCGCAGAAAGTCTGGTAAATCAGCTGCAGCTAAGTAACTTTAATAATTCATTACGATTATGACAACAAAGAAAGAACAAAGAAGACTAAAGATAAAGTTCCACATTCGTAAGAGTGTGAACGGAACTGCAGAACGCCCACGTTTGAGCGTTTACCGCAGTAATAAGCAAATTTATGCACAAGTTATTAATGATTTAACAGGTACAACACTTGCTGCAGCTTCTTCTGCTGGTCTTGAGAAAATGGCTAAGATAGAACAAGCTAAGAAAGTTGGTGAACTTGTTGCTCAAAAAGCAACAGCAGCTGGCATTCAACAAGTAGTATTTGACCGTAATGGCTATCTTTATCATGGACGCGTACAAGCTTTGGCAGATGGCGCACGTGAAGGAGGACTTAAATTCTAAACGATTATGGCAATGAATAAAGTTAAAGTAAATAGTGACGTAGAACTAAAGGACCGTTTGGTTGCAATCAACCGTGTGACCAAGGTAACTAAGGGTGGACGTACTTTCACATTTGCGGCTATCGTCGTTGTAGGTGATGGTAAAGGTGTAATCGGATGGGGACTTGGTAAGGCTGGAGAAGTTACTGCTGCTATCCAAAAGGGTACAGATGCCGCTAAGAAGAACCTTGTAAAAGTTTCTGTTCTTAAAGGTACAGTTCCTCATGAAGTTGAAACTCGTTTTAGTGGTGCGCATGTACTTCTTAAACCAGCTGCAGCCGGTACTGGTTTGAAGGCCGGTGGTGCTATGCGTGCTGTATTAGAAAGTGCTGGTATTACTGATGTGATTGCAAAGTCTAAGGGCTCATCAAACCCTCATAACCTTGTAAAGGCTACTATAGCTGCTCTTGCTCAAATGCGAGATGCTTATACTGTTGCAGGCGAACGTGGTATCAGTATGGACAAAGTTTTTAACGGTTAATTACAGGAGGTAAAATAATGGCAACAATAAAAGTTAAGCAAATTAAGAGCCGTATTAACGCTCCTAAAGACCAAAAGGCCACTTTATTGGCTCTTGGACTTCGTAAAATTTCGCAAGTTGTAGAAGTAGAAGATACTCCAAGCATTCGTGGAATGATAAAGAAGGTACATCATTTGGTATCAGTAATTGATTAATAAATCCTTTAAAGACAATAAGGTATGAAATTAAATAATTTGAAACCAGCAGCGGGCTCAACCCACTCTCGTCGTCGTATTGGTCGTGGTACAGGATCTGGACTAGGCGGTACGTCTACCCGTGGTCATAAGGGTGCAAAATCTCGTTCTGGTTATAAGAGAAAGATTGGTTTTGAAGGTGGTCAGATGCCTCTTCAGCGCCGTGTTCCAAAGGGTGGTTTCAAGAATATTAACCATAAGGAATACTTTGCTGTAAACTTATCTACTCTTCAAGAACTTGTTGAAAAAAAGAATCTTACTAAGATCGGATTAACTGAATTGGTAGAAGCTGGTTTGACAAATGGTAAGGAACTTGTCAAGATTCTTGGTAATGGAGAATTAAAGACGAAGGTAGATGTTGAAGCAAATGCCTTCTCAAAGACTGCTGAAGAAGCAATCAAGGCAGTAGGTGGTAACACAACTATAATCTAAGTAAATGAAAAAGTTTATTGAGACACTGAAGAACTGTTGGAAAATCGAGGATTTGCGTAAGCGACTCCTCGTGACCATCTTGTTCACAGCCATTTACCGTTTTGGCTCTTTTATTGTACTTCCTGGAGTTAATCCAAAATTGTTAGAACAACTCCAGTCACAAACAGCTGGCGGTCTTATGTCATTGTTGGATATGTTCTCTGGTGGTGCATTCTCTAAAGCATCAATTTTTGCTTTAGGAATTATGCCTTATATCTCAGCTTCAATCGTAATGCAGCTCTTAGCTGTGGCAGTGCCATATTTCCAAAAGATGCAGCGTGAAGGTGAGAGTGGACATAAAAAGATTAATTGGTACACACGTCTGTTAACAATATTTATTTTATTTTTCCAGGCCCCTGCGTATTTGATTAACTTGAAGACTCAGGCTACCGGTGCTTTAGCATCAGGTGTGAGTTGGACTGTCTTCATGGTATCTGCCTCAATAATCTTGGCTGCTGGGTCTATGTTTATCTTGTGGCTCGGTGAGCGCATTACTGATAAAGGAGTAGGCAATGGTATCTCTATCATCATTATGGTTGGTATCATCGCACGTCTTCCACAAGCTTTTTTCCAAGAAGTTACTAGCCGTTTTACGGCAATTACTAGTGGTGGTCTTGTGATGTTTATTGCTGAGATAATCATTCTTTACTTGGTTATGTGTGCAGCTATTCTCCTTACACAGGGAACGCGTAAGATACCTGTACAGTATGCTAAAAAAGTTGTTGGAAATAAACAATATGGCGGTGCGCGTCAATATATACCTCTGAAGTTATTTGCCGCTAACGTTATGCCTATTATTTTTGCACAAGCTTTAATGTTCATTCCATTGGCCATTGTTCAGTACTCTACTGATAGCGCTAGTCCTGTACTTCAATCTTTGATGGATACAAAGAGTTTGTTGTATAATGTAATCTATGTTATTTTAATTGTAGCATTTACTTACTTCTATACTGCGATTACTCTTAATCCTACTCAAATGGCTGAAGACATGAAACGAAATAATGGTTTTATTCCTGGAGTTAAGCCTGGCAAAAATACAGCAGATTATATTGATACTGTAATGACTCGACTTACAGGTCCTGGCTCTATTTTCATTGCTTTTATTGCAATTATGCCAGCTTTGGCAGGCTTACTGAATGTGCAAGATTCATTTGGTCAGTTCTTTGGTGGAACTTCATTATTGATTCTTGTTGGTGTGGTAATTGATACCTTACAGCAAATAGAATCTCACTTGATGATGCGTCACTATGATGGCCTTTTGAACTCTGGTCATACTAGAGGCAATGGAACTGTTGCAGCATATTAAATCTTTTTCTTAGAAAGTGGAAAATATTTCTTTAGAAAGAAGATAAAATACAAATATGGTTGGTCAATTATATTGTTGAGTAATCCCACTAATAATTGACCACCTCATTTTCATCGTATTTACATACAAGTTCAGCGGTGATAATTATTTTATTTTCATTTGAAGGAGTTTAACATAATCTAGACAAGTTTTTTAATTATGGCAAAACAAACCGCTATCGAACAAGATGGAACTATTTTAGAAGCTCTTTCTAATGCTATGTTCCGTGTAGAGTTAGAAAATGGTGTTGATATTACAGCACATATTTCTGGCAAGATGAGAATGCATTATATCAAAATTCTCCCTGGAGACAAGGTGAAGGTTGAGATGAGTCCATATGACTTGACAAAAGGCAGAATAGTTTTCAGATACAAATAATAAAATAATAAAAATGAAGACAAGAGCATCATTAAAGAAACGTACAGCTGATTGTAAGATAGTTCGTCGTAAAGGTCGTCTGTTCGTTATTAACAAGAAAAACCCTAAGTTTAAATTGCGTCAGGGTTAATGTTAAAAAAGCATAAACTTATTGTTGCTTAATATATAATGAGTAACTTTGCAAAGTTTATCGTAAACAAAATTTTAATTTATTAAAATCAATGGCAATAAGAATTGTTGGAGTAGATTTGCCCCAAGAAAAGCGTGGCGAAATCGCATTGACTTATATTTATGGTATAGGTCGAAGTAGTTCAGCAAAGATATTGGATAAAGCAGGTATCAACCGCGACCTCAAGGTTAGCGAGTGGTCTGATGACCAAGCTGCTAAAATCCGTGAAATTATCGGTGCTGAATTCAAAGTTGAAGGTGATCTTCGTTCAGAGATCCAAATGAACATTAAGCGCCTCATGGATATAGGTTGCTATCGTGGAGTTAGACATCGTAATGGTCTTCCTGTTCGCGGTCAGAGTACTAAAAATAATGCTCGCACTCGTAAGGGAAAGAAGAAGACTGTTGCTAATAAGAAGAAGGCTACTAAGTAAAATTTAGTTGAGAGTTAAAAGTTTTGCTCATTTTATGGGTTTAACTTAAATACTTAAAACTTTTATACTAAAAGAAAATTATGGCAAAAAAATCAGCAACATCTAAGAAAAGAAACGTAAGAGTTGATGCATTAGGTCAGCTCCACGTACATAGTTCATTTAATAATATTATTGTATCTTTGGCAAACAATGAAGGTCAAGTTATTTCATGGTCTTCAGCTGGTAAGATGGGATTCCGTGGTTCAAAAAAGAATACACCTTATGCTGCACAGATGGCAGCAGAAGATTGTGCTAAAGTAGCTTTCGACCTCGGTCTGCGCAAAGTAAAGGCGTATGTTAAAGGTCCAGGTAATGGTCGTGAAAGTGCTATCCGCGCTGTCAATACAGTAGGTATTCAAGTTACAGAGATTGTCGATGTAACTCCATTACCACACAATGGTTGCCGTCCTCCAAAACGTCGTCGTGTATAATCACATCTTTTTAACAATTTAAAGAATCAAATTTAATTATGGCAAGATACATAGGTCCAAAATCTAGAATCGCACGCCGCTTTGGTGAGCCAATCTTCGGCGCAGATAAAGTGTTAGCTAAGAGAAATTTCCCTCCAGGTCAACACGGTAATAATCGTCGTCGTAAGGTTTCTGAGTATGGTGCTCAGTTGGCAGAAAAGCAAAAGGCTAAATATACATATGGTGTTTTGGAGCGTCAATTCCGCAATCTGTTTGATCATGCAGCTAAGGCAAGTGGTATTACAGGTGAGGTTCTTTTGCAGAGTCTTGAGAGTCGTCTCGACAACGTAGTTTATCGTCTTGGTCTTGCACCTACCCGTGCAGCTGCTCGTCAGTTGGTTAGTCACAAGCATATTGTTGTAAATGGTAAAGTTGTAAATATTGCTTCTTATGCAGTTAAAGCTGGCGATATCGTAGGTGTTCGTGAAAGAGCTAAATCTCTTGAAATTATTGAAGCAGCTTTGGCTGGTTTCAATCATAGCAAGTATCCTTGGATTGAATGGGACGAAAACAGCAAGAGTGGTAAGTTTCTTCATCAGCCAGATCGTGCAGATATTCCAGAGAACATTAAAGAACAGTTAATCGTTGAGTTGTACTCTAAACAATAAAAATCATTAAATTAATGGCGATATTAGCATTTCAAAAACCTGATAAAGTAGTGATGCTGGAGGCTAACGACCAGTTCGGTAAATTCGAATTTCGTCCGCTAGAGCCTGGCTTCGGAATTACCATTGGTAACTCTTTGCGCCGCATACTTCTTTCGTCATTAGAAGGTTATGCTATCAACACTATCCGTATAGCTGGTGTTGAGCATGAGTTTTCTACAGTTCCTGGCGTTAAGGAAGATGTTACTAACATCATTTTGAATCTCAAACAAGTTCGATTCAAGCAAGTAGTAGAAGAATTCGAGAATGAGAAAGTTAGTATCACAGTAGAGAATTCAACAGAATTCAAAGCAGGTGATATTGGTAAGTATCTGACTGGATTTGAAGTGTTAAATCCTGATTTGGTGATTTGTCATTTAGACTCAAAAGCAACAATGCAGATTGATTTGACTATCAACAAGGGACGTGGTTACGTTTCTGCTGAAGAGAATCGTGAATTCTGCACTGATGTAAATGTACTACCAATCGATTCAATCTACACCCCAATACGCAACGTAAAATATTCAGTTGAGCCATATCGTGTTGAGCAAAAGACCGACTATGATAAACTTGTTATTGAAGTTGCAACAGATGGTTCTATTCACCCAAAGGAAGCGCTTAAAGAAGCAGCCAAAATTCTTATTTATCACTTCATGTTGTTCTCAGACGAGAAGATAATGTTAGAGAATCCTGATCAGGAGGGCAACCAAGAATTTGATGAAGAAGTATTGCATATGCGTCAGTTACTTAAGACTAAGTTAACAGATTCTACTCTCAACCTTAGTGTTCGTGCACTCAATTGCCTGAAGGCAGCTGATGTTGAAACACTCGGTGATCTTGTACAATACAATAAGACTGATCTCTTAAAGTTCCGCAACTTTGGTAAGAAATCGCTTTCTGAGCTTGATGATTTGCTCGAGAGTCTGAATCTTACGTTTGGAACCGACATTACAAAGTATAAATTGGACAGAGAATAAGTTTGTGTGTACCATTGTTATAAACAAGATACATTATTAATACTGTTTTAGTCCACAATAAGAAAAATAAAATGAGACATAATAAAAAATTCAACCATTTAGGTCGTACTGCAAGTCATCGTAGTGCTATGCTTTCTAACATGGCTAACTCTTTGATAATGCACAAAAGAATCACTACGACCCTCGCAAAAGCTAAGGCTTTGAAGAAGTTTGTTGAGCCTCTTATTACACGTGCAAAAGACGATACTACTAACTCACGTCGTGTAGTTTTCCGTTATTTGCAAGATAAGGACGCTGTTAATGAATTGTTCAAAGAAATTTCAGTGAAGGTAGGTGATCGTCCAGGTGGTTACACTCGTGTTATCAAACTTGGTTTCCGTAAGGGTGATGCTGCTCCTATTGCTTTTATTGAGTTGGTTGATTACGATGAGAACATGGCTAAAACTCCAAAGGCAGAATCAAAGAAAACACGTCGTAGCCGTCGTTCAACAAAGAAAGTTGAAGCAGAAGCTCCAGCAACAGAAGTTGCTACAGAAGAAGCAAAGGCCGAATAATCTTTGTAAATTATATCTTTATAATATAAGCAGATATGTCCGTATGGACATATCTGTTTTTTTTATGGTACTGTCTTAAAAAGGTGTGAAGCCCCTACTTTTCTTATCTTTGTATATGTAAATATTACGGTACTGTCCTTAAAAGTGTGTAATCTATTCTTCTTTTTTATCCTTGTTATTTTCATTTTTCTTTTATTGCTGTCTGGTAAATCTTTTCCACATATAAAAGTTAAGGGCTAAAATCCGTATTTGGATTTCAGCCCTTTTTGTTACTTTTGTTTCTGCGATAAAACTTCAATAACATGGGCAAAAGTACACATTTTACCGGACAGCAATAAATAACAATACATTTTTTCGCTCATATAGCTTTGGTTTTAATTTCTGCTGCAAAGCTGCTGCGTATTATTTACACAACCAAATAAAATAGCGTATTTTTTACGCATCCAACCATTTTTATCATCATGCACATGTTAAGAGATTGGTTTCTGCATAGTGAATCACTGCTTATTGTTTGCAGATTAACAGAGTAAGCTTGTTGATAACCATTTCTTCTTCCTTGTTAATCGCATTTTGGAAATCAGCGAAA
The DNA here is from genome assembly GCF_000614025.1 of Prevotella aurantiaca JCM 15754. GTDB lineage: Bacteria > Bacteroidota > Bacteroidia > Bacteroidales > Bacteroidaceae > Prevotella > Prevotella aurantiaca. The sequence goes on from NZ_BAKF01000009.1 coordinate 56,436, forward strand.
CAACAAACATTCTGAGGAACTTTCAATCCAATTAAGCCGACTTCTCCTCCAAAGCCTTTCAGGCTGCCAATGATCCTAATATCAGAAACATCATCATTATTGATAGGATAAGCAAGATAGGTTCCTTTTGCTTTAAGAACATGAAGATATGTAGTGATTTGATGTATATCGTCTCTAGCTATATCAGTATGTCCTAAATGCTTATACTTAGCGTCAATTACGATTCTATTTTCAGTAAAAAAATCTGGGTAACGAACATACTTGTTTCCTTCAAACAAATAGATTTTATGATTTTCAGCCTTGTTCTGGGCATGAGTAATTCCTATAGGTTTGAACAGCGTATTTAGGTATTCCTCCCAAAGCCAAGCGCCATTAAATAGGATGCCATGGATTTTATCCTTATCAGAACCATATTTGAGTTCCTCATGCTGCAATATGCTAATGCACAACTTTTGTAGAACGCTGTATTTTGTAAAATAGGGATGGTGGAGCGTTTTACGATTGCTTGCAATCACTTTACAACGTTCGCTTGTACAGTACGAACTTGTGTTATCAATGATGATGCGCACATTATTTAGCGTCTCTTTTCCCGTAAGCAAGGAGCGTCCAATGGGTGAAGTCTTTAAATATTCAATCGTATGGCGTATCAGCTGAGTGACGGGATTGTCGAATGAAAATTCTCGGGTATGGGACGCTATTGTTCCTTTAAAGGGAATGTTGGATCGGATATGCCGTGAAATGTCAATCGTCCCATTTATCTTGCTGTCATTTCTTTCAAGCGTTCGGTACATCTTAAACACGCCCTGCTTCATAGCTTCATTGAAGTAACGAGGGAATAGGTATAGGAGAAAATCGAAAGCTGCGTCTTTGCTCGTATCATGCTTTAAGTCGAAAATATTAGGACTAAACACTTTTATCAGCATATAATGCAAAAAGTAATCCTCTTTGCCTTTTGCGAATCTAGACGTTATGCTCACTTGTGTGTCGTTTACACCGACAAAGCCCATTAAATTTCCGGTGTATACACGGTCGTAAGCCTCACTATAAGAGCAGATATGCAAATCCTCTACACCATCTTGATGCCCGCCAAGAACAGGTGGAAAGATAAGGATATTAGGATTTTCATCCACAACATCTTTCAGCCTTTTTCCACCTATTATACGAAGATCATGGATGATTTCAGGGCGAGTTGATGCTTCTAAAGGTGATTCACAACATCGTTCTAACAACCAACCTTCGTTTCCGTCTTGGCGTGCATTGTCAGTTATTCTGAGTTTTGCCATTGTCGTACGCAGCTTTCAGTTTATTAAATTTAGAACTTTCATCACCAGTACCTCTAAGGTACTCCGTTATAACACTCTTCAAGTGATTGTCCCAAAGTGCTTCATACGCCTGAGCTTTATCATGGTCTGCGTAAAGTGCAAATTTCAGAAAGTAAGCGGCCCCTATTTGATAATCTGTAGAAAGTCCAATTTGTGGACTAATGATGTCAGCATTTAATGCATTCATTCGTTTCTTCAACTCATCAACCTCGGTATAGGCTTTATCTGCATTTACATAGTTTATCTTGCGGAATGCTTCCAATGTGAGTATTGACTGGCTTTCTTTAGCAGATATTTCCACGAATGCAAAACGACGACGCATCGCAAAATCCATGAATTCTACACTTCTGTCTATGTCATTCATGGTGCCTATAACATACACGTTTTCTGGCACATAGAAGCCATCTTTGAATACATCTTCATTCTTTGTATTGGGATCTATATCAATGAGATTTTGGTATTGAGTATCAACTTTACCATCTTTACCTCTATAGCCAGGGTCTATAGAGAAGAATAGCTCACCAAAAATCTTAGACATGTCTCCACGATTAATCTCATCAATGACAAATACATACTTTGGAGCATTATTTTTGTCTTCGGCTTTATTGTATGCTTCTAGTGCCTTTTTGCAAAAAGCTTTGAATAAACCATCTTTTCGTTCAAAACCAACGTTCTCGTCCTTTTTTATAGGACGTAAGCCTTCTACGAAATCTGTGTAGTCGTATGATGGATGGAATTGGACCATCTTGTAACGAGTATAAAATTCATCTTTCTGAGCGTCATCTAAATTTTTATACGTGCCCCATCCCATTAATAGCGTAGCTATGTCCTTGGTACGATAAGTTTTACCAGTTCCAGGTGCGCCATGCATAATAAGGTTATGATTGGCTTCTAGTTGATTTGCAATTGCTTGTACTGTATCCATATCTTTTAAAATGCCAATGCTTAATCCAAAAAATTGTGATAAAATAAAGTCGTTAAACTCGTTTATGTCTTTTACTTGTATAAATGTTGAGTTATCGTTTGGAGTCCACCACCTTTTATCACCATCGTAACTAACATTTTTTTTAATAGACTCTGCTATCATCTCATATCGTCGATATGCCCATCCGTCATTATCTATTTCGCAAGTACCAACAAATTTCCCTATCAATTCGATTGATGTATTTCCTCTACATAAATAAAAGAAATCTCCTTCATTTGCTATATTAACAAAGTCATTTCCTTGTGAAGATGAACTTGTAGCTTTTGCTTTTGTATTGGAATGAACACACACTAGATGCTCTTTCTTCATCTTGACAAAATCGTCCCAATTAATATCTTTGGGCCCATGAGATACTTTCCATATTTTCAAATTACTCATATTTCGTTTTCTTATAGTTTACCATATAAGGGTGTTGCTTGTTAACCTTATATGGGTGTTAGTGCATAACACTTTTTTAATCAATACATAGGCAACTTTCCACCATTCTTTATTATAGCATTAATCATATTTCTGAATTCTTCGTTTACTTCGTATATTTCATTCCGATTGTATATATAAAACATTCCTAAATAAAATGTATCCAAGATTTGTTCGTTCAAATAGAATATAATTTTTGCACGAACATTTATAGAAGGGCGTATTTCACTTGTTTTTTTAAGAGATTTTATGGTGTCGAAGAATTTGGAAATTTCCATATCTGACGCCACGATTACACTATCAAGCGAATGACTGACAAATCCCTTGTCAAAAAACTCTGGGGTAATACTAAAAATTGTTCTTAGGTCAGCTTCGGTGTAAACAATTTTGAGCTTGATATTACAAGCACTCAATGCATTAAAACCAAGTAACCATATACCAAAAACTATCAAACATTTAATACTATTTGTTAAGCGTCTCATTATTATCATTATTTGGATTTACATTTTTAGATTTGGATGCAGATATAACCCATATAAGGGTATTGCCTGTTACCCTTATATGGGTAAGTTCAAACAGTCTATATATGGTTTAGCATTGTCTTGTTGTTTAATGTTATATTTTCTGTTACCTATCATTGTTGTGGCTTACAATTTTGATGCCACATTTGTTATTCTTTAATTTGACCGTCATATTTTGAAAATTAATGCTTCTAACATTTATTTCACAACTTTGTTATTTAACTCATTTATAATATATTGTTCCTTTCGTGTAACTTGTTTCTTGGTAAAATCACTATATACACCCCTTCGTCTCTGTGCAAGGTGTTTTACAATAAGTTTATATGCTTCATTTAATTTTCCAAGATTTAATTGACAAATAGCCTTTAGATATAAAGAGTCGTTTTTAATAGACATTGCCCATTTCAGGCCTTCCCCATGAACTCCATATGCAATAGAATTTATCCTTCTTTTAAGTATTCTATTCAATTGTACAATGGCTTTTAAATATTTTTCATTTGAGTATAAAGAAACTGCATAATTGTATATTACAAGCACATCATTGGGTTCTAACTGCATAGCTTCCATGGAAGCCTGTTCACTTTCTTTATACATGCCAAGCATATGATAAGCGTTTGATAATTCCGTACATATAAAATATTCAGATGGGTATTTAATTTTCATTTCTATCAAATATGTCTTTAAAACTTGCCAATTAGAATTACTTTTCAAATTATCTAAGGTGTTTTGAAACATCTTTCTATCTTCCTTTGATAGTGTTATTTTCCTTTCCATTACTTCCCCTTTCTTTTATTGGGATTAGGCTTCTTTTTATACAGCTTGTTTTTATCCACTCTGTTATTATTTCTATTTTCTCCGTATGGTTTTCCAGACCGTATAAGGAACGACTAATTGTTCTTCTGAAACTCTACACCTTTTTTTGTTCTAATAAACTAATGGTTTTTAAATAATCAACCCTGCTATATTCGCTTAACTCATTAGAACTGATGTGCGATTTTAGAGTTTCTATAATTTTCTTTAGAATATCTGAAGGAATATGCTCGTTAGAACTAAGCAGTTTTTTTACTTCTCCATGAAAGTTTACTATTGATTTCTTTTTAGGAGAAATTAAAGGCATTGATAGCAAATATTCCCATTTATCTTCCCATGTGCTAAATTGAGGAAATGAACTTATATTCAACGACACATAGTAATTAACTTTCTTGTCCTTTGTGGCTTCCACGAACAAATTAAATATTTCAGAAGAAGGGTTTGGCATATAACGACACACAATATAACCCAAACTTGAAATAACGTTTATGCTTATTTTTTGATTGGAATGAAACACTTTACCAATTTCTACAATATTCTCAATTAAAATATTATTGGTAAAAATGGGAGCGTAGTTTAAAGAAAACTCTTTTCTTGGAAATTTCTCAAACTCGTTCATCAGTATTTGCAATTCTGTTTCATCGTAACATTTCCAATTGCACAATTTATCCTTAAGTCCTTCTAAAACTTCAATATTCTCTTTCATAAACTAATTTTTAATCATCGGTGTTATCAATCAAATATTTTTTCTTTGCCTATTCTCATATTACCAATAACATTCTTTTCTTTCAATGCATGTTAAGCATTTTTGTCATAGGAACTATGTTCAGGAGCAACTTCCAAAATTTGTAAAGTGTGGCTAACTATTTTGAAAAAACCTCAGTTAATTTACCGATGTCTGTATCCCTTTTAAAATAGATGTGGTTTATAAAATCCTCATCGTAAAGCATAATATCTGCATTATCTGGCATAAAGGTTCTTACCCAAAGGGCAAAAGAGCAACACAAGCTATAGAATCTGTGTCAATGCACACACAATTCAACGTGTTGTCAAGCATACCTTCTATAAAATGGTTATCTTTTTTTATAGTCCATTCATAACAATAATGTCTTTTTATATCTGTTATCTCATTTAGTTCAATTACATTATATTTTTCTTGTAATTCTAAAATAAATTCTTGCCTATTTATTTTCCATTCAGCCTTTTTTTCAGGCGATACCAATGCTTTCATATTTCATTGTATGTTCTTATTTTGTATTTTCCTCTAATGCTAATATCTCCTTCAATACCTTATTTTATTTTTCTGTATCTATGATTATTTTCAACCCTTCCGAATGGGGTTCATTAGCAAAAAAGCTTTTAAATTGTATGTTGTTAAACCAAAGTGTACAGCTGCAAATATAGTTATAAATATTGATATCACCAACACTTCAAAGAAAAATGAGTCTGTTCAAAAAAGAAGGGGATTACAGAGAAGAAAATTCTTATTATATTCCACCAAAAATATAATTATAAATTTTAAAATTGTAATTATGTTTTTTAATTTTCTAATTATAATTTTTCAAGCAGTAGTTATAAAAAGAAAATACATAAGTAAGTCCCCAAAAATTAAGTAAGTGTTTTTGTTAGTTACCAATAAAAATGTATATTTGCACAATGGTAATGAAAAAGAACGTTATGGAAAGACTCCAAAGAATTCTTAAGTCAATTTCAGAAACAAACGGCTGTAAATTGGTGAAAAGAGAAAAGCCTATAAATATTGAAATAGGTATTATATTACCTGATGATTTGAGATTTTATTTTGAAAATTATACTTCTATTACGTTTTGGGAAAAATCAAATTATTCTGTGAAAATAGTCGGAATAGAAGGTTTTAAAAAAGCAAACCCAATTATAATAGGAGAAGATGCTCCTGATGATATTAGTAATAACTGGTTTATAATAGCAGAAGATAATCCACAATTCATAACAATAGATTTATTTAAAGAACGTTTAGGAAGATGTTATGATAGCTTTTGGGATAGGCATGGAGTTGTAGGAGAACAGCCAATTATTGCAAATTCATTTACAGAACTATTAGAACAATTATATCAAAGCAAGGGCAATTATTTTTATTGGTTACAAGAAGACTTTGAAAGTATAGGAGATGCATACGATTGTCTTGTGTAAGATGTACAGAGTAAATGAAAAAACGAATAGCCAATACATTTCTAATAAATAATATTTGGCTTTAACTGCACAATAAAATATAAATTTATATGAAAGCAAAACTAAAAGTAATAGACAGTTGGGAGTTTGAAGATATACAGTTATCTAGAACTTCCTTTAAATATAGTCCAACCGGTGGTAAAGAAATGGTGATACGTGGTGAGAACGAAATAGTATTTTCTATTTATCATTCAGAGAAAAAACAAGATGGAATACTATGGATAAAGGGCAAAAACGTCCGCTTTTTCCCTACTCCAGAAGCCAAAGAACAACAGGATATTTGGAAGATGCCTGTACTTTTATCCTGCGATAAAGGAATATTGCTGCTTTGTGGTGCTAGTAATACATTATGGTTATTACAAACTCAGGAAAGTGAATGGTTACCTATTTCAATTGAAGAGTGGACGCTCAGAGGAATACCTATGAAAGTGGCTGTTACAGGAATAAATGATACTTTTCCAATAGTATGTAGGGTTGATTCTATGTTAGAAGCTACCAATTCTTTTGCTATACTTTCTGTTGATTTTAATAAGAAAACTGCCCGTTGGACTCATAATGGCTCGTGTATATATAACAAAGAAGAAATTCGTCAGCAACATCTTGATGCTGTAAAAAAGGTAAATGGAAATTTTGCTTTAGCCGATTATAATTATAATTATCCTTTGATAGGTTCAATCTATGAACAAAATGAGAAGTTGTATGCCTTTCTGGAAAGCAGTACAATAAACCCAGCAGGATTAAGTATGATGGGATATTACTCTTATGTAGAAATAAGCAAAGATGGATTGATTAAAAGAAAATTATGGGGTAAAGATAACTTAAATCAATTACCAGGAAAGCATGGAGTAAGGGGCAAGTTTTCAGCAGACCAGAATTACTTGATTATTTCACCTATATTCAAGAATGATGAATGGAAAGGAAAACCTAAACTGTTACGTCTTTCAGACTGTACACTAATAGATGTTGTTATGCCAAGAGGTTATACTTCCTTCCGTATATTGGATATATGGGGCAACAAGATGTTTATTAGCGACGATCAGACAAAGCTAAACCTTTGCGAAATTATATTTGAGTAAGCACCCAAAAATAGAAGAACTTGTCGCAAATTATAACGAATAATATATAGTGAGATGAATAATTATTTTGTTCATTTCTTAGATTTCATTACTTTTGTATAACATTGAACAGTTATGAAATAAATAAAATGGAAGAAATAAAAGACTTCAAGTATCTTTATTCAGATGTTTTAAAAGAACATTCTAATATTTTTGATAGAACTCCAATAGCTATTACTTGGTCTTTCAAAGGTAAAACGTATAAAAGAGAAAATATAACAGACAGATTAATAGCCGATTATTCTAAAAGTTATAATGCTATTGCTGTTGTAGAAGCTCCTTATTCAAAAGCGTTTAATAATGTGTACATTTTAAATGCCGAAAACGAATTAATGATTAGTGATTTTAAAACATTACTTTTTAAAAATATAGCAAATGGTATTTCTAATTTGTGTTTTGTAGAAGGAGTTATTTGCGAAGGCTCAACATTCTTGTTTCATTTAATTATACGTAATAACGATTTTTCTATTTCCTTTGATTTAGCAACAAGGACTTTTGGGACATTAACTGAAAGTCGGTGATTATTTAAATGCTTATTATTTGTGCCATATACCTTTTATATAAAGGGGTAAAGAAAGAATATACAAGGATATCGAAATGTTTTAAATATAGAATTTACAGCTGTCCAAATTTGTATAAATCAACAAAAAGCATTAGATTTGCGTTTTAAGAAGGACTAAATGGTTTATAACCGAGTATTTGAATTTAATAGAATAATAAATCATCCAAAACATTTTTTATGGGAAAAAGTTTATCCTTGCTCCTTGTACAAGGGGCGATGCTGACGGCAACTTCTGTTTTTGGGCAGACTGCTACTGACCAATCGCTTATTCGAGAGCATTCATTGCAACAACGCACGCAAAGATTTGGAGCGACATTACAAAGTAGTGAGACGATAAAAAAGTCGGCTACAACATTTGTCAAAAGAACACACAAGAGTGTTAACAGTATTGCACGAAAGACTCCTCAACCTGTTTACGAACCAGGCTGGAGTGTTGATTTCAATACTGCTGACCAATGGGACCAGTTTATAACCATAGATGCAAATGGCGATAAAAATGCCGATGAGAGTAAGAAGAATGGTATTTGGAGCTTATTGCTCAACGATGGCAACGGCATGGCTATGTATTATTACAACGCCAAGAATACAGCTGACGACTGGTTGATTTCGCCAGGAATCAATCTGAAAGGTGGAAAAACCTATTATGTAAACTTCAAACTTCGCTGCGTTCAGGCCACTTATCCTGAACGAATAGAAGTAAAGTATGGTAACGCTGCAACTGTAGAGGCTATGACAGGAGAGATTCTTGCCCCAACGGAACTGAATAATACTACCTTTCAAAGCTATACACAGGTATTGAAGCCAACAACAGATGGTGTTTACCATATTGGATTTCATGCAATCAGCGATGCATTCCGCATTGCTTTATATGTTGATGATGTATCTGTGGTGGCAGCTCCAGAGGCTGATTCGCCAAGCAAAGTAACTAATGTAACGATAACACCAGATGCTTCGGCAGCACTCAAGGCTACTGTAAGTTTTAATGCGCCCAGTACTGCTTACGATGGAAGTGCATTGACATCGCTGAATGGTATTCGTGTATTGCTGAATGGTACACAGGTAAAAGATATAAAGAATCTGCAACCTGGCGAACAGCATACATTCATAGTTGATAATATTTCGCAAGAGGGTTTGAATGCCTTTACTTTCCTTCCTTACAATGAGAAAGGTGATGGCGAATCGTATGTTGTTTCGGCTTATATCGGACTTGATGTGCCATCGGCTCCTACAAATGTAATGCTTTCTGACGACCCAAATAATATTATTCTTTCGTGGGACGCAGCAACGCCTGCTCATAATGGTGCATTCTTTCCAAATAAGATTACTTATCGTATTCATACTGTAAGCTACAACAATTGGGGACAACCACAATTGGCTGACGAAATGGATGTAGTAACTGATGGCAAAACACAATATGCTTTAGGTTTCGGTGCCGATGAAGGTAATCCGCGCCAACTTGAATTGGCTGTTACTGCAGAGAACGAGAAAGGACGTAGCGAGAAAGGAAACATATCAAACACACTTCTCTTGGGTAAACCCGACCGCACTCCGTATCACGAAAGCTTCGTTAATGGAAAAGAAGAGAAGGTTCTTCTTCCTTTTGCTGAAGGACAGGGAGTAACATTCCAAATGGCTGGAGCTGGCAGAACTGTCGACGAATCATCTGATGATGATGGTGGAAGTCTTTATCTTCAAACTCTTATGAAGGACTCTGTTGGTGTCAATACTTTTAAGATTTCGTTGGCAGGAACACAGCACCCTGTATTGGCTTTCAAGCTAAAGAATTCTACATCTACTGGAACATTCTATGTATATGCTACCATTCCAGGCAAAGGAATTGTATATTTGAACAAAGAACAGTTAGCAGTAGGAGAGAACAAGTGGATTACACGCAAGTACGACCTTTCTCAGTTTATCGGCGAACGCTACATTCAGTTGGGCTTTGCACTTGCCGACAAGTCGAATGATAATAGCACGAAGGTGATGTTTATTGACAATATCCATGTAGGCGACTTGGCAGACAAAGACCTTGCTATTGCTGTATCTGCCAATAAAGAGGCTATGCGTTCGGAAACAACAAACGTACGCGTAAAGGTTAGCAATGTTGGCGACAAGCAAGTAGATAGTTACAAACTTGTTCTTACTGTCGATGGAAAGAAGATAAGCGAACAACAAGTGAACGAGCCTTTGGCTTCGCTTGAGGTGAAGAATTTTGAATTGCCTTATAAGGTTGAAAGCTTAGAGGCTAAGGATATGTTGGAAATAGTAGTAACCGTAGTTGCTGACGGCGATACTAATACCAAGAACAATTCAGCAAAAACAAACATTTCGGTAAGCTCGCCCGATTTGTCGCCTGTACAAAATCTTTCAGGAACGAAAGTTGGTAACGATGTGAAACTCGCTTGGGAAAAACCATCTCCATTGATGGCACGAACTGATGACTTCGAATCTTATGCTGCATGGTCGATATCGGGAATTGGAAATTGGACTCTTGTTGATGGTGATGAAGCGACAACAGCTGGCGATTTCCTTTACGATTCGAATGGTGCTGAAATTCCTTATACACACGAAGGTGACCCATTTGCATTCATCGTATTCAATCCTCAAGACTATAGTGGACGCAATTTATCTGCTGGGGGATTGCATCAATTCGATGCTCACAGCGGCATTCAGTCGTTGGCGTCTGTACATGGAACGCAGATGAATATTTACACTTTCGACCAGGAACCAGCTGCCAATAACGACTGGATAATTAGTCCTGCGCTTCCTGGCGATGCTCAGAATATTTCGTTCTATGCCAACAACGTAGTGGCAACCAACCAGATGACGGGTCAAAAGGTTGATTTGAAGCAGACTGTGCAAATCCTTTACTCAACGTTAGATACCGATACAACCCATTTCCAAGTGCTTAAGACTATTGAAATTGCAGGTGGAAAATGGCAGAAAGTTGAGGCCGAACTCCCAGAAGGTACCAAGCATTTTGCTATTAGAAACATTACATCTCCAGAAACGGCATATATCCTGCTTATCGACGATATAACTTATCATGTTGGTGGTGGTAGTGCCGAGAAATATAATATATATCGCGATGGTACACTTCTTGCATCAACTGCCGACTGCAATTATATTGATACGAATGCACCTGAAGGTAATCATACCTACCAAGTAACAGCAGTTTATGAAGGCGGTATCGAGTCTGCTCCGATAACAATTTCTGTTGTAGTTACAGGAATTAAGCATCTATCGGCTGCAGAAGTCCGCTACGATGTTTACACACCCGATGGTATTTGTGTGAAGTATCAGTCTGAATCGCTCGAAGGACTCAAAGCTGGTGTGTATATCATCAATGGCAAAAAGACTATGATAAAGTAGAGTGTAGTCCTCTGTGGCTCTCATTTACCAGTGGTTTATTAGAGAATAAAAGCCCCGATAGCTATCATTGCTATCGGGGCTTTACTTTATTTTGTTCGGAAATACTCTTATAATAATCCATTATCATGCTTATGTTAATCCATTATCATGCTTATGTTAATCCATTATCATGCTTATGTTAATCCATTATCATGCTTATGTTAATCCATTATCATGCTTATGTTAATCCATTATCATACGTATGTTAATCCATTATCAGACATATGATAATCACATTTTATATTGATAAAGATTTGATTAGTTGTACTTATACAGTTGCATTAGTATAGGATATTTCTCCTCGTATCGGTCGAATTCGATAGCATTTCCATCATATCCCATTTCGGTAAACTCGTTTCGTATGGTCTGTTGTTCGTCTTCCGTAATAGCACGTTTTTGTTGTTTAATACGGTAGTAAATCGATTTCCCGAAGTTGTATATGATGTTCTTTCTTATATTGTCTAAGTCGGTTACTTGCACTTTGTCGTAGATATGGGAGATACCCCAAGCGAAAGTTTCTCGGTGGTCTGATATGAAATGAGGGCAAGGCTGGTCGCCTTTTATTACTGATGGATTAATAACAGAATAAAAATCGTGTCTGTTGTGAACAAGCATGCTATGGGCTATGTTGCGCAAACACTTGTTTGCTTTTTTACATTGATTACTGGCGCAGTGCGCAAAGTGGATGTCGAGTTGGTTGTATTCTTCTTTGGTCATAACTTTTGTGTTCTAATGGTGTGAGTTGGTTGGTTCCAACAGTTGCAAAGGTAATGATTTCTGATGAAAAAAGAATAATGCAGAATGAAATTATTATGACAAAATGGGGAAGAAGAGTTGCATATTTCTGCGTTTTGGTGAGATAATTAAAACGACAAACTACTGATATTGCATGTTCGATTAGGGCAAAGAAAAAGCCCACAAGCGTTTCAACTTGTAGGCTGATTTGTGTTTATCTTCTTTTGCTTTTCACCAAATTAGAATTCTGCGTTCTTTGGTGTGCGTGCAAATGGAATAACGTCGCGAATATTCTGCATACCTGTTACGAAAAGAATGAGACGCTCGAAACCTAGACCGAAACCACCATGAGGACAAGTTCCGTATTTGCGAGTGTCGAGATACCAGTCATAAACTTCTTCTTTCATGCCACGATTGCGAATTTCTTCGAGCAACTTTTCGTAGTTTTCTTCACGAACAGAACCACCAATGATTTCGCCAATGCGTGGGAAAAGTACGTCGGTACCCTGCATTGTCTTTCCGTCTTCGTTCTTCTTCATGTAGAAAGATTTAATCTGACTTGGATAGTCAGTCATGATTACTGGACGCTTGAAGTGTTCTTCCACCAAGTAACGTTCATGCTCGCTGCTGAGGTCCATTCCCCATTCAGCTACTGGGAACTCGAATTTAACGCCATTTTCTTGCGCTTTCTTCAATATTTCGAAACCTTCAGTGTAGGTAAGGCGCACGAAAGTATCTTTCATAACTCCTTCAAGACGAGCAATAAGTTCCTTGTCAATCATTTGATTGAGGAATTCAAGGTCGTCCTTACAATGCTCTAATGCCCAACGAACGCAATACTTAATAAAGTCTTCTTCTAAGTCCATCAATTCTTGTTGGTCGATAAAAGCCACTTCTGGTTCTATCATCCAGAACTCTGCCAAGTGTCTTGGCGTATTAGAATTTTCTGCACGGAAAGTAGGACCGAAAGTATAGATAGCTCCAAGTGCTGTTGCTCCAAGTTCTCCTTCCAACTGTCCTGATACAGTAAGATGAGTTTTCTTGCCAAAAAAGTCTGCACTATAATCTACTGTGTCCGATTTAGCAACACGGTCTAAATCGAGTGTAGTTACTTGGAACATATTTCCAGCACCTTCTGCGTCGCTACCTGTTATAATTGGTGTGTGGAAATAGTAAAATCCATGTTCGTGGAAATATTGGTGAATAGCCATTGCCATGTGGTGGCGAATACGGAATACAGCACTAAAAGTATTGGTGCGAAGACGCATGTGGCCATACTTACGCATGTATTCGAAACTTTGTCCCTTCTTCTGCATTGGATAGTCGCTTGGGCAAAGTCCGTATATCTCTATGTTTTTACATTGTATTTCAGAAGTCTGACCCTTTCCCTGACTTTCAACAAGAACACCAGTTGCACTGATACAAGCACCAGTCGTAATGTTTTTTAGTATTTCGGCATCAATAGACGTTGGGTCAATAACTACCTGAATATTCTTAATGGTAGAACCGTCGTTCAACGCAATGAAATCGACAGCTTTACTGCTACGATGAGAACGTACCCATCCTCTTACGTTTATATCTTTTCCAAAGTCGGTGCAACTTAAAGCATCGACGACTTTTGTTCTTTTCATTATTGCTTATTTATTAAAAAACTCCTCATACATAGCCACGTCTTAATGCCACAGCTATGTGTGAGGAGATTTAGTTTCTTATTATTCAAAAGCTCCCATACGAAGCATGTCTACCTCTTGTTCTGTGAGGTAACGCCAATCACCACGACGAAGATTCTTTTTTGTAAGTCCTGCAAATTGAACACGATCAAGTTTTACAACACGATAGCCAAGGCTTTCGAAAATACGACGAACAATTCGGTTCTTTCCGCTGTGAATTTCAATTCCTACTTGACTTTGGTCACGTTCGTCAGCATATTCAATAGCATCTGCCTTGATCTCTCCATCTTCGAGTTCAATACCATCAGATATTTGCTGAAGTGTTTGTGGTGTTACAGGTTTGTCGAGGAATACATGATAAACCTTTTTCTTCAAGAACTTAGGGTGAGTAAGTTTACTTGCAAGGTCGCCATCGTTAGTGAGCAACAATACACCAGTGGTATTGCGGTCAAGACGTCCTACAGGATAGATACGCTCTGGACAAATACCTTTTACAAGGTCCATAACAGTTTTACGTTGTTGTGGGTCGTCGCTTGTAGTAACATAATCCTTTGGTTTATTCAAAAGAACATATACCTTCTTTTCAAGTGAAACTGGTTGGTCTTTGAATTTCACTTCATCAGCACGTAAAATCTTTGTTCCAAGTTCTGTTACAACTTCTCCGTTTACTGTTACTGCACCTGCCTGGATAAATTCATCTGCTTCACGACGTGAGCAAACTCCAGCATTTGCAAGATACTTATTCAAACGCAATGGTTCGTTAGGATCGATATTTTCCTCCTTATATTCTATGCGCTTTTTAAACGAGTATTTTGCATTTGGATCGAAGTCGGCACTATGCTGGCGATAACCGCCTTGTTGTCCGTAACCACCACGATTATTGTATCCGCCACGGTTATTGTTGTATCCGCCACGATTATTATATCCACCTTGATGATTGTTGTAGCCACCGCGATTGTTGTAGCCACCACGATTATTGTTGTATCCGCCTTGACGATTATTATTATAACCACCACGATTTTGATACCCACCCTCGTCGCCATTATTGTTGTAGCGTGGGCGATATCCGCCTTGTTGTTGGCGATTTTGATATCCATTTTCTTCGCCTTCGTTATTGTTGTAATGAGGGCGATAACCACCACGGTTATTGTAATTATTCTGTCTGTTCTGATAGCCGCCACGATTTTGGTATCCACCTTCATCACCATTATTATTGTAGCGTGGGCGGTATCCGCCTTGCTGTGGACGGCTTTGGTAGTTATTACCATAACTGCTAGTACGTGGACGATAGCCAGTTTTACGATCAGCTACGCCACCTCCCTGTAAATTTGAACCGAAGCCTTCAGGACGGAAACCTTCTTCTTTGTTGTTTTCACGGTCTGTTCCGTAAGCACGTTGTGCTTGGATACGTGGGCGTTGTGGGCGTCCTGCGCTTTGGTAGCTTCTTTCGTAATAATTTCCTTGTCCGGTAGTTGAGTAGCCTTCTCGGCTGTTCTCAATCTGACCAGATTGATTTTCTTTCTTCTCGAGTTCTTCTGCCATAATTTTAATTCTTTTTAAATAATACTTAACCTCACGGTCGAAAACTAACTATACTTGTGTTTAAGTTTTGTTTCTATGTCCGTTCTATATAATAAGGTAAGGTGTGATTTATTTATTATTTCTTTTTTTTTATATTCCTGTATAATTGAGTGGTGTAATAGCCATTAGTTCGGCTTTCACCTTTTCGCTAACATTCAATGTCTGTATGAATTCGTGAATACTATCAGCTGTCATATGCGTATTAGTACGTGTCAGTGCTTTCAAAGCTTCGTATGGATTTGGATATGCCTCTCTGCGGAGTATAGTTTGAATAGCTTCAGCCACTACTGCCCATGTTTCTTCCAAGTCAGCGTTTAGCTTTTCTTGATTTAGAATAAGTTTACGAAGTCCCTTTAATGTACTCTGAATAGAAATTATGCTATGTCCGAATGGTACGCCTATATTGCGCAATACTGTAGAGTCAGTAAGATCGCGTTGCAAACGACTAATCGGAAGTTTCTGTGCCAGGAATTGGAATAGGGCGTTTGCTATTCCAAGGTTACCTTCGCTATTTTCAAAATCAATAGGATTAACCTTATGTGGCATTGCACTTGAGCCTACTTCCCCTGCTTTAATCTTCTGTTTGAAGTATTCCATTGAAATGTATAACCAAAAGTCGCGATCCAAGTCGATGATAATTGTATTGATTCTACGCACGGCGTCAAATATACTACCAATATGGTCGTAATTGCTAATCTGAGTTGTCCATTGTTCACGTTGCAGTCCAAGATATTTGCTTACAAAATTATTGCCGAATTCCTTCCAATTATATTCAGGATAAGCAACATGATGCGCATTGAAATTTCCAGTTGCACCACCAAACTTTGCAGTAACTTTACAAGACTTTAATGTTTCTAATTGTTCCTGCAAACGATAGACAAACACTTCTATTTCTTTTCCTAAACGAGTTGGAGAAGCTGGTTGGCCATGTGTTTTAGCCAGCATTGGTACATCTTTCCATTCGTTGGCATATTCTTGCAGTTGTGCAATCAGTTCATCTATTTGTGGATAATAAACATCTTTCAGTGCTTCCAATATTGACAAAGGCACACTGGTATTATTGATATCCTGTGATGTAAGTCCGAAGTGTATAAACTCCTTGTAAGCATCTAATCCACCAATTTTATCGAATTCTTCCTTAATAAAATATTCTACAGCTTTAACATCGTGGTTAGTTATGCTTTCTATATCTTTTACTCTTGCCGCATCTTCTTCGGTAAATTTTTCGTAAATGCTTCTCAATTTAGCAAAAAGCTGTTTATCGAACGAAGTCAGTTGTGGTAAAGGGAGTTCGCACAAAGAGATAAAATATTCAATCTCTACGCGTACTCTGTATCGTATAAGTGCAAATTCAGAGAAGTAATCTGCAAGCTTTTCGGTTTTGCTTCTGTAGCGGCCATCTACTGGCGACACGGCGGTTAAAACATCAAGAACCATAGTCTTTTATTTATTTAATTGCAAATTTAGTGTTTTTAATTGATATCGCAGCAAAGTTTTGCTATAATCTTTCTTTATTTAAAGGTTAAAGGTTGCTTATAAAACAAAAACACCTCACAACTTTATGTTGTAAGGTAATCCTCGTCTTCTTGT
Source organism: Prevotella aurantiaca JCM 15754 (assembly GCF_000614025.1). Lineage (GTDB taxonomy): Bacteria > Bacteroidota > Bacteroidia > Bacteroidales > Bacteroidaceae > Prevotella > Prevotella aurantiaca. The sequence goes on from NZ_BAKF01000009.1 coordinate 73,363, forward strand.
GGGCGTTGACGGATTCGAACCGCCGACCCTCTGCTTGTAAGGCAGATGCTCTAAACCAACTGAGCTAAACGCCCTCTAAAAACTCCCCGCAACCCCGAAAGGTTACAGGGAACACCCCTGTGGGCGTTGACGGATTCGAACCGCCGACCCTCTGCTTGTAAGGCAGATGCTCTAAACCAACTGAGCTAAACGCCCTTACTTTTCGTAAGTGGGTGCAAAGGTAAACATAAATTATTTAACTACCAAATTTTTAATTCGTTTTTATTCTTAAAAAGCTAAATCAGATAGTGTCATAATACCATTTTATCATTATTTGATAGTTATAATCGGGTTTCTATTATAAAAATATTTTCAAACTACCAAAAGATTAACGTTCCTTTACATCATTATAAAAAAACTTCGTGTAAAAGTTTGGTCATTCTTTTTAAAAACCGTTCCTTTGCACTCAAGTTCATGACTTCCTTTCTCTTTATTATAGAGTTTGAAGTTCGTAGAAAGAATGATATTTCAGTATTAACAAATTAATTTTTTAAAAGATGAAAAAGATTTTAATGACTCTTGCTGTTGCCTTTGTAGCAGTTGCAGCTAATGCGCAAGTTTATGTAGGTGGTAGCCTCGGTGTTGCTTCTTCTGAAATTCAAGGTGGTGACGATGTAACAACTTATCAGGTTCTTCCTGAAATCGGTTATAACATCAACAACAACTGGGCAATTGGTACTGTTCTCGGTTGGGGTAAGGGTAAGCCAGTTTCAATAGAAACAGAAACAAACAACTATGTAACATTCCAACCTTACGCACGTTTCACTTTCGCCCACTCAAAGTTTGTAAACGCTTTCATTGATGGTATTGTTGGTTATACACACTACAACCATGCTCACGTAGGTGGTAGCTCATACGATCAGTGGACCATTGGTTTGAAGCCTGGTGTTGCTGTAAACCTCAGCAAGAAGGTTAGCTTCGTTGCTCACGTAGGTTTTGCTGGTTGGAAGTCATTGAAGGCTGAAAAGGCTGAAAAAGATTCACACGCTTTAGGTGTAAGCCTCGATGGTAACAACGTTACTTTCGGTGTATACTACAACTTCTAAAGCACTGCTTAGAACAAACTTAACTTAATACTTATAGAGAGGGATGTCGCTTTATCAGCGCATCCCTCCTTTTTTATTTTATCCGAATCAATCCGACATTTTTTTGATTCAAATCACAAAAAATATCATTATCCTTTCAAGTCTAGTTTCTTTCCTTTACTTTTGCTTGTGTATGAAGGTATAAAATATGATAGTAGTAGAAGCGATGAAAGGTTCGTTCCTCCTTAATTATCTTTATTTTTATGATAAATCTACGTCTTCATTCTTTAGAAACATGGTAATTATTGTTTTGTAAAATTGGTCTAATTTATCTGTAAAAGAACTCTGATTTAAAAAGGAAATACAATTAGAAAATAATAAAAGCGCAAAGAAAGTCTACATAAACAGCTTTTTCAGTGCTTTCAAATTTGGAATACCTGTTTTGTTGTTGTACCTTTGTAGCAACTTCAATGATAGAAAAAGCTTTATGATAGATAGACCAACGGTAGATAGAATATTAGAAGCCACGAACATTGTGGACGTAGTTTCAGAGTATGTTTCGCTGCGAAAAGCTGGTACAAGCTATAAAGGACTATGCCCTTTTCACGATGATCGAACGCCATCTTTCTCGGTTAGTCCAGCAAAAGGAGTTTATAAGTGCTTCTCTTGTGGCGAGGCGGGCAACGCTGTGAACTTTATTATGAAGCACGACCAAATGACTTATCCCGAAGCTCTAAAGGTTTTAGCAAAGAAATATGGCATTGAAGTTAAGGAACGAGAGTTGACTACTGAAGAGAAACAGCTCGAAAACGAACGCGAATCGATGTTTCTTGTAAATGAATGGGCAGCAAAATACTTTAACAACTTACTCCATAACCATTTAGATGGTAAGGCTATAGGCCTGCAATACTTCCGAAGTCGTGGCTTTAGAGACGATATTATAGAGAAGTTTCAGCTGGGTTTTTGTCTTACTGGGAAGCAAGAGTTTGCCAATGCTGCACTGAAAGCAGGCTATAAGGCAGAATATCTTGTAAAGACTGGACTTTGTTTTGAACGTGATAATGGCGAACTTTTAGATCGTTTCAATGGAAGAGTCATTTTTCCATGGCTCAATGTAAGCGGTAAAGTAATAGCCTTTGGTGGTCGTTTACTGGATGCACGAACAAAGGGAATAAGTCAAAAATACGTCAATTCACCAGGTAGTGAGATTTACCAGAAGGACCATGCGCTCTACGGAATATACCAAGCGAAGAAAGCAATTGCTAAGTTCGACCTTGTATATATGGTAGAAGGATATACCGATGTAGTATCAATGCACCAGTGTGGCATAGAAAATGTGGTTGCAAACAGCGGTACTGCACTTTCAATTTTCCAAATAAAGCTGCTTCGTAGATTTACTTCCAACATTGTATTGTTATACGATGGCGATGAAGCTGGGCAACATGCAGCCTTGCGCGGTACCGATATGTTACTATCAGAAGGTATGAATGTGAAGGTATTATTGCTTCCTGATGGGAAAGACCCTGATGAATTGGCACGCAATTTAACTGCTGAAGCATTCAGAAAGTATATCGAAGAGAATCAGACAGACTTCATTGTTTTCAAGATAAACGTATTATTAAAAGGTGTAACCGACCCTGTTAAACGATCAGAGGCTATCAACTCTATCGTGCAAAGCATTGCTGTAATAAAAGATCCTATCTTGCGCGACACCTATTTACGTGAGTGTGCTCACCGAACAGGTATGAAAGAAAATACCCTTATTGCCCAGATGAATCGCTTTATCTATAACGACAGGGAGCAGCAACGCAAAGAGCAGGTACGCGAAAGCGAACAAACTGTGGGCGAACAACAAGTGTTACGACCAGCAACACCTATGCAACAAGCGTCGAAAGTTGAAACAATGTTGGTACAAGCAATAGTAAGAGATGGCGAAAAGATTATTATTCGCGATGTACATGACGAAGAAACAGGCGAGCGCATCAACCTTAATGTTGCACAATACATAGCCTACGACCTTGGCTTAGACAACCTTTCCTTCAGCAATCCACTGTCAGTTCAGATACTGGGCGAGGCTATAGAACATAGTGCAGATGAGGATTTTAAAGCAGAAGAATATTTTACTCACCACCCCGATATACTTGTTTCAACATTGGCAATAAAGCTCAGTGTAGACCGTTTCCAACTATCGGAGAGTATGCAGATAAAGGAACGAGAGGTTGATCTCCGCGACCGCATCATGCATCTTATACTCGATTACCGCATGGACTATGTAGAGCAACACCTGAAAGAACTTCAAGTTAGCCTTTCAACAGAAAGCGATTTAAGCAAAACTATGGAGATAATGGGCGAAATAAAGAAGATGCAAGACATGAGAAACGTTCTTGCACGTAAGTTGGGAAATGATATTGTGGTATGATGAATAGAACGTAATACTTATAAAAGGAGGGGAAGAGAATGATTTACATACACTGGATAGTTCTTGTAGCCTACACTGTGGTTGCCATTATCGCCATGATTACGGTGCTGCTGGAACATCGTCAGCCTGCTAAAACCATAGCTTGGGTGCTGGTATTATCGTTTTTACCTTTGTTAGGAATCATTCTTTACTTCTTTTTTGGACGCCGAACACGCAAAGATCGACATATTTGGCAAAATAGTTTAGACCAACTGACAAAGCGTTCAATGATAGAATTTGCTGAACAAAAGCAGTTAGAACTACCTGAAGAACACAGAGAACTGATTCAACTCTTTATGAATCAGAATTTAGCCCTACCATTTAAGAACAACGAAACCGATGTTTATGTGTCGGGATACGAGTTCTTTCCTGCGTTATTATCAGAAATTGGCAAGGCCGAACACCATATTCACATTGTCGCATACATCATTGACGACGACCCATTGGGGCGTTTACTGCGCGATGCACTTATTGATAAAGCACGTAAGGGAGTAGAAGTGCGCCTGCTATTCGACGATGTTGGTTCGTGGAAAACACCAAATCGCTTCTTTGAACAGATGCGCGAAGAAGGCATCGAGGTACATTCCTTTATGCCAGTGCGCTTTCCTGCCTTTACAGGAAAGGTGAATTATCGCAACCATCGTAAGATAATTGTTGTCGATGGTAAGGTCGGTTTCATTGGCGGAATGAATTTAGCACAACGCTATGTGCATGGTGTAAAGGGAAAGAAGTGGCGAGATACTCATGTAAAAATAAGTGGTTCAGCAGTTTATGGACTACAACGTGCTTTCCTTGTAGATTGGTTTCATGCCGACCGAACATTGATTACCGACCGCAAATATTACCCCGTCACAACAGCAGAAACAACAAACAACTGTTTGGTACAGATTGTAACAAGCAGTCCTACCAATGTATGGGAAGAATTAGAACAAGGCTATATTAAGATTTTGCTGAGTGCAAAGCGATATGTTTATATGGAAACGCCTTACTTCTTGCCTACCGAACCCATCTTCTTTGCAATGCGAACAGCAGCTTTGTCGGGTGTAGATGTCCGATTGATGGTATCGTTAAAGAGCGATTCAAAATTAGTTCAGATGGCCTCTCGTTCTTATCTCAGACAGACGATACAAGCCGGTGTAAAGGTGTTATGCTACGAAGAAGGATTCAATCATAGTAAATTGCTTGTTGCAGACGACAACATAGCAACAATAGGTTCTGCGAATATAGACTTTCGTAGTTTTGAAAATAACTTTGAAGCCAATGCTTTCTTTTATGATAAATCAATGGCTCAACGTGTTAAAAGTATATTTCTTGCCGACGAAGCGAAGTGTATTCCGTTAGGAAAAATAAAGGAAATAGACCAAAAAATGTTCCTTTACCGCCTTTGGGAATCGGTTATTCGCTTGCTAAGTCCGCTATTATAAAGTGGAAGTAGTAGTGGTATTTCAACAATAAACAAGAAACATAATCTTACAAGAACATATTTTTAGGAGGGTAGAAATTATGTTAGATTAACCTACTCGAAATAGAAAAAGAAAGCTATTAAAGTGTAAAGATTATTCAAAATCAAAACAATTAGCTAACAATCTGTTTACCAATGCATTACAAAACAGTCTGTTTTGAAGTGTAAAAGTGCCTGTTTTGTGATACAATAGTGCCTGTTTTGCATCGCAAAACAGGCACTATTGCAATGTAAAAGCAAAACGATTACTTTTTCCTTGTATTTCTTTTACACTTTTGTTAACATTCTATGCTATTTTCTTTGCACAGAAAATAGGAAACTATTAGCATTCTATCAAATGTTAGTGAACCTATTATCTATATCAAGGTGAAGGTGAAAAAGAGGATAAAAAAAAGCGGACTCCTAGGAGTCCGCTTCAATTTAATCAGTAACAATTATAAGTGTATTAGTCCAAAGTAATTACTTCGCTTGGACAAACACTTGCGCATGTGCCGCATTCTGTGCAAGCATCAGCATCAATTTTGTAGATGTCGCCTTCAGAGATTGCACCTACTGGACATTCATCAATACATGTACCACAAGCGATACAGTCGTTGCCAATTACATAAGCCATAATTATAAATCTTTTATTATATTAATAATGTTCTTGTATAGGATTGTTTTTCAATACCTACTTTTGTATGGTGCAAAGGTAAAAAATATTTTTCTAATACCTACAAATGATGATAAAAATTTGAAATATTTAGACTTTATACAAATAAAGATAACGAGTTTAGTGGATTAAAAAGTAAAGATGGAGGCTTTATTTTACAATAAGAAAAGGGAAAGGGCGTTATTACAATAGATATGAAACAACTTCTATACATTATATTATTATGGACAACGTCGGTCGTTAGCTTTGCGCAAGACCGCACAGTGCAGAATCGTCCCTATACAGACTTGCGCCCGTTCCATTTCGGTGTTATGGTTGGAACGCACTTTCAAGACCTTGAAATACTGAATTCAGGGCCACAAATGGTAGATCTTGGCGATGGTAGTGGACCTGCACAGAAGGTTATTTCGGTAGATCAGGACCGCTGGGATGCTGGCTTTACGGTGGGTGTGTTAGGCGAATTGCGTCTTAATACAACGTTTCAGTTACGCGTTGCTCCTGCAATGTACTTTGGAACACGCCACCTTACGTTCAGAAATCTTACGGATTTAAATGCTAATGGGCAACCAACGGAGAAGACACAAGATTTAAAAACTGTTTATATCTCGTGTGCTTTCGACCTAATTGCAGCTGCTCCACGCTTCAATAATTATCGTCCCTACCTAATGTTAGGTATCAATCCTATGTTAAATCTTTCGGGAAAGAGCAACGACTATTTGCGATTAAAGCGAGGCGATGCTTATTTAGAGTTGGGAGTAGGTTGTGATTTCTATCTTCCTTTCTTCAAGTTGCGACCTGAACTGAAATTTATGTATGGATTATCGAACAGCTTAGATACCAATCATATAAAGGATTTGCGCGATAAAAATACGCAGATGTATGCTAATTTTGCGAAAGAAACTCGTTCTAAAATGATTGCGCTAACATTCTATTTTGAGTAAGTTTATTAGTGGATATAAAGTAAAAGGAGTTAAGACGCTGTGTTGTCTTAACTCCTTTTTCTTTCCTATTTCTTCTTTTCTAAGTCTAAAACCATCTTTCCTACAAAGATAGCTGACTTTCCGTTTTGGTCGATACCCACTTTCTTGCCGTCCAAGTTCTTCACATAAACCAGCTCTTTTAAGAAAGAATGTGAGTGCCCGCCCAGTATTAAGTCGATTCCACGCGTACCTGCAACAAGTTCTTCGTCGCTAACTCCTTCTATGTTTATGCCTAAATGCGATATACATATAATAAGGTCGCACTTCTTTTTCTTTAGTTCATTAACACATTTCTGGGCACATTCTATCGGGTCTAGATACTTTAATGGACCATAATTAGCCGTTACAACTAACCCATCAAGCTGTGGAGACAAACCAAATACACCAATCTTCAGACCTTTACGCTTTAATATTGTGTAAGGTTTCACTATCTTTGCCAATTCTGTACCTGCAAAATCATAGTTCGCACATACTATCGGATAGTTCAAAGCCTTAAACATTCGTATCATATTATCAAGTCCAAAGTCGAACTCATGGTTACCTATTGTTCCCGCATCGTAGTGCATAAGATTCATTAGTCCTACTTCCACATCGCCTTTAAACATGGTAAAGTAAGGCGAACCTTGGCAAAAGTCGCCACTATCGAATAGTAATAAGTTGGGATCTTTGGCTCTTTCCTCTTTCAACATAGCTATACGACGTTCAAAACCAGCCCGTCCTGCCCTCAACGTATCGGCAAGTGTTGTGTTGAAAGGCATTATCTGACTATGCGTATCATTTGTATGCAGAATGGTGAGCTGCTTCTTTTGTGCAAGTGCAATAACGCTAAACAAAAACAAGGTTATCAGTAAAATATTCTTTTTCATTGTTTCACTTCTTTTTTTATAGTACCACTTATCAACGTTACTTCACTATAACAGAAGGTCTATCACTTTCTTTACTAAAGTAAGAAATGCGGCCTTCTTTCGTGCTGTTAATGATTTTTCCTTCTGCTGTCATTGCTTTGAAGTAGTTCAAAATAACGAATCGAGAATTATTCGATGCTTCTTGAGGTGCATTGAGATCGGTTTTATCCTTAAAAGCCACCAGTTTGTCGTTGCCCTGTGCCAAATAGTCAATAGTAGCAATGCGATATTTGGCCTTTGGTCAATCTGCTTTCCGTTCAGACTTGCATACTCAAGTTTGTCCCCACGGTCCAAAACTAATCTCACACCTTTACTAACACCTTCTCCACCAGTATGAGCAATTTGTCGAAAGAGCTCTAACACCTTATCGCCAGTAAGTGTTAGGAAACAGATTTTATTTTCAAATGGCGCAATATCATTCACATCTCCCACTGTAACATTGCCTTTGGGTAGTGCAGCACGAATGCCTCCCATGTTGTAAACTGCGAAATCTACTTTCTCGTTATATTCTTTTGCTGCCCATACCAGAATATCTGCGAGAAGATTAGATAAATCGCTTTCTGGTCGTTCAGCCGCCATATAGTGGTCAGAATGTGCCACTACTGGTCCCATAATACTATCTACTACATGCTTGTAGGGTGCTAAAAACGCTGCAGCCTTTTGGTCTTTAGCTTTGTCATAGCGGGAATCTATCAGTATTCTACTACGTTGTACGCCTGTAAGTTGGTATTTTCCTTGTTGTGCTGCACATGGTGTGTAAGTCAATAAAGCAGCCATACCACCTATTAAAAACATCTTTTTACTCATAATTTGTGCTTTTGTTCTCCCTGCAAAGATAGTAAAAACTTGTTAGTCAATGGTATTAGTACCTGTAGTTTTCGCTTGGTATAAGTGAAATATAGTTAAAGAAGATTTTAATAAAATATAGTTTTCGTCGTTAATCGGATAATTTATAGTAACTTTGCAGAGCTTTTCGGTATAACCGCTGGCCGTGGAAGAGTCATGAGCCATGTTGTATTGGAACGACAAACAATATTTAATTAAGAAAAAAATGGATTTAATTAAAATTGCTGAAGAAGCATTTGCAACCGGCAAACAGCACCCAGAATTCAGAGCTGGAGATACTGTTACAGTCGCTTACAAAATCGTCGAGGGTAATAAGCAACGTGTTCAGCTTTATCGTGGTGTAGTAATCAAGATTAGCGGTGAGGGCGAAAAGAAGCGTTTCACTGTTCGTAAGATGTCAGGCACTGTCGGTGTTGAGCGTATTTTCCCAATGGAGTCACCTAATATCGAATCTATCGAGGTGAACAAACATGGTAAGGTACGTCGCGCTAAGCTTTACTACTTGCGCAATCTTACAGGTAAAGCTGCTCGTATTAAGGAAAGAAGAGTGGTTACTGCTAAGACTAACAAGTAATTCTCTCTTGAGAAATCCACAAATAAAAAAGTTCAGAACTTTGTAGTTCTGAACTTTTTTTATTTTCATAATCGAAGCTTTCATTTCTTTCTTATTTCCTTTTCGTCCTTGTTTTCGTAGTTCAATTGCGCATCACCGTCGCCATGAATAGCAGCTTGCAAGTCCTTCCAGTTTTGGAAACCAGCAAATAATGCCAATCGATCTAGAGTTTTCTTCGATGGCTTTTCCTTTGTAATCATATATCCCCATAGTTTTCGTAACGACTTCGACTCCAAGTTTATATGATACTGTTTCAACTTAGCTGAAACCTTTTCGTAGTCGGCTGTTAGGTTGATATGCTGCGGAAGTTTATGCTGAAACTCCACAAGAAAGTTTTTTAATGCTTTTCCCATGTATGTTATTCCAACATTATATTATATGTATGAACACAAGCTTGCAAACATAAAGTTAGACCAATGCTACACAATGCTATACTAAAAGTTGTTACAAAGCGCACAATGGCATAACACTTTTGTTTTTTATACCAGCTTATTAATTACTTCTTCACGTGAAGCAGGCAGGTAATCTATCACTGGAATTTCTGGCATAGTATAGCAACCTGCTGCCAAACGCATAGTCGCACGCGCACAATTTACAAGAACCTGTGAGGTTAGAGCAGGATTATTGATGCTCATGTTAAATTCAAAATGCTGATTTTGAGTTTTGCCACTCACACCTTTTCGAATAAGATGAACTCCATGTCCCATATCGCGAACGTCGTCTACACTTGCTACTGCAAACACATGTGTTTCGTCATTAGCAAAATATGGGTCAGCTTTAATATTCCTTGTGACATCTTCAAGCTTTGCTCCATCTTCCAATTCAACGTAAACCATACGTCGGTGAATACCTTCTCCCAAGGGAATTGTTACAGAAAGCGCATTCTTAACACCTGTTTTGCCACGCACACAAACGGAGTGTCCCATTGACATACCAGGTCCAAAGTTGGTATAAGAAAGACCTTTTGGTGCCAAACTTTCCATTAAAATGCGTACAACAGAGTCAGATCCTGGGTCCCAACCTGCTGCAATAACACTCACTTTACCCGCCTTTTTGCAGTTCTCCATTTGCTTTGTGCGGTACTCTAATATGCTTGTGTGTATATCGAACGAATCTACAGTATTGATGCCCATAGCTACAATACGTTCTGCATAGTCTGGACAGCTACGTGTTGGTGCTGCGAGTATAGCCACATCAACGTCCTTTAATTTTGCAATATCGTCTACAACTTCGTATGGAGTCAACTCCAAAGGTTTGTCTTTATCTCCTTGACGTCGTACGACACCTGCAATCTCAAAGTCTTTTGCAGCTTCTAGTGCTTCAATTGCATATTGACCAATGTTTCCATAACCCACAACTGCTGCTCTTATTTTCTTCATAACCTTTACCTTAAATGTTATTTTACCTATTTCTTACGACTTACAAAATTACACCAAAAATATGATTTATTACAAACTATTTGTGGTTTTTTTTGCTAAAATTTTATCCCCTCTCAAATTTATAAAACAACTCGTATAACTTCTTTACATATAGAGAGTATGTAGCAAAAAGAAAATATTAAGTATTAAGATATAAAGATAAAAAGTAGTTACCAAGGCAAGTAAGCAGAAGCTTATCGAGTAAGGCTAAGCTTTAGACTGACACCAAAATCGTGAGTAGTTGTTGGGAAACTGCTTGAAGAAAGCAATGGCGCATTTACTTGTATGTCATAATAAATACTTGCTGTGATAAGACGGCTTAACGTATAATCGCCAATGAATGATGCTTTGAAAGCTGTATTTCCACTCGATGCTGCTGATGTAATTGATGCAATATCGCGGGTAATAGAAGCTTGTTTGCGATAGCTTAAATCTAATCTGAGATTTAAGTCGCGATTTATACCTCCATTATTTCTATTGTTCGTGCTTTGAGAATTGCTGTTCTGTTTATCTTGTTGATCGCCTTTTTTCTTAGTACTCTTTACCAATCTTGAGTTGCGACCACCAAATAGATTTACATTATTAATACGATAGCCAAAGCCAATAACCCAGTCTTTCGATATAGCTTCGTTTACCTGAACACTTGTCATAGAAAGCGACAGAACACGTGTTTGACGATATTCTAAACGAGCAGTAAGATTGTTTTCTAAGGTCACATCAATACCTAACAATGGAGCAAATGCTTCGTTTATACTTACTTGCGAAATATTATACATTGAACTTGGCATAGGCGCACCAGATGTAGCATCTTTCACAAATCCCAAACCATTCATATATTCTTGCCATGTGCTGAAGCTTTGATAAGAACCAATAGCAAAAATACTCTTATATGAATGATTGATATTTACACTCTTGAAAATGTTCTCGAAGATAGACAAACGTGAAAGTCCGCTGTATCGAATGGTCCAGTTAGGTAACAAACTCTTCAATTTAGGGAATATCTCCAGTCCGTTATTTCCTATGCTTGTATAAGTATTAAGGAAGGCAGGTATCATTACATCTGCACTATACTTATCTACTGTTCCTATGGCAGGATTAAATCTACCTCCTCCCATTGATGCTGGATATTCAGCCCCAATATAACGAGCCTCAACCTGGTTGCGATATCCATCAAGCGATTTAGCAAACTTCTCAAAAGTTGCACTATGATAACCATTATTAGCATTACCCAAGCCTTCAAAAGCAGAACCAATAGAGATAGTTGTCATTGTGAGTGTACCGCTTTGCGTGGTAGGAATTCCAACATACATATATTGAATGCTCTTTGAAACTGTTTCTGTACGACTAGCGTTGAGATCTATCTTAAAGTCGCGAATAGGTTCCAATGTTGCACGAAGCTGCAAGTCTTCTGTTTTGTTTGTTGTTGCTGGTGTAGCTATACTATCTGAAACTAGCAACCAACCATTATCTCTTGCCCGACCAATATAATCTTCATCAATAACACCAAAAGCGAAATCAAGACCTGGTGTCAATATTCCACTTCTACGCATCTGTCCGAACGCATCACCAATAGTAGGCATAAATCCTGGCAAAGACATAGAGTATTGATCACGATAAGATATGCTGGCACTTCGTACCATCATCAAAGCTCGTGCAACACATTGTGCTGTTTTATACCAACCTTTATCGTCAAGCGGTTCTTTTGGCGTAACGGTAAGTTTTAAACGCATTATTGAGTCAGTCTTATTATACAATTTTACTCTATTATCGTCCATCTTTTTCCACTTTAGTTTTACAGAATGTCCATCTGCATCTTTCAGTGAAACAATAATACGTTTTGTTTTCTTCGAGTGCGAAACAACAATTGTAGTATCTGCAGGAAGGGTTACTTCTTGTTCGAAACTCTTTGAATTCTTAGGCAATGCCTTTTTCTTATCTTTATCGCCGTCTATCTTTTTCTTTGAGTCTTTTCCTAATTCCTTACTCAACTGATCAGCTAAGTTACCAGCGTCTACACGTCCCCTACTATCAAGTGTTCCACTTCTACTGATACTTGGACGCGACTTATTGAACCTCTCATTGGTTTTCTTCAAGAAAGGAATATGATTATATAGACGTTCTAAATTAAATGTCGTATTGATATTCAACGCTCGGTTGTTGGTTATCATATTTCCTAACGATGCACCATTTTCTAATCTTGTACCACGAACCCACGTATAAGTAGAATTGTAAGTAGCATCAGAATTTATCCAATCGAATATAGGCAGCATATTAAGCGGCAACTGATACGAAAGTGTAAAACTCTGCTGATAATCTAATGGTGTACCAAAATTCTTCAAACTTGTCCATACAGAATCTTTCCATGCTTCATATCGGTCAGCATAAAGATCTTTATTGATAGGTGTGTAAGGCTCTTCTATTTCAGCATGCGTAGCACTTTGGAAATTCATATGCAAATTGCGTGTCAAATCCCATCGCACAGCAAAATCGCGATTCCATAAGAATTGTTCGCTAAAGGTTAACGGCAACATATTCATAGTTGTCGATTCCATATCGCGTTGTTGCAATTCGTAATAGTTACGGGTTATTTCTGTATTGAAAGCTATATTCTGTGGCAACCAGTTCAGTTCAAAGCGTTTGAGAATATCGAACCATTTAGACTTGCCTTTTATTAGTCGTTTGAAAGGTAACACCGACTTATAAACTGGTGTCCAGTTATAATTCATTGCACCACGCCAATTATCTTCATTCTCATAAACAGTAGTTTCACCTGTCGTACGTGAATGTGAATGACTATAAGAGAATGAGAAGTTAGCAGGATCGTAAGGCATAGGATGACGTTTATTCTGTATACCTACACGCACATTTGACAACGAGAAGTTAGTCGTTGTACGCTTTGTAATCGCAATAGATTCTATTGAATCGCGCTCATGTTCATTAGCAGCACCATCAAGAGCTGCATCTAATTGCATATCCGTATCAAGCGGATTATACTTTGGACGTCTCTCGCTCTTTGTAACACTATAATATAAAGGTGCAGATACTTTAGCCTTATCTGGGAAGAACTTACCCAATTCGAGACTGGTAGTAACTGTAACATCGGTATTTGTTTCTTTCTTTCGTGCATTTACACCTTCTTCAAGACCACCAAAGCCATCAGTACTATGACTAGCATTAACATCTACCGTACCAAAATCTGATAATTGAATGTTAAGCTGACCACGTGCAGCCCAACCACCTTCATTATTGAATTCGAGTAAGCGCATTTCATTCACCCATATTTCACCACTCTTTTCGCTACTTGAAAGGTTACGTACACCAATTATCATTGTCTTAATCTCGCCCAATGTTGGATTACCCATCACACTGACACGATTCGCTGGACGCTTATCATCGTATATTGAAAACTCACGATTATAACTTGCTGTTCCATTACCACGCCCTGCATTACGCTTTTTCTTAACATCGGTAAATACAGAAATAGGCACATCAAGCATATTGTCTATTGGCCAAACTTCTTCACAGTCTTTTCGAGAATACTTATCGTATTGCTTTTCAGGAGTAAGCTTCAATGGTATTTCGTATTCGTAATAGTTGTTCTTATAGTCAGAACCCAAACGAACAAACACGGCCAACTGATTATCGGCAAGATTAGAAACATTTGGCTTAAGTGCATTTGCATGCACAAACATTTGCAAACGTTTGTATTGACGAATATCAAGTGTAGTATTTTTATAAACAGCTTTCGATTCCTTGTAACCTAAATTATGTACCGTCATAGCTAAAGCCTGCTCGTTACTCTGTACAAGTTGTGGTTGCGAAGGATCTTGTTCTCGCGAAATTCCAGGTGGCAGCACGTAGTTTACAGGTGTCTTATCATTATTTTCCTCTATGCTAACCGCACCAACTGACATTGTTCCTGAAGTAGAAGCAGAGTTAGTAAGATTTTGCTGATACTGACGCCACGTTCCGCGTACAAGGTCAAATGTAGCAAAGCGCATTACAATAGGCTTTTCAAAATTAGTAAGGAACATACGCATAAAACGAATACTCGTAAAGTCGTTAATTCCACCTACGCGTTTTTGATATTCTCGCACAGGAATCCGGAATTGATACCACGTAACAGGTGCGCTTCCGCCTTTGCGCAGCGGTGCAACAGTTTCTCTCTTATCAACGATATAGTTTTGTCCTACCACCAAGTCTTCTGGTCGAATGCTTATCTTATACTGATAGTACTTCTCGTATTCGTTGAGCGTATAGTCTTGATTTATATCTTCAACATCGGGTCCTGCCTTGTATGATGTGTCGTAACGTTCGTTTCTGTTATCATTATCTGGCGAGTTTCCTTGCGGATTATTTATATATTTATAACGTTGGAGAATAGGTGCTTGTATTCTATCCCAATCTGAACCACGGAAATAGCGATAATTATCGTTAGCAGGGTCTGCCCATATAGAATCGAACACAGCTTGGTTTGTATTACTTCGAGCGTATGTCAAGAAATCTTGATAAGAAGCAAAATTACGTTCTTCTTCGTCATTAAGTCCATTAAGACCAACATCCTGTAAAGCGCGGCTGCCTTTTGTTGTAGCAAAAGCGTATGTTACTGTAGTTTGTGTAGGTATTCTGCCCCACTGAGTAGTTGTCCATGCTTGACTCCCATCTACTGGCATACCACTTTCATAGAATTTCTTACCATCGCGCAAGATATCTTCCGAAACTTCTCCAAGATTTATGTAAAAGTCTCCACCATAGAGATTAGCATCTGATTGCTTATTAGAATAAATGAATGGGTCGAGCAACCAAAACTCAATATACTCAATATTGGCCATCTCGAAATCATTTGTATCAAGCTTACGCATCATACCACCCCATTTCTTACGCGGATTTGGTAAATGTCCGTTAATATCAAGTGTCGGACTGAAGTTATAAGGACCACGTTCAGTTGGATAATAAGCAAGATTAAGAACCGACAAAGTAGATGATGATCCATTATAGCTGCTTTGCTCACGATTAGGGAACAACTCGCGTGTATAAACTTCACGAACATAGAAATTCGACAATTGTTCAAGGTCGCTCTTTATATGGGCTGGTGTTAGCGAACTGCTGATACGTGTAAACAATGGGTCAATATTGTACCATGCTAATAAACTACGATTAAAACCACTTCGCAAAGTTGTCTTATCCGTAGATTCAGGGAAGTCAGAAGGTACACTTGAGATAACCCAATTGGTAGGTTGACTTACATCGATTGTATTTTTTGTATCTTCAAAATCATCTAAGTACGATGCCCTATCTTGTGTTCCATTACTCTGACCAGCTATTAACTGTGCAAATTCAGCTGAGAAAGAAATTTGAGAAGGTTGTGTAAGATGCAAGAAAGGAATCTTGTCAAGCATATTTGTGAGCCATTGACTTTCCTTTTTCCAGCTCATATTGAGTCCCCATATTGTATTATTGAGAGGCTCCGTACCCATATTAACTTTTGTGGTAAGTGCTTGTTCCGACAAGTGCATAAAGGTACCACCAATCATAAAGTTTTTCGAGAAATCGTATTCCCAATTCAAACCCACCATTGTTTTACGCTGTTGCCCATAATCACTTTGACTTTCCAGCGATACATTTATTGATGTTCCTGCATCTATAATGCTTTGATTCAATATCGTAACTTCACCTGCATTGTAATCAACGCTATAATCAGAACCTTCTGTCAGTCTTACGCCACCAGCCGTAACTACTACCGAACCTTGTGGAACATTATATGCTCCCAAAGAAATAACGTTGGCACTTGTTCCTCTATATTGTCCTACCAGCAAATATTTGTCTTTTTCAGCAATTTGTTTCGCTACTGTCTTTGTTGAGTCATACAATTCCGTAAAGGCATATTTACTAGCCGTTGCAGCTGAAACTCCTTTTGAAACCAAATAGTTATACATATATTCGCCAAAAGGTTCTGCTACAGGGAAGAATACACGACCATTAGAAATGGTATAGCCTTCTACATAGTCGAAATATCCATTTGCATGTGGATTATTGTTATTGTCTAAACGGTCGGCTCCTAATATTCTTATGATAGGTTGATTTTTAACTTGCGGTTCAGGAATATAAGAAAGATAAACACCTGCTGCATCGCTTTGGTATTTAACATCTAAACGGAACTTATCGCGCTCAACTGATGAAGCAAGATAATATACGTTCTTCATCATTAAGCCCCAGTTAGCCTGCTTTGGGTTATTACTGGTATTCTTCAACGATCTTACAAACAGAGCTTCGGATACATCGGTACGGTCGCTTGAAAATTCTCCTACTTGATAAGTTATACCACCAGAAGTATATTCATAAGCTATTGCCAACACTTGGTCGGTTTGTAATCCTGTACGCAAAGAAACATATCCCAATGCTTGATTAACAGTATATTCAGAACTATTAAGCAAACGCGCATTCGATAATTTTTCGTAATCTACACCACCAATAAGTCCTAAGCCATCGAGAACTGTAGATACCTGATCTATATTTCTTGCCTGTGGATGTCCTTGCGCAATTGTGCTATACTCTGTATTTGCATTATTTGATGGAACATTGCCTGTTCCAGCTCCCCATAAATCTGTTCGGCTAACTTTGCTATTTTCTCCCAAATCGCTCAATGCAACAATGTTGCGGGTATTGGTAGTTACACCCGTTTTATTGGTAACCCATATTTCTACACGATTTATAGTGATTCCTGTAGTTAGGTTGGGCAAAGTTTTCATAGCATCATCGTAGCGCGAACGGAATGAATGAGACAAGAAAAAGTGTCGATTTTCTTCATAATCTGCTGCATCAAATTCGAATGGAGTAAGTTGTTTTCCACCACTTGAACTTACACTTTTGTTAGAAGATTTTTTCTGCGACAAAACAGTTTGCAGTTTTAACTTACCAAACTGCATATCGGTTCTGATACCAAAAAGCGATGACGAGCCCTGCACTAATGAATTATTTGATGGGAACGAAACGTTACCACCTTCTACGAGTTTTATAATTTCGTCTTCTTTACCCTCATAACGCAACTTAAAGTTCTGTGCATCGAAATCGAATGTAGCATCAGTATTGTAGTTAAGGTTCATATTTACCTTATCACCCACCTTACCATTTACATTCAAGTTTATTTTTTCATCGAAATTCATCGTTGTCATCTTACGATTTCTGATGGGCAACGATGGATTATCTATACCTTTAAGTGTTGCTCCAAAGCGCAATTCGGCTGTACCTTGTGTTCTAACACGTACACCGCCAGGACCAAATATTTTTTCTGCAGGTCCGAGTGCAAAGTGCATATCAGTAAAGTCAAACTTTTCTTTTCCTTTTTTTTCTAAAATTTCCTTATTCTTTTGACGATAGTATTCGGCAAAGCTTCGTTTCTCACTCCACGCTTTATATTCTTCTGGAGTCATCATAATAGGTGTGGTAATGTAAGTATCGCCAATTTTATTACCTATTATGTACATATTTAGTGTATCGTTGTATTCTACACTCTGTTTCAAGTTTTCAGGACGTGCAAGGTCGTAAGGATTTTGTTGTAAATCACTATAAGTAACAGGTGTAGTACGTTGCACTTTCCAACGTGGATGCAACAACGAGTCGGGAATATCTTCATTTTCCAATTCAACATCCAATACTTTTACTTTCTTCGTAGTGTCAGCTGGCGCTATCATTGCTTGGAATGTGTTCATAAAAGGCAACACATTAGCAAGCGAACGCCCCCATGCTAACAGACTAATACCTGCAAGCAACAGAAGAAGGGGTATTATGTATTTTCTTTGTTTCATTGATGAAAACTTTGCTCAATATTTTTTCTTTCGTAAATCCTTTTAACAACGAAAAAAGAGAGCAGAATGGTTTGTCTATTTTATTTGTTTCAATGCTAACTTTACAACTTGTTCTACTGGTAAATCGGGCTGTTCTGTTAAGATGGCTACCACAATCTTAGCTGATGGAACAGGTGAAAAGCCTAACATGGTGAGCGCTCCTACAGCTTCGTCTTTTACAGCGTTGTTTACATTCGCCGTAGTTGGCTGACTACTAACGCGTAATTCTTCGGCTATTCCACTTTGCAATATCTTGTCTTTCAAGTCAACTATAATGCGCTGTGCAGTTTTCAGTCCGATACCTTTTACCGACTTAAGCATCTTGTCATCACCATTGGCGATTACATTGCACAATTCTGCAGGTGTAAGCGACGACAATATCATGCGCGCAGTATTTGCACCCACTCCAGAAACCGTAATAAGTAGTCGGTAGAGCGAACGTTCTTGTTTTGTTGCAAAGCCATAAAGTGTATAGTTGTCGTCGCGTCCACCTGTCATAATGGCTTCGTACACAAATAGTTTTACACTTTTTTTGCCTTGTATAGCACTATAAGTATTCAGCGAAATATTCAGTCCATAGCCTACGCCATGTGCTTCTACAACTGCCATTGCAGGCGAAAGGTCTGTTAGTTCACCCTTTATATATTCTATCATAAAAACTTTCCTTAGCCTTCCCTGCCTAAACAGGGTTTTGTATATACATTTTATAAACGACATACCCTGTAATTTATTGCATTCGGGGCAGAAAAAGCTGTATTTTGCTTACCTATTTACTCTTTCAAACACTTATTTCATAGCAACATTTTTATAAGTTTACTTATTATCGGATTAGATAAATTCATAAAGCATAACTTACAGAAAATCATGAAATATTTTTGAAATAATTATAAAAATTGGCGGTAAAATATGAATTTATTCCTATATTTGCAGAACATATATGTAAAATAAAAATAGGTAATATGAAGAAATACTTTAAAATCAGTATATTATTGATGGGTTTTTTATTTACCCAATCAACATTTGTATCTGCACAATGCCCAATAAAAGAACAAATTATGGGTAGCGGAGAGGAAGAAGAAAGTGCATCGCAAGCAAATCAAACAATTATAATTTACTACGATAGGGCTAAAGGTAGCAAAGCTTTAATGAACGCTATCGAGAAGAAAGATTGCACAATTGTTTATGAATATAAGAAAATAAATGGAGTGGCTATCAAAATACCAAAAGGTTGGGACGTTGATAAAGCCGTAGCTTACTTCAAAAAAGTAAAAGGCGTTAAAGACGTGAGCAAAGATGGTGTAAATCATTTGCAATAAAAAACTATTCGCCACACATAAATAATAGTGGCTTTATAGAAGAATTATTTTAAACTGAAAAAACATAATTACAAAATAAAAATTTATAATTACAATTTCAAAATTTATAATTATAATTTTTTATTTTGTAATTATAAATTTTGAGATCATTTATTTCTAATCACCTTTATTTTTAAAACGCCGTTTAAATTCGCCCTTTGGCATCTTATATTTCAAATATCCTATGACATTTTCAGAATAAACACTATCCATATATTTCCTATCGTAATCCTTGTCATAATCTCTGATGGACTCGTCTACACCAATATATCTTAAAATAGGTACAGGATTTTCTTTTGTTCCATATTTTGGGTTGTTCATTTCGTCCTTATTTACCATCAAAGTAACTTTCATTCCATAAGGCCAATACATTTCATTCATACCTATAAAACACATGATGCTGAAATATTTCTTGTATTCTACGGAATAAAATGGAATATAGTATGCTTCCGGATTAGAAAAAAAATTGTTATCTATCTTTTTAATGAAAGTTTCGCTTGTTTTTATATCTTCGTCTTGATTCTTTAGATAATATTTGGATTTTTCTTCAGGCATAGTAACAATTATATTATAAGATTTTTTATATAATCTTTATAATACAGAACTGCGTCATCGTTGTATTTATTTGAATAATAAAAAACATTGACAAGGAATATCAGCAGAGGAAAACATACAACACATCCTATAATTTGGCCTAAAGTTACCATAGGAAAAAAATTGGAGCTTTTTTTCATAATTAATTTGTTAGAATATTAGTTCTTTTCGTTTGCTTTTTATTCTCTTATCTATACTATAGCTATACTACAACATTTGTTTTTGATATGACCACAAAAAAATTCACACCAATTGTCAAAAATAGGGTACAAATATAAATAAAATAGAATATAACGGCAAATAAAATATAAGAAAAATAAAGGTATTGGTTGTATCCTTTCTATTATGGGCAAACAGCTTTCAATTCACAAATAACAATATTGAAAAGAGAATAAAAGCATACGTAAACAGCGGTCTGAAAAACACAAGGTTTGTCTTTGTTTTCTGACTTTTTCTATGAGTATCAAAGTATATAATTACAACCATATCAATGCTTCATTCTATCTATAAAAATGAAAACTCTATTCATTTTAGGGAAATTCCCCTCTCTTAGTAGGGATTTTATTTTCAGAAGTCTCTTTTTTCGAACTAACTTTGTATCGCAAAACAAAACGAAGATATGAAGAAGATAATTGTATTAGGAATGACTACAACTTTGCTACTTAGCAGTTGCAGTTCCTTTATGGGCGGAACCTATATTGGTGGCTCATTAGGCAGCGTCTTAGGAAGTGCTGTCGGAGGGATTGCTGGCGGTGCAAGAGGGTCAGACATTGGTACAATTATTGGAATGGTAGGCGGTGCAGCTGCGGGAGCAGCAATAGATGCTCAAGCAAATAAAAAAACAAAAGGTATTCTTCATGAACGCTACGAGCAATTACAGGAAAATCGGGATATTGAACAACAAGATTATTTATCAGAAACAAGAGATGAAAGTGGATTTGATAGCACTAATTCAGGAGATGACAGACTATATGGTTTTCAAATGGAACCTTCCGAATATCCTGCCGATACCAGTGTAAGACCTCTTCAGTTTAGCAACGAAGCAAACATAGAAAGACTTACACTAATAACAAAAGAAACACCACAGATTGAAGTTAGTAACTTAGTTTTCACGGATAACAACGGCAATAATATATTGTCGCGTGGCGAAGAAGGACAAATTGCTTTTGAAATACACAATAAGGGCACTCAAGCAATAGGCAATTTATATCCAACAATAACTGAAACCGCAAACTCAAATCACTTTAAAATAAGCCCATCATACGTATTGACGTGATGATGCCTGGCGAAGTAGTGAGATATACAGCTACTATAAAGGCTGACAAACGAATAAAATCAGGAGAATACAACTTTTCCATCGCAATACTTAAAGACAATAAAAGTATATCTAAAGTGATGGAACTACGCCTGAGTACACAAAAATAAACTGACTCAATATCTAAATTTCTAAGACTCAATTTCTATGTAAAAAAGGAAAAGAAACAAAGATGTCTGAAAATGCAAAAATGAAGAAGATTCAAAAACTATTAATTAGTCCTCCCTTAAAAACCT
>NZ_BAKF01000008.1 GCF_000614025.1 Prevotella aurantiaca JCM 15754
TTAGTAATAAAACTTTGATTATTTAGCATCACTGCTTAAAAAGATTTTAGCTGAATAAATGAAATTTCACCTAACAACATTTCAACACAAAACTATAGTTTGAAATTTATAATTATAAAATAAAAAATTGTAATTATAAATTTGAAATTTGTAATTATATTTTTGATGGAATATAATTATAATTTTGATGGAATATAATTATAAATTTATAATGAGCATTTACCTTCCTCTAAAAAGCTTTATTTTTATCTTGCGCAGGAATAGAAAATATTGCTATATCATAACCAAGAATACAGAATTACAAATACTTTTTCGTTCGCTAATTATAGTATATCAACTCTCATTGAGGAAAGATTTATCTTTATCCGTTTCTTTTGTCGTTATTTTACACAATTATCACACAAATAAACAAGAAAAGCAATAGAAAGTTTGCAAATTAATGAAAGAAACATTATTTTTGCGACATGTTGTGAAACTTAAATTTATCTACTAATATTTTATTTAATGCTTATGAAACAGAAACTATTTACCAAAGGAAACATGAAGGTTTTCGTCACATTAGTATGTATGTTGCTATCGTATACGATGGCTTTTGCACAAAAAACAATACATGTAGAAGAAGCGGGGTCGTTAATGAACAAATTAACGGAGGAAGAAATGCTTTCGCTTACCGAACTAAAAGTTACGGGAAACTTAAATGGTACTGACATATTATATATTCGTGCCATGGGCGGAAGTACAATTGCAGGAGCAAAAACTGATGGAAAATTACAGATTCTTGATTTATCGGAAGCAAATATTGTATCGGGCGGCACCTCTTATTATTATGTTGACGAAGATTTGGAATATTACACAAAAGACAACACTATATCTATAAATATGTTTTGCAGATGCAGTGAATTGCGTAAAATAACTATTCCGAATAGTGTTACAACGATAGAAAGAAATGCATTTTTATTGTGCGACAATCTTACGGAAATTATTGCAAAACCTGAAAACAACAACTTTAAAACAGCTGATGGTGTACTCTTCGACAAGGAGATGATTACATTAATTAAGTGCCCAGATGGTAAAACTGGCACTTATATTATTCCAGAAGGCACACAGAAACTCTCTGACGAAGCTTTTTCTAATACAGAGAAATTAGAGAAGATAGTTATTCCTGCATCGCTAAACAATATCGGTGGCTCTAGTGGCATGGTTCCTTTCTATATCTGTAATGAATTGAAGGCTTTCGAAGTACATAAAGACAACCAAACATTTGCATCGACAGATGGTGTGCTCTTCGATAAAAATATGGAAACACTTCTAAAATATCCCAAAGGTAGAAGCGGTGAATATATTGTACCAGAAATGGTAAAAAAGATTGGTAAATACTCTTTCTACGAAGCTACCGAACTTACCAATATAATTCTGCCAAAATCGCTTACCGAGATAGAAAGTTCTGCATTTGCACACATCAAAAATCTTACAACGATTACTTTACCCGAACTTGTTGAACAGATAGGATTTGGTGTATTTATGAATTGTACAGGACTAACCGAAGTGCACGTTCTTGCTGTTTCACCTCCATATTGTGGTTCAATGGCATTTTATAATATAGACTTCGAACAATGTAAACTTTTTGTGCCTCATGGTAAACGCGATGTCTACAAAATAAGTACCCCATGGTCGTCATTCAAACATATTGAAGAAGCTGCAGAAAAACCTTATGCTACCTTTACAACAAGCAAAAAAATAGGCAGCGAAGTTGTTTCTCGTATTCTTGGTAATGGTATTACATTCGACGGAATTAAGTTCATAAGAACAAAAGAAATGATGGGAGAACGTTTAGACTTCTATGAGGTTATGAAGAAAGATGTAAGAATCGAAGGCAACATAACAGAGATGAGCATTGATAACTTTGATGTGGAAGCACTCGATGTAAGTCATTGTCCTACATTAAAAATATTAAGCTGTAAAAATGGAAAGTTGGAAAAACTCGATTTATCTAACAATAAAGAAATTGACACGCTAAACTGCAGTTATTGTGGATTAAAAGAACTGAATATTACACAATGTGGTAAGCTTGTTTTTCTTGATTGCGACGAAAACGAACTTACAAAATTAGATATCAGCAAGAATCCTCTTATTAATTATCTCTCGGTAAATAATAACACGATTGGTACCATTGATGTCAGCATACAAAAATATCTTGAAACGCTTGCTGTAAACAGAACTGGAATTGAAAAATTGAATATTTCAAACAACCAATATCTTGCTAACTTGTATGCAAACGAAAATAAACTTGCTGAAATCGATCTTACAAAGAATAACAATTTAAAGGAACTACAGTTGGCAAAGAATAACTTTAAATCATTCACACTTAAATCGTCTACATTACAAAAACTTTATATCAACGATAATAAGTTGACAGCAATGCAACTCGACCTTCCCGAATTGGAGTTACTTTGTGCTTATAGTAATGAACTTTCTGAACTTGATTTATCAAAGCTGAAGAAAGTAAATACGCTTTCGCTACATCACAACCTGCTAACTGATGTAAACTTAAAACCACTTGAAGAGTTAGAGTATATCTGGATTGATAATAACAAACTAAAATCGCTTGACTTATCGCAAAACCAGATGATTTTAACCATAACATGTTATACTAATCAGTTATCACCAAATGCTTGTAAATCGCTTATGACAGGACTTCCACAACGTAATGCCAGTGATATTGCCGACATCATCATCGTAAATACTAAGGAAACCGAAGGCAATATTTGTACTAAGTCGGCTGTAGCTATTGCTAAAACGAAACAATGGAATGTTATAGACTTTGCTGGTGGTACCGAAGGATATCCAGGTTTACCTTATGAAGGAACTGATGATCCTACCAATATACAAGGTGTAGATAATAATACCAACGCAGAAGTTTTCACAATTACTGATGGAAAGATAATATTCAATGGTAATTATGGCGAGGTTATACTCTACAATGCACAAGGTGCAAAAATTAGTTCATTCAATAATCCTACGACAATAAACCTTAACAATATGCCACATGGTATTTATGTTGTGTCTTTCCGTGGAACTTCAACAAAGTTGGTATACTAACATACATTACCATTATCTATGACGGAACGAAGTAATTTCTTTCTGTCATTAATATATAACAAAACGTCCCTTGCAAGTTATTAGTTGCAAGGGACGTTTTTTGAAGTTTATAAGCTCCTTGATTATCATAAACTCCTCCATCTATCAGTTTTGGAGCTTCGGGTTCATTAAGACATTTATCGTGTTCTTCTATCATTTTTTGTTTTAAAAAGACACATTCACACTGTTTTTGAACCATCGCTAATAACTAAAATCTCTTTTTTACCTATCTCTAAATTGCTTTTCATGAAAACATAATTATTTTTCAGAAAAACATAATTATGTTTCAACCAAAAAGATAGAACTTTTCGCCTAAAAAGTATAATCTTTTTAAGCGAAAAGTATGATGGTTTTGTTAATGATTTAATATTGGCAAGCGAAAAACATATAAATATTCGAGGTGAAACTAATTAAATCGCATCACTTTCTGAATAATGAACGTTCTGTTATAAAAACTAAAAAATTAGCTGAAACAGACAAGAGCAGAAATTTCTAATATAGTATTTGAATTAAAAAATTAAGGAAAATATTGTGTTAGTTCTTTTTAATATATCTTTGCGACCGAATAATAATATTTTAAGAAAACAAAATTATTATGGTTTGTCATTTAATTATAGCAAACAAAGGATAGAAGAAATAATAAAAAGCTATATGAAGAAAAAAGAATTTGTACGTATTGGTACTGCTGGTTGGAATGCGACTCGTTTAGTTTCTATTTCTCGTATAAGTGCCGAATTAAAATATATTAGCGAAGATGAGCTATGGTAATTTATCGATAAAGCCGATGAAAGGCACATCAGTCGCTTACTTCTTGGAAGGATTTCGGTAAAAGTAATATCATCGGACCTTTTCTTTGGGGTGCCGACAAATATGAAATTAAGCGTCAGATTCGTGAAATTTATAAGTTGCTTGATAATCCTAAAAGTACTTGTCTTACTTTCTCCTTTGCTAAATAAATGCTTATTTTTGAAACAACTAAACTATCGTTATTTATAAATTAGCGTAGTTAGGCTTTCCTTTGCAAACAAGTCTTTTGCTACATTCTGAATGTCTTCTGCCGTAACTTTATCTATCTGTGCATAAAGGTTTGTAATATCTTTCTCCCAGCCATAATGTAGGTAACTCTTTCCAAAGTCGAGAGCAAAACTCTCGCGACTATCACAAGCAATTCCTATCTGCCCCTTTATTTGTCGTTTTGCAATATTAAGTTCTTCGTCCGAAAGAGGGCATCTCATCATTTCATCAAGTTCTTCATAAACTAATGCTAAACAGCGGTCAGTATCTTGCGGATCACAACCGAAATATGTACTCCACATTCCTGTTGCACTAAACGATGCAAATGTACTTTCAACTGTATATACCAACCCATTTCTTTCTCGCAACGAAAGGTTTAAACGAGCACTCATACCAGGTCCACCCAAAATATTGTTGAGTAAATAAAGTGCAATACGCTGTTTATCGTGAACAGAATAGCCTCGTGTACCTATCATAACATGGGCTTGATGTGTCTTTTTATGCACAACAATGTTCGATGCTTGGTATGTTTCTGCACCTTTTATTATAGTAGCCGTAGCATCTTCGGTATAATCGAGTTGTAGTGGTTCGGTAGGAATAATATCTCCTGAATACTGTTGCAAGAGTACAACAACTTGGTTGAAATCTACATCACCATAAACAAAGAAAACAGAGTTATCGGGACGGTAATATTTATTTGTAAAGCGCTTTGCATCTTCAGAAGTAAATTGGCGCACCGTTTTAGCAGTTCCAAGAATACTATGCCCTAAAGGAAGGTTTTTAAAAAGAAGATTCTCGAATTCGTCATAAATTAGTTCTGCAGGACTATCATTGTACGATTCTATTTCATCGCATATCACTTCAACTTCTTTTTCTATTTCCGTTTGCGGATAAACGCTTCGAAAAACAATATCAGATAGTAAGTCTACAGCTAACGGAAAATGTTCACGGAGAATTGCAGAATGATAAACCGTAGTTGTTTTTGTAGTATAAGCATTTAGGTCGCCACCTACATTTTCGAGACATTTAATAATATCCAAACTATCCCTTCTTTCTGTTCCTTTGAACGTAACGTGCTCGCAGAAGTGAGCAATACCCTCTTCTGTTGTTGTTTCGCTTGCTGCTCCCACATTTATTTCGTAGCCACAATAAACTACGGGTGAAGTAGAAGGCAGATGAATAATGCGTAAACCATTATCTAACCTTGTTGTGTTATATTTCATTATGGCTACAAAATTACTGATTTTCTTTTTGAAATATGACTAATTTGTGTTACATTTGCACTGAAAAAACTAACAAACAATATGATAGAAATAACAAATAAGCTCTACTATGTAGGCGTAAACGACCGCAACAAGCAGCTTTTTGAAGGCTTGTGGCCATTGCCCAATGGAGTAAGCTACAACTCTTATCTCATCGATGACGAGAAAGTTGTACTGATAGACACAGTAGAAGTAGACTTCTTCGTGCAATTCATAGAGAACATACGCGAAGTAATTGGCGACCGAAAGATCGATTATCTTGTTATCCATCACATGGAACCCGACCACTCGGGCGGTTTGGCACTTTTGAAACAATATTATCCTGACATTCAAGTTATCGGAAATAAAAAAACATTCGACCTTATGTCTGGCTTTTATGGCATAAAGGAAAACACCATAGAAGTAAAGAATGGAGATGTTTTGGAATTTGGAAATCATTCGCTTCAGTTCTTTATGACACCAATGGTGCACTGGCCTGAAACAATGATGACATTATACAAAGGCGAAGATTCTGCACTTTTCTCTGGCGACGGCTTTGGTTGTTTCGGTGCTTTGAATGGTGGTATTATTGACAAAGATATCAACACAGAACCTTACTGGCTTGAAATGGTGCGCTACTATTCAAATATTGTTGGCAAATATGGTACACCTGTTCAGAACGCATTAAAGAAACTTGCCGGTGTTAAGTTCGATTATATTTGCTCTACACATGGTCCTGTTTGGCACGAAGAAGTAGAGAAAGTAGTTTCATTATACGATAAGATGTCGAAATATGAAACAGAACCTGGTCTTGTTATTTGTTATGGCACAATGTACGGCAACACTGAACGAGTAGCTGAACAAATAGCACGCGCTGCTTCGGCTGAAGGTATTAAGAACATTGTAATGTACAACATTTCAAAAACTCCACACAGCTATATTCTTCGTGATATTTTCCGCTACAAAGGTCTTATTGTTGGTGCGCCAACTTATAACAATGGTTTGTATCACGAAATGGAAGTTTTGCTTTCTGAGATTGCTAACCACGACATTAAGAACCACTATATTGGTTGGTTTGGTTCGTATGGTTGGGCAAGTAGAGCTGTTCATGCTATCGGTGAATGGAACGAAACAAGAGGACACTTCGAAAAAGTGGGTGAACCAGTAGAAATGCGACAAGCTCTTAACGAAGAGGTGAAGGCTGAATGCTGGCGATTAGGCCGCGAAATGGCAGCAAAATTGTTGGCTGACAAGGCTTAAACGTATGCGTATAAGTATGAACACGGCTGATATTCAGTCGCAAGTTATCAATTTTTTGCGATTACCATTGGTGGTGTTGGTACTTTTTGTTCATTCTAATTTTCATGGTATTGGCGCTGATTGGGACGTTTTTTGGACAACTAATTCAACGGGAATAGGTCCACAACTTCCGTCTCTTGGTGCTATTATAGACTTTATATCGGGTTCGCTGGCTCTACTGGCGAATCCGTTTTTCTTTTTCTTTAGTGGTGTTTTGTTCTTTCGTGAGGGAACATTTTCTAAGGATTTGTATTTGCAGAAGTTGTTAAGGCGGACATTTTCTTTACTCTTGCCTTACGTACTTTGGATTGCTACATTTCTTTTTCTTTTATCTGTTGCCGAAGGTTTATTGCCAAACTGGACTGCTATTGTGCATAAACCTATCGAGCAGTTTAGCGTTTCCGATTGGTTTTTGTGCTTTTGGGATATTAGTAAGATTGACGGACAGGGCGGAATAGCTGCGCCTTTAGTAATTCCTTTTTGGTTCATTCGCGACTTAATGGTACTTTGTCTTTTCTCGCCTATAATATATAAGGTGTTGAAATGGCTTACCGATGTGCGAAAAGAAGTGCCGATTTTGTTGTTTGTTGCTTTGCTTTACGCTTCGCGCTGGGTTCCTTACGATTTGCCTGGACTTAATTTGCAAGGACTTTTATTTTTTTCTTTCGGTGCTTTCTTCAGCATTAAGCAGATAAAATTTGTTGATGTTATGCGTCCGTTAAAGTGGGGTGGATTGTTTTTTGCAGTGTTTGCGTGGCAGGTAGAGAGTGCTAACTTAATGTATGCAGGTTTGATTGTCTTCACAATTTCGATGGTAACACAGTTTTTAGAGCATCGCAAACGTCAAAATAAAATTGGATTTCTACTGCCTACATTCTTAACTGATGCTTCTTTCTTCGTATTTGCTTATCACACGATGGCGCTTGGCGGAATTATTTTCTTGATGAAACGTGGAATAATAGTTCCTCATAATACATTCGAGGGCTTTGCTATTTATTTGCTGAGTCCGTTTTCGATGCTTGTTCTCGGTGTAGCTTTACATTGGTTGCTCAACAGAATTACTCCTCGCATTGTTGCTCTTTACTGCGGTGGCAGATAGAAGTAACAAAAATAATATTTTCTTACAAAAAATTGATTGTATAGAAAATTATTCGAACCAACTAGGTTTTTGCATTCCTAATAATAATTAACCATAAGTAGGTATAAATGGAATAGAATGATGCCTCAATAAAGAAGATATCTTTATTTTATTTGCTTTTGAGCGTTTTAGTTAAGTTGTCGCCCATTGGTTTCTATTATTTTTTGCTTTTTCATATAATATTTTCGTCTAGTTTATCGGTATCTTATTCCGTTATCATCGGCATGATAACGCATTATCATATGTATGAAAATTGATTATCATACGTCTGATAATGCATTATCATATGTATGTTAATTGATTATCACATGTCTGATAATGCGTTACCATCGGTATGATAATGGACTTTCTTACCGATAAGAGTAAGAAATGAAAAAGAAGATTTCTGAACTTAATCAGTCTATAATGACCGAAAAAGCAAAAAAAGATACCTACTCGAATTGACTCAAAATACTAAGTATAAGGTATTGTGCGACTTTTTCATATTCGGTAATTTTGCACCCAATTCAACTAATTTTATAAATTTAAATACTATCAATGATGAATATTAAATCAATTTTGGCATTATCATGCCTTTCTGTATTGTTGCTTACATCGTGCGGAAGCAAGATGCACCAACTCCAAAACCTGACCAACCTGAAGATGTACCAACAAAAACACTTTCTTTCGTTACACAAAGAAAGACAATGGAGGACTACGACAAGTGGGTTTACGTTAATCTTGAAACTGGAGAAACTGTAATGAAAGATGATGTTAGTGCACAGGAATGGCGTACCTATTCGGCAGATGGTAAAAATAAAGACCGATTTGGAACATTCGACGTAACAAAAATGGTAGACGAACGCCCATCTAATGCACCTGAAAAATGGCACTTGGCCTTTCATGTTTACGACGTAATGACCAATGGCGGAGAAGCTCACATGTCTGATACAACCGACATAAACACCATTAAAACATTGCCAACAAACGTAAAATGGGTAAGCGATGTAAAGGCTTACCTTATCTACGATATGCGAGGTATGATGCAAAAGCCTGCCGTTCTCGGCTATATGAAAAGCTATGTGAACATGGGACTCTACTACTGGATGCACAAAGTAAGTGGTACTATGGGAGAATATGCACTCACAATGTCAAAATCAGACCCAGAAAAGACACCCGTATTCCTTGTTAAGTTCAAAGACGGAAGCTATGCTGTTATCCAGTTTACAGGTTTGAAAGACGCAACAGGCAAGCAAAAGGAAGTCAGCTTCAGATATAAATACGTAAAAAACAATTAATCAGAAACATAGAAAGGAACTCTAAAAAGGTTCCTTTCATTCTCAATGACGTACGTACAATTGCATAGTTGTACGACACGTCTACCAATCAGTAACAATTAAATAATTAAAAACAAACAATGAAAAAACTATTACGTTTGACCTTGGCGACAATAATGCTCGCCACAACACAAGTTAGTACAGCCCAAGTTAAGATGGCTCCCAACTATTTTCGCGCCGACCCAGCAGTCTACAAATACAGAATGGCGCAGGTAGTAGATTGGAAAGGTTCGGAAGACGAGCAGACAACAAAGTACATTTACGATGAACGCGGCTGTCTTATCAGAGAAGAATACGGCATGAATAAAACCCCTGCAGTTTATGTTTACAACTACTCATACGACGAAAATGGCTACATGATTAAGAAAGAAGAAGTGGCTTTAAACACCAGCAATAACTTTCCGGTTACTTCTTCCAGACACATTTACAAACGCGATGAACACGGATATGTAACCGAATATACTCGCGCTACGCACCACGGCACTGAACCCGATGTAAACACACTTACCGAAGATGTCATTATGAAGTTTGTTTACGACGACCAAATGCGCCTCACCCGTGTAGATATTCGCCAATACGACTATCCATTAGATAAGATAGAAGACAACGTTGGACGCATTTGTAAAGTAGAATATGACGATAACGGACACGTCAGCTGCGTTAGTCAGATATACCCAGAGGGCGATGAACTTGTATGGAAAGAAGTATTTAAGTACGATGAAAAAGGTCGTCGTATTTCTATTATGAAGGTTCCTGGTCCTAACTACACTGTTCAAGACCGACTGACATGGACATGGCACTACGATGATGATGGCGATATTGATGAACATGGTAGTAGCAATGGATTCCAAAAAGAATACGAATACGACAAAACAAAACTTGCTTCTGAAACATTTATGATACTCGAAGCTACCGAAGCTGAATGGGCATTGCAAGGTCCTCTCAACTGTACGCTATTCAAAGAATTGCCAATGGAGAAGTTCTTCACACATGCACCGATAGGCGAAACAACTGATGAATCAGAAATAACTTACGAGCCAACTGGTACAGCCAGCAGCATTAACGACATTGAAACCATCGTGAAACCGCTGCAAACATACGTCGTTGACAATCAGCTCATGGTAAATATTCCAGCAAATCTTGTAGGAAAAACCTTGCAAATATTCAGTGCTACCGGTGCATGTATGCGCACTATTGCCGCAAATGGTTCGCAAGCAACACTCAACATCGCGAACTTTGCTCCAGGAATGTACGTCGTTAAAATTGCTAATCAGTCTGTGAAATTCATCAAACGATAAATAAATGACTGCTAATTGATTTAATCTTAAAAAACGAAACATCAATTTGATGTTGAAAATAGCAAATGAAAAAGGGAGTAGACTATATGAGCTACTCCCTTTTCTTTTATTCTAATGAATCCTGCTAATATTATCGTTGCTTCTTAAGAATTCGCTGTGCACAATCTGCTAATACTACTACTGCCGAAGCAAGAATACATACATCTTTAATAACCAATCTGCCTGCGCCCGTCAATAACGGGAATCCGTGCTCTCCACTTCCAAGGTCGGGCACCCATGCTTCTGGCGTTGTAACAAGGAAAGAAAGTGTTCCAATAGTCATTATTATAACTAATCCCGTTCCAACAAAGCCAATCTTTGGGAACCAAATGCCCAACAATGTCAAGATACCAAACGACATAATAGCCAAACCCAAGCCATGTGAGAAGGTATAAGTGTTATTCTCTTTATGCCATTCGTGCTTAACTTTGTCGAATTCTCCCTCTTTCAGCTTATAATCTTTATACTCAGGCGCGTCCTTAGCATAGAAGAAACTCATAAACGGACTATTAGCAACGAAAGGTACAATACCTTCTGCCTCGTAGTTCCAGAATTTCAAACCACCAATCCATACAAAAATTATAAAGATTGCAACGCGTACTAAATGAATTCCTATCCCCTTTAGAGATGCTGCCAGTTCGAGTACGAACTGTACTAATGATGCAATTTTGTTCATAAATGTTTAATCCTAAAATGTTATATTCTGTTTATAAAAATGTAAATAAATTGCTACAGCATAACAACAACCTCCGCTATTATTTGCTGTAAGCATCTAACTATAAATAGTTAATATGTCGCAAAGGTATACATTTATTTTTAAACAACAAGCAATATTATTGTAATTGTTACAATATTTAGCTACATTTAATTGCCAAGAAAACGGATAATGCATAATCATCTGACCACCAAAGCTTTACAAAATAGGCTCTTTTGCAATGTAAAACAGGCACTATTACACGACAAAACAGGCTCTTTTGCAATGTAAAATAGGCACTTTTGAAAAACGATAGCGAAACTATTGTTTTAGATTACATTTTTCTTTACAAATCAGGGCAACTTAATTTGTAAATCCATACATTATATAGCAATTTGTTTTGTAATTGTTTTCATGGCACATTAAGAAAGATTTGAGAACAAAAAATGGGTGTGCTCAACAGATTGTTTGAGCACACCCACTTTAATACATATTGGTTAAAGCAGTGTCAGATATTATGCGCCGTGGAACAAATACTCTGCTTGAATATCCTTTGTAAGCTGTGTAAACAACTCTTCTTGCAAGCGGTCGGCAAGTTCAATGCCCTTTATGAGAATCTTATTGGAAAACTCCTGTAACATATCCTTTGCACGCAAAGGCTGTGTTTTGTAGATACGCAAGTACTCTTCCTCCATTTCGCGTTGGCGTTGGTCGGTTTCTTTCTCAAACTCCAGATATGCTTTCTTAATCATTGGTGCGTATTTGTTGTAGTTAACCATGCCCAATGTCATTACCTTACGGAACTTCCAGTAAGCCGAATCTACGCTCGCGACATTCGTACCTTTCTTATAAGCCTCCGGATAAGAGGTTATTCCCTGATAGAGCGGAAGGAATAAGCCAAGATCAGCCATACCCATTGCCACGTAGTTCACACATCCAATGGCTTGTGGAAGTTCTGGACGAACCTGCAAAATATGTGTTTGTGTTGTACGGAAGATAGAAACTGGACGATAGGGTTCCTTAGGATTGCTATGCAAATAAGGGTCGTGTTCTGTATTATCGTAGTGGAAACGGAAGGCATGACGCATATCTGCAATGCTAATTGGCTTCTCTGCTTTAGCATAAACTGGAAATGTATTCTTTGTAACATCATTCTTAATGCTTGGCGAGAACATTCCTTGCAATCCCCATACACGTGGATAGTTGTATGTGGTATCAAGTTTTATGTCGCGTGCATAAGCCTCGTGGAAATCGAAAACGCCCTTATTAGGGTCGTATAAACCATGTTTTTCGGCAAACTCCAACAGGTCGTTTGAAGCCATATAGTTTTCTGTATCCAGCGGATCGTAAAGGCGGAAACGACTCTGATTACCAGTAACAAAATATTGGTCTTTAGGCATACGACAAGCCAACCAACGATGACCACACGCTGTTTCAAGATACCATATCTCCTTATTATCTACAAAACCGATACCAAAACCTTCGGCAATACCATGTTTTTCAATCAACATGCCTAATCGTTCAACGCCTTCGCGCGCTGTGCGAATATAGGGCAGAACGACATTAAACACGGCATTCTCAGCTATTCCAGTCTCTACGAGTGGATCATACTTCAACACTTCATCGTTACTGAATATACTTTCAGTAGCGCTCATGCCTACACCAGCAGTATTAAAGCCTGCACTTCCCCAGTGATTGGGCAGACAATAGGGTGCCAAAGCGCTATAACCCAAAGCCTCTTTAGGGAGTTCACAGCGGAAAGGACTATCTTTTGCAACGTATTCGGTTGCTCCTTCTGTTGTATCTTCGTAGATTTCGTAGTTCTTTGCCTCCATGGCGTCCCAGTCTTCGGAACGTGCTACTATCATAGAACCATCGCATGTCATGTCTTGTCCCACTATCATCGTGGTACATTCTGATGGTAAATTGCTTACCAAAACTTTGTTTTCTTTCATAAATATGTTCTGTTTTAAGATATAACTTCTAAGAGCAAATGTAAGTAAAATAATTGAATTGAAGAAGGAGATAAGCTGATTTATTATTATTTTACCTAATTGTAGGTAATCAAAAACATAATAAAAGACTGTCCAATTACTCTAAAATACAACTTTATAGTATTTTCTATGGCCTGGTAGACTGACTTACTTTCTATTCGAGATGACACAGTAAACAATGTGTTCAAAAAGAGAATAGAAAGGTTCGGGATGGTAAAAATATATCAAACTAATTTACAAGAGGCCTGATACCAATAGAGGTGTTTTGGAGAAATAACCTTACTAAACAAACTTAAAAATAAGAGATAAATTCAATAATTTACATAATTAACTAAGAAAATAGGATATTATCTAAAGAATTCTAAGTAAATTTGCAGACAAATTGTATAATTACCGCTCAATGAGAAATAAGATATATTCCCTTGTAGCAATGCTTACAATGGCACTTGCACTGACTTCGTGCTTTGAAGACGAAGAGAAAAAACCAGAAAATAAGTCGCATGCAACTGCGATTATAGCTTTCTCTATAAAGGAAGTTAAGGCTCCTCGTGATACAGTTACCAATCTGGAAAAGACACAACAGTTATCGCTAAGATTCAATCCAAAGCATATAGATTCTATATCGACCAAAATAACGGCACAATCTACAACCCTGATTCGCTGCCTTATGGTACAAGAGTAAAGGCTACACTAGCAAACATCGCAACTAAAAGCGGTGGAAAGGTTTTCATTAAGGCTATTTCTGGAGAAGAACAGACGGCATTTAGTGAGAACGATTCTATTGATTTCTCGCAACCACGTATGGTTATGGTGTATTCACAAGACGGAAACTATCGTCGTTCATACACGATAACAGTGAATGTTCACAAGCAACGTGGCAACGAATTTACTTGGAAGGCATTCGATAACAATGCTAACTTTGCCATGTTTGAGAATGCAAAGATGATAAATTATAATGGTAAAATCTACGTATTCGGTAAGAAAGGCACCCAAACCATTGGTTACTTTACGGCTGAAAACGATGGAAACACTTGGACACAGCTTCCTACCACCTTTGCTGCAGAAGCTTATAAGAGTGCTATCGTAAGCCAAGGAGCCATATATTTGCTTGACAACGGACAAGTAAAGCGTTCGAATGACGGCTCAACATGGACAATAATGGGTACAGCATCACTTAAACAACTTGTTGCGGCAAGCGAAACAGAGTTGTATGCTCTCTCTAATAGTAACACGCTTATGGCTTCTAAAGATGGTGGTGCAAACTGGATAACCGAAACATTGGATACTGATGCAGGTAAATTACCATCTGAAGGAGTTGGTTATATGTTTCAAACATTGGCAACAAACAGCAAGATAAGCAGAGTTGTTATCTTCGGAACAAATGCATCAAGCAACTATGTGATAACATGGAGTAAGCTGTTAGACTCTTCCAATCCAACAACAAACTACAAGTGGTCGTATGTTAAGTCAGAGGCAAGCGAAGCTTATCTGCTTCCTAAAAATAATTATCTTAACATTCTTAACTACAACAATAAAGCAATGGCATTTGGCGTTTCAACAGATGGAACGTTTGCACAAGTAAAGGAAAGCAGCAATAGTGGTATTGACTGGGTAGCCAACAAAACTTACGTTTATCCTGCTACTTCAGCCTCAGGATGCTTCGCAATAACAGCAGATAGTCAAAACTATCTTTGGATTATCAACGGAAATAAAGTTTGGAAAGGCAGAATTAATAGCATGGGCTGGACAAAACAACAGAAAGAATTTACAAGAACTACCTTCTAAAAGGAATGTAACTGAAAGGTTGTAAAACACTTTTAGCAATCATAAATTAATAGCAAAGATATGAAACGTATCCTCTTTTACATATTGCTCCTTATTATTTCTGCACCTCTTCAGGCGCAGGATGGTGAGGAATATAGAATGGAACTGGGTGCGGGAGCAGGCTTAATGGGCTACCTCGGCGATTTTAATGGTTCGCTGACAAAGAACCTTCAGCCTATGGGAACTATATTGGCACGCTATGCCTTCAACCATATATGGGATTAAAGTTCAATATTTCGTATGGAAAGATGAAAGGAAAGTCAAGCGATGTAAAGACTTACTATCCTAAATTTGCAACATCTCCCTACGAATTCAACAACACTTTAATAGACGTTGGAGTTACTTACGAATACAATTTCTGGCCGTATGGCACAGGAAGAGAATACAGAGGAGCACAACGATTAACTCCTTTTGTGTCTGGCGGATTAGGTGCTACCTACGTGCAAGTTAACAATGGTGATAAAAAATCAGTCTTCTCAGCAAATGTTCCTATAGGTATAGGTATCAAATACAAAATGGGTGAGCGAACAAACATCGGACTAACATGGGCGATGCATTTCTGTTTTTCTGATGAATTGGACGGCCAAAAGGACCCATATGATATAAAAAGTAGTGGTGCTTTCAAGAATACAGACAGCTATTCGACACTGCAACTCACCATTACTTATAGCTTTATGACAAAATGCCGTACTTGTCACAATGAAGATGAGTAGACTAAATCTGTCCTCATTGATTGGTAATTAAAATAAGAAACAATAAATCTTCGCAAACATGGCAGAAGAATTAGATATGAAACGCATACCACAGCACATTGCAATCATTATGGATGGCAATGGTCGCTGGGCTACCGAACGTAATAAACCACGCTCGTATGGTCATCAGGCTGGGGTTGATACAGTGCGTCGGATAACTTCAGAATGTACTCGGTTGGGCGTAAAGTATCTCACACTTTACACCTTTTCTACAGAAAACTGGAACCGTCCGACGGACGAAATCGCTGCACTTATGGGACTGGTACTTACTTCTCTTGAAGATGAAATCTTTATGAAGAACAATGTTCGCTTCCGAGTTATTGGCGATATCAAGCGTCTTCCAGAAGCAGTAGCAGTTAAACTGCAAGAAACTATGGAGCATACGGCTAAGAATAACGCCATGACAATGGTGGTAGCTCTTAGCTATTCCGCTCGTTGGGAGCTTACAGAAGCGACTAAACAGCTTGCTGCAAGGGTAGAAAAAGGCGAGTTAAACATTGAAGACATTGACGAAAGCACTATCAGCAATAGTCTTTGCACAAGCTTTATGCCCGATCCCGACTTACTTATCAGAACTGGTGGCGAGTTCCGCATATCGAATTACCTTCTTTGGCAGCTCGCTTATTCGGAACTATACTTCTGCGATACCTATTGGCCAGACTTCTCTGAAGAAGATTTGCATAAGGCAATTGCAGACTATCAGGGGCGTCAGCGTCGCTTTGGAAAAACAGAAAAGCAAGTAGAAACAGAACTAGAAAATAAAAAAGATACGCAATAAATGAGTAATACGAAAAAGGTCTTAATACTCTTGGCTGCTATTTTCAGCTTCAGCTTACAGATGAAAGCGCAGCAGAAAATAGTTAACCCTGTCATTTCATACGCTACCAATCCGCAGCAGTATAAGTTAGCTGGTGTCGCTGTATCGGGAGTGGAAGGCTACGAAGATTATGTTCTTGTGGGAATCTCGGGATTAACTATAGGGCAAGACATTGAAATACCAAGTACAGCAATCACTAATGCTGTGAAGCGTTATTGGAAACATGGTTTGTTTTCTGACGTTTCAATAGCTGTCGATTCCTTGGTTGGTGAAAAGGCATACCTGCACATTTACTTAACGGCACGCCCACGAATTTCTACCATTAACTACTCTGGACTAAAGAAAACAGAGCGCGAAGACATGGAAAAAAAGCTGGGTATCATGAAAGGTGGGCAGATAACACCTAACATGATAGACCGTGCAAGAATTATTGCAAAGAAGTATTTTGAAGACAAAGGATACAAAGATGCTGTAGTGCAGATACGTCAGCGCGATGATGTTACGGCTAAAAATCAAGTTATTCTTGACGTTGATATTGACAAAAAAGAGAAGAAAAAGGTACGTAAGATTATTATAGATGGAAACAATCAGCTTGCTGATAAATATATAAAAGGTTCGCTTATTAAAAAAGGAGCATTTGAAAAAACAAACGAGGCTGGCAAGCTTTCGAATATTTTCAAGCCTAAGAAGTTTACACCTGAACGCTGGGAAGAAGATAAAAAGCACCTTATTGAAAAGTATTACGAACACGGTTTCCGCGATGCAACTATCCTAAAAGATAGTATTTGGA
Source organism: Prevotella aurantiaca JCM 15754 (assembly GCF_000614025.1). Lineage (GTDB taxonomy): Bacteria > Bacteroidota > Bacteroidia > Bacteroidales > Bacteroidaceae > Prevotella > Prevotella aurantiaca. The sequence continues at coordinate 17,355 of NZ_BAKF01000008.1, forward strand.
ACGAAGACGATAAGCACGTGAACGTATATGTAAAAGTTGACGAAGGGAAGAAATATTATATTCGCAACATTAATTGGGTGGGAAATACAGTTTATTCAACTGATTATCTTAATGCATTGCTTGATATGAAGAAAGGAGACGTCTACAATCAGAAATTCCTTTCCAAGCGATTAATTGAGGATGAATCTTCTGTTGGTAACCAATATTGGAACCACGGATACCTCTTTTACAACTTACAACCTACGGAAATAAATATTGTTGGCGACTCTATTGACCTTGAAATGCGTATTTTCGAAGGTCAACAAGCACGTATCAAACGAGTGCGAATCAATGGTAACGACCGTATTTATGAGAATGTTGTCCGCCGTGAAATGCGTACAAAACCAGGCGATCTTTTCTCTAAAGAAGCTTTGATGCGTACTGCTCGTGACTTGGCATCTATGGGACACTTTGACCCAGAGTCAGTGAATCCAGATCCAAAACCAAGCTATGAAGATGGCACTGTAGACATTAACTGGAACTTAAAACAGAAATCTAACGACCAAATACAGTTACAGTTAGGTTGGGGACAGATGGGTGCGCTATTGCAATTGGGCTTAAAACTGAACAACTTCTCTATTGCAAACTTGCTTAAAAAGAACAAGGAACACAGAGGATTCCTGCCTATTGGCGATGGCGAAACAATGTCGTTGAATGCCCAAACCAACGGTAAATACTACCAGTCTTACGGTTTGCAATACGCCACAAACTGGTTTGGAGGCAAACGTCCTATACAATTTACACTCGGTGCAAACTTCTCGAAGTCTACCGATTTGAACTCAAACTACTACAGCCGCAGCTACATGGAGAACTATTATAATTACATGTATGGAGGTGTAGGAAACTATAATTACAACAACTACGAGAACTATCTTGACCCTAATAAATATATTCAAATTTGGGGTTTCTATGCAGGTTGGGGTAAGAGACTAAGATGGCCAGACGACTATTTCCAGCTTTCTGTACAGCTATCGTATCAGCGTTACATGTTGAAGAACTGGCGTTACTTCTTCATAATGTCTAATGGTACAGCCAACAACCTGAGCTTAAACCTTTCGCTCAATCGTAGTTCGACCGACAACCAGCTCTTCCCACGCACAGGTTCAGAGTTCACTGCGTCGCTCTCAATTACTCCTCCATGGTCTAAATTCGACAAGAAAGACTACAAGAACCTTGCTAACGACCGTTTCTCTGCTACTTATCAGCAAGAGCAACAAGAGAAATACCGCTGGGTAGAATACCACAAATGGAAGTTTAAGGCACGCACCTTTACGGCTCTTACCAATGGTAGCAAATGCTTTGTATTGATGACTCGTGTTGAATTTGGTTTGTTAGGAAGCTACAACCGCTATAAGAAGAGCCCATTTGAAACCTTCTATATGGGTGGTGATGGTATGAGTGGATATTCATCTAACTATGCTCAAGAAACCATAGGTTTGCGCGGTTACGATAATGGACAGCTTACACAGCACGGAGAAGGCTATGCTTACGATCGTATGACTCTTGAACTTCGCTATCCATTCCTCCTTGGTAATACAACCATTTATGGTCTTACCTTCTTAGAAGCAGGTAATGCTTGGACCGAAACATCGAAGTTCAATCCATTCGATATGAAGCGTTCTGCAGGTGTAGGTGTCCGTATCTTCCTTCCAATGATAGGTATGATGGGTATCGACTGGGCTTACGGATTTGACAAAGTCTTTGGTAAAAGAGGTGGAAGTCAGTTCCACTTCATATTGGGACAAGAATTTTAATAACTTAACAATGCCATTTCTCAACAGAAGAGGCATACAGATAACAAGAAGAAATATTGACAATGAAAAAGTTATTTGCATTATGCTTGGTAGCTGTTGTCGCTATAACAGCCCATGCGCAGAAGTTTGCGCTCCTTGATATGGAGTATGTGCTCAGCAATGTTCCTGCTTATGAACGTGCCAACGAGCAATTGAACCAAGTTAGTAAGAAGTGGCAAGCAGAAGTAGAAGCACTCAATACAGAAGCATCTACGATGTATAAGAATTATCAAAACGAGGTAGTATTCCTCTCACAAGAACAGAAAAAAAAGAAACAAGAAGCAATATTAGCAAAAGAAAAACAAGCAGCTGACTTGAAGCGCAAGTATTTCGGTCCAGAAGGAGAATTGTACAAGAAGCGCACTAGCCTTATCACTCCAATTCAAGACGAAATATACAACGCCGTCAAGGATATTGCCGATCAACGCGGTTATAGCCTCGTTATTGATCGTGCAAGCACAACAGCTGGCATCATCTATGGTTCACCAAAGATTGATATTAGCAACGAGGTATTGGCAAAATTAGGTTATAGCAACCAATAAACGTAATGGTTGTAAAACCATAGAATAACAAAGAAGAAATAATATATAAGCAATTACAAACATTTTAAACTATAGAAAGAAATATGAAAAAGCTAATTTTAATGTTGATGCTCTGTGCTCCAATGAGTTTATTCGCACAGAAGTTTGGTCATCTTGACTCTCAAGCTCTTTTGCAGTCATTGCCAGAAGCTACTAACGTACAGAAAGAACTCGAAGCTAAAGGTAAGGAGTACGAGAAACAGCTTACTGATATGCAGACAGAACTGCAACGTAAGGCAGAAGAGTATGACAAGACAAAGAGCACAATGAACGCTACTAAGCAGGCTGAAACAGAGAAGGCACTTCAGGATATGTACACAAAAATTCAGCAAACTGCACAAGACAACCAGAAGGCTTTCAACGATCAACAACAGCAAAAGCTTGGTCCTGTACTTGATAAGGTACGCAAAGCTATCGAAGCTGTATCAAAGGCTGGTGGTTATGTTTATATTATGGAAAAGGCAGCAGGCCAACCCCTTTACATCAACGAGGCTATCAGCAAGGATATCACTGCTGAGGTGAAGGCTCAACTTGCTAAAATGAAGTAATAAGATACGGAGGTCGGGGTGGACCTAATCGTCCATTCCGATGTTCCTAAAAGCGGGTGTCGTTTCCCCGTTACCATTTCCCAACGCTATAAAAGCGAACAGGAAAGAGTGAGACCACCGCAAGAACATAATTGTTGCGGTGGTCTTTTTTTATTTACTCATACAAGGATAAAACCAAAATATTATGATGAGAAAGACTTTATTATTTCTCTTTCTTGCTGCCTTACCACTCATGGTAAGTGCACAAAGTGCAATGAAATTTGCCTATTTCAATTACAACGAAGTTTTGAGTGCTATGCCCGAATATGCTGTTGCGGCACGTAACATCAGCGATCTTCGTGCAAAATACGATGCAGAAACAAAACGTTCGGAAAACGATTTCCACGCAAAATACGAAGATTTTCTTGAGGGTCAGCACAACTTTGCGCCTTCAATCCTAAAGAAACGTCAAGCAGAACTGCAGGAATTGTTAGACAAAAACATAGCATTTAAGAAGGAATCTGACCGCTTAATAGAGCAAGCTGAACAGCAAGCATATGCTCCAGTACACGCTAAACTAAAACGTGTAATTGCTAAAATGGCGCAGGAAAACGGCTACGCTTTCGTTCTCAATGCCGACAACAATGCTTTGCCCTACGTGAACAATATGGTTGGCGAAGATATTACAATAGCTTTGAAAACAGCTTTACAATAAATTTATGAATAAGTTGCTACCGCAGGCACCTGGTCCGATAGGTGTTTTTGACTCTGGATATGGCGGTCTGACCATACTAAAGTCTATTCGTGAATTGCTGCCACAATACGATTACGTTTATCTTGGCGACAATGCACGTGCTCCTTATGGCTCTCGCTCGTTCGATATTGTCTACCAATTCACCCGTCAAGCGATAATGAAGCTATTCGAAATGGGTTGCCAATTAGTTATTCTCGGTTGTAACACTGCATCGGCAAAAGCACTTCGAAGCATTCAACAAAACGATTTGCCCAACATCGACCCACTTCGTCGTGTGCTCGGAGTCATCCGTCCTACAGCTGAAGTTGCAGGTAAACTAACCGAAACTAAGCATGTTGGCATTCTCGCTACACCAGGAACCATTAAAAGCGAAAGCTACAATATGGAGATAAACAAGCTGTGGCCAGAGCTAAGTGTTACAGGCGTTGCTTGTCCGTTGTGGGTTCCTATTGTCGAAAACAACGAGGCTGAAGGTGCAGGTGCCGATTATTTCGTTAAGAAACGCATCAATCATATCTTGTGGTTAGACCCCGATATCGACACACTTATATTGGGTTGCACCCACTACCCTATTCTTATGCCAAAGATAGAACAATACGTTCCAGACGGCATACAGATTGTATCGCAAGGCGAATATGTAGCTGACAGTTTGAAAGACTATCTTTCTCGCCACACCGATATGGATGCTCGCTGCACCAAAGATGGCACAGTGCGTTATTATACCACTGAAAATGCCGAAAAGTTCAAGGAGGCTGCACGTATATTCGGGGCCGAAGATATGAATGTAGAACACATAGATTTAGAGTAATAGGTAGGTGTTTAAGTTTGGACACCTACCTATTATTTTTTTATCCCTCCCTTTTCTTCCCCATTATTTGTATGCATCTAAAACTTTAAACAGCAGCATACTTATTCTTTCAGCAACTAATTCAGAAAAGTAATGATACCTTCTGATACTACTTTAAACACTGCTACATTTCGCATCAGACGAAAGAAAACAAGATAAAAAATATGTAAATATTTTTCACAATCGCTACTACTATGCAAAACGCTTACTACCAATGCTTTACAATAGGTATTGTTTTGCATTACAAAAGCACCTCTTTTGCAATGCAAAACAACCTATACAGCAACGCAAAACAGCTACTTTTGCAATATCAAACAACTATCATCGGTTTACACTTGCATTTTTCTTTACATAAAAAACAGCTCTATCTTGAAAGCAAAACTGTTATATACGAAAATCGCACCCCCATTATGGGGGTGCGATTATTCTTAATTCAAATGTTAAATCCACTGATTCTTTTGCGTTAGCAACGTAATGAGCGGCTGTCTTACTTTCATTCAGGACTGGAAAAAGTATGCTACCACCACTCCTTAAAACCATACTACTTGCGACCGAAGTCAGCTGGAATTTCGCCCCACTCTTTTGTTTCCCACTTTATAATGGGCGTAGTTATGGTGTGGGTGCGCAACCATTGTTCTGCGCGCACTATGATAGTGTGTAGCTCTGCAGTCTTTTCGTTAAGCTCCAAAGTAGTTTTACATTTCTTTTTACCCACCCATAAGATAGCGTTGTACGAGTCGCTGTATATAACTTTGCCCTTAATGCCTTGCTTTTCCATTAGTGCCAGCGCATGAACTATCGCCAGAAACTCGCCAATATTGTTCGTTCCCATTGTAGGACCGAAGTGAAAGATACGCTGTCCTGTAGCAAGATCGATACATTGGTACTCCATTGGCCCAGGATTTCCTGAACACGCAGCATCTACGGCCCACGCATTTGCTTTCACACACATGGGTAAAGGCAACACGGTGTCGTGTCTATTCTCGGGTGGGTTTTGTAGTTTCATCGGCTTATATATATAAATAAGGTGTAAATCAAAGGTTTTTTGGATGTGTTTTTTTACTCTTAACAGTAAGTTAGAAAGGTCTTACAAATCTTTTATATCATACCCTTCAGCTTTCAATTCTTCAACTACGCTTTGCAATACCATTAGTCCTAATTGTTCCCCAGCTTGAAAAAGGTCTCTCGAAAGCGAAGGGGTTGTTCTCGCAACTTTGCACCCTAAGTCGGTTTCATAAAAGGCAATAAGTCCTTTTATATCCTCTAACGTATAATAACGCTCATAAAAGGGCGCATAGAGTTCCACTGCTCGTTTAAGAAAAACTACTTGAAACTTAGCTTCTATCTTAGCAAACACATCGTCAGAAATATCTTTCAACATTTTTCTAAGATTGTTCATAATAAGTGGAAATTGCGCTTTCAATGTCGTTTTACTGCCCGACACCTCCATAAACTTATCCACTGCTTCGGCAAAAGCTGTATCAGTGCCTTCTGGAACTTCTACGCTTTGCGCATTCAGTTTGCAAGAAAAGGCTGCAAAAGAAACGAGAAAAAGGGTTAAAAATACTTTTTTCATAATTTCGTTATTGTTGTTTAGTGTGATAATAAATGGTTTTCAGTATTTTTAAAGCCAGTATATTAATAGAGATTTCCCTCTCTGAAACGAGAGGGAAATAGGGATATATTACATACGTTCTGGCACTTCGATGCCCAAAAGCTCCATACCGTTCTTGATTACTTTGGCTACATTCTGCGCCAAGACAAGGCGTGTAGTCTTTTCGTCTTCGGTGTCTGCGTTCAGAATACTGTAATCGTGGTAGAACTGGTTGAACTCTTTTGTAAGTTCGTAGCAGTAGTTCGCAATACCACTCGGGCTGTAATCGACGCCTGCCTGTGCTACGGCTGCGCCAAAATCGTTCATCTTCTGAATGAGCGCAATCTCCTTTTCGTTCATCGGAGCATTGTCGGCAACTGCCGTCGGAATAGCGATGCCTTGTGCAGCAGCCTTGCGAAGAATGCTGCGAATACGTGCGTAGGTATATTGAATGAACGGGCCCGTGTTGCCGTTGAAGTCGATTGACTCTTCCGGATTGAAGAGCATATTCTTTCGTGCGTCTACTTTCAGAATGAAATACTTCAGCGCACCCAGACCCACGATGCGTGCAATTTCGTTCTTTTCCGCCTCGGTAATGTCTTCCAACTTGTTCACTTTGTCCTCGCTAAGCGTACGGGCGTTCTGTATCATCGAAGCTATGAGCTCGTCGGCATCTACCACTGTGCCCTCGCGGCTCTTCATCTTGCCGTTTGGAAGTTCCACCATACCGTAAGAGAAGTGCACCAAATCCTTGCCCCACTTGAAGCCGAGGCGGTCTAAAAGAATGGAAAGCACTTGGAAATGGTAGTTCTGCTCGTTGCCTACGACGTAAATCATCTTGTCGATAGGATAGTCCTTGAAGCGCATTTCGGCAGTTCCTATGTCCTGTGTCATATACACCGATGTACCGTCGCTTCTCAAAAGCAGCTTTTGGTCTAAGCCCTCGTTGGTTAGATCAGCCCATACAGAGTTGTCGTCCTTGCGCACGAACAAGCCTTTAGCCAAACCTTCTTCCACCTTTTTCTTTCCTTCAAGATAGGTTTTGCTTTCATAATATATCTTGTCGAAGCCTACACCGAGTGCCTTATAGGTTTCGTCGAAGCCTGCATATACCCAGTTGTTCATCTTTTCCCATAGCGCACGCACTTCTGGGTCGTTTGCTTCCCACTTTACAAGCATAGCGCGCGCTTCCTTCATCAGTGCCGATTCTTGTTCAGCCTTAGCTTTTGCAGCCTCATCATCTAAGCCTTCGCCTTTGAATTGAGCCATGAGTGTAGCGAGTTCTTCACGATAATGCTTGTCGAACGCTACATAGAAATCTCCGATAAGGTGGTCGCCCTTCTTTCCTGCCTGCTCTGGTGTGATGCCGTTTCCCCACTTCTGCCACGCAAGCATCGACTTACAGATGTGAATACCACGGTCGTTCACAATGTTGGTCTTCACCACTTTGTAGCCATTAGCCTCCATAATCTTCGACAACGACCAACCTAAAAGATTGTTACGCACGTGTCCTAAATGGAGTGGTTTATTGGTATTAGGCGACGAATACTCCACCATGGCGAGCGGACTGTCTGCCGTTACTTGCTTTTCGCCGAACTTCTCGTTGGCGTGAATATCGTTAAGAAGTCCTATCCACGCTGCAGGAGCAATGACAAGGTTTAGGAAACCCTTTACAACATTGAAGTCGGCAATCGCCTTGCAGTTTGCTTTCAGATATTCGCCCACCTCCTGTGCCGTTGCTTCGGGGCTTTTTCGAGAAGTCTTCAGCAATGGGAACATTACCAACGTAAGGTTTCCTTCAAAGTTTGCCTTTGTCTTTTGCAACTGTATCATCTGTGCTGGAATCTCTGCACCGTATAGTTCTTTTACGGCTGCCAATGCCGCAGTAGTTATCTGGTCTTCTATTTTCATATTCCTTGATTATTTATATTTTGTTGCAAAGGTACTAAAAACTTTGTAACTTTTGCCAACCGACACCTTATATATAATAGAGGGAATTCTGAAAAAATAAATGCAACTGCAAACTTTTTTTCTTTGATTCAGCCAACAAGAAGAAAAAAGATACAGAACGAGAGTATTTAAAACTTATCACATATCGCAGCAAAAATTCTAACAAGTGATATTTCTTTTGTAATACGTTAGCAATTTAAAGGATTCGTTTTTCATGGTTTTAATAATGCTGTGTTGGCTCTACTATGATGCTATTCCAATAGTTTTGTTATTTGCTCTTGAACTTTCTCAGCAGGTACAACATGCAAACCACTCTTGTCTAATTCTACCAATCGGTCGGCAATGCGCAGTGCTAATTCCAAATCGTGGGTGGAAAGGAACACCACCTTATCAGTTTCTTTTGCCAAACGATGGAGAAGTTGCAGCATTTCAACCTTCGATGGAAAGTCTAAAAACGATGTGGGTTCGTCTAATAAGATAATGGGTGTTTGTTGTGCCAATGCTTTTGCTATCATTACTTTCTGACGTTCGCCATCGGATAATGTCTGTACCATCCTGTTTTTCAAGTGATTGATTCCCACCATATTGATAGCTTCAGCCACTATTTTTTGGTCGTTATCGCTGAGCTTTCCCCAAAAGCCTGTATAAGGCATACGTCCCATGCCTACCATTTCGGTAACATTAAGGTTTTGCACATCGGTTTTATAGGTGAGAACAATACTGATGTACTTCGCACGTTCGCGCTGCGAAAGCAAGTCAATATCGCGACCATCCAGCAGAAGTCGGCCGCTAAGTTTCGGCAGAAATCCTGTCAAGGTTTTCAGTAAAGTAGACTTTCCTATACCATTTGAGCCTATCAAGCAAGTAAGTTCTCCACTCTTTATTTCTACATTTATGTCGGTTACAACAGGCGCAAATCCCTTATAGCCCACCGATAGTTGTTCGAGCGATATTTTCATTAGTTCGCTTGCTGATTTAATATGCCGTGCAAGTTAGCAATTTTCTTCTTTCTTTCAACAGAGTAAACGCTTTGCTTTTCGTCTACGTACGCAAATAAAAGATACGCTTTATTAAGTAACATACTGCGCAAAGGGTTTGTTTTGTAGCTGCCTTCTGCATATAAAAGTTCAGCTAACATCTCTAAACGATCGATTCTTTCCTTGTCGTCCCATTCGTTATTAGCATAGCAGATTAACTCTTCCACGCTCATGTTACGCAACAGGGTGTAATCTCCAATATACTGACGATACATATCTTTCAGAATATCGTCGCGCTCGTCTTCTTTCTTTTTCATCATAACGGCAAGCGCAGTTGCAAATTCTTCTACCAATCTAAGGAAATAATCTTGTTGTATCATAACTTTATACGTATAATCATAAAACTACGACAAAGGTAATAAAACTTTTAAGAACAGAAAGTAGTTCCTATTTATTTTGTAGCAACAAAGATAGTTTACTACGATACTTAAAGCATCGTTGAAAAGGGGAAACAAGTAAGTTGTATATTATTTAACATTCGTTTGATACTATTTGTCGGTAAAAAGTTATCTTTGTGGTAATTTAAATAAATATCAACACATAAGTTAGACTTTTAAAATATAAATTATGAGTGCGTTTATTGCTATTATTCCGATTGTATTACTCTTCGTTCTTATGTTAGGTTTGAAGATATCAGGACACAAGAGTGCTTTTATTACCTTGCTCGTTACCATTGCAATAGCATTATTCATCGCGCCTGCTATGGTTTTGTACCAGAAAGCTTTACGCTTATTGGTGTGAGCTGGGCTGTCGTGGAAGACGTATTGAAAGCTGTGTTTCTAATTCTCATTATCATTTCAATCGGCGGATTAATGGTTCTACTTGCTGTTTGATAAGCCATCGTAAGAATTTCTTGATTACTTCGAGAAATATATCCAGAAGACGATATTGAGAGTACTAATATCCTTTCTTTTCAAATATGACGTCATATTCGCCAAAATATGACGTCATATTTTGCGAAAAATGACGTCTTATTTATTTTAGCATCTATTCAGCACTACCTTTTTTAAGGTTCATAATTTATAAGTAAGGTGTAAATGCTTGCTATTCTGATAACAAATGCGTACCTTTGCACGCTGACAAAACAAAAGAAAATTTAATGAAAAAACTCTATATAGAGACATACGGCTGCCAAATGAATGTGGCAGACTCGGAAGTTGTTGCTTCCGTTATGAAGATGGCAGGATACGATGTGTGTGAGAACGAAGATGAGGCTGACGCTATTTTCCTCAATACTTGTTCCATACGAGAGAATGCAGAAAATAAGATTTATAACCGCTTGGAAACTCTTTATGCCGAAAAGAAAAAAGGTAGAGAGGTTATTCTCGGTGTGCTAGGTTGTATGGCAGAGCGTGTACGCAAAGATTTAATAGAAAATCATCACGCTAATCTTGTTTGCGGACCAGACTCGTATCTAAATTTACCTGAAATGATAGCACGCTGCGAAAATGGACATAATGCAATGGACGTAGATCTTTCTACTACGGAAACTTATCGTGACATTGTTCCACAACGTATTGGCGGTAATCGCGTATCGGGCTTTGTAAGTATTATGCGTGGTTGTAATAATTTCTGCCACTATTGCATCGTACCATTTACACGAGGAAGAGAACGTTCTCGCGATGTAGAAAGTATTTTGCGTGAGGTTAAAGACTTGCACGATAGAGGTTTCAAAGAGGTTACGCTATTAGGTCAGAACGTAAACTCATACGGATTATTAGCAAATGGAAAGCGCCCAGAAAACGGAACTTCCTTTGCTGAATTATTACGTTTAGTTGCACAAAGCGTACCCGATATGCGTGTACGTTTTTCAACTTCCAATCCAGAAGATATGACAGAGGATATTCTGCATGCAGTAGCCGACGAGCCAAACCTTTGCAACCACATTCACTTCCCAGCACAAAGTGGAAGTAATACCGTACTGAAGAATATGAACCGCAAATACACCCGCGAAGATTATTTGGAAAAAGTCGCAGCTATTCGCCGAATTATTCCGAACTGCGGACTTACAACCGACATCTTTGTGGGCTACCATAACGAGACATTAGAAGACCAAGAACTTACGCTCTCTTTGGTTCGTGAATGTCAATTCGATTCTGCCTTTATGTTCAAATATTCTGAACGTCCTGGAACTTATGCAGCAAAGCATTTACCCGATAACATTTCGGAAGAGGAAAAGGTACGCCGTCTGAATGAACTTATCAAACTTCAAACCGAGATTTCTGCAATTCAAAACAAGAAAGACGTAGGCAAGGAATTTGATGTACTGATAGAACGTTTCAGCAAACGTAGCCGAGAGCAACTTATGGGCCGCACCGAGCAAAACAAAGCCGTTATCATTCCACGCGGCAACCATCATATTGGTGAAACTGTGCGTGTCCGCATAACAGATTCAAGTTCAGCTACACTCATCGGAGAGGTAGTGGAATAAGATTACAGCTCTTCATTTAAACATATAACTTTGTAAGTAATGAAAGAATTTCTCCAAATATTGCGAAGGTTTGTTCCACCTTATAAAAAGTTTCTTGTAGGGTCGGTAATCTTCAATATCCTGTCTGCATTACTAAATATCTTCTCTTTTGCAGCACTCATTCCTTTACTCCAAATACTTTTTAAAGTAAATACGGGTATAAAAGCAACCCATTTAGTGGCGTGGAGCGATGGTTCTTTTAAAGAAGTGTTGGCAAACAATGCCGACTATTACACACAGATGTTTATCACAGACTGGGGACCAACAACAACTTTACTTATTATTGGTTTAATGATGGGCTTTATGACATTCATGAAAACAGGTGCCTATTTCCTGTCTTCAGCTTCTATTATCCCAGTAAGAACAGGTGTTGTTCGCGATATTCGCAATCAGCTTTACCAAAAGATCACATCACTTTCGCTTGGTTTTTTCAGTGAAGAGCGAAAGGGAGATATTATTGCCAGAATGAGCGGTGATGTGCAAGAAGTAGATACTTCCGTAATGTCTTCGCTCGATTTGCTATTCAAAAACCCAATCCTTGTATTGATTTACTTCATTACCTTGATGGTTATATCGTGGGAACTGACTGTTTTCACCCTACTTTTTGTTCCAATCTTTGCTTGGTTTATGGGCATTGTAGGAAGGAAATTAAAGCAAAATAGTATTACTGCACAAGCCCTTTGGAGCGATACCATGAGTCAAGTAGAAGAAACTTTGGGTGGACTACGCATCATCAAGGCTTTTTGTGCTGAAGGTATGATGAACTATAGGTTTCATAAAGTAAACTCAATGTATCGCAGCGACATTATGCGCGTAAACATTCGACAACAGATGGCTCATCCTATGAGCGAGTTCCTGGGCACAATTATGATTATTGTTGTCTTGTGGTTTGGCGGTACACTTGTATTAGGAGAGTCTCCTGTCATCAGTGGTCCTACCTTTATTTATTATTTAGTCATTTTATATAGCATTCTTAACCCATTAAAAGAAATATCAAAAGCGGGCTACAACATCGCAAAAGGTTTGGCCTCAATGGAGCGAATAGACAAGATATTGATGGCAGAAAACAGCATTAAAGAAGTGGAACAACCCAAGCATATTGAGGCTTTCAACCACCAAATAGAGTTCCGCAACGTCAGTTTTGCATACGATACGATTATAAAAGAAGATGGTACAACAGAGCCAAAATGGGTTTTGCGTAACATCAACTTGAATATTCCAAAAGGCAAAACTATTGCACTTGTAGGACAAAGTGGTAGCGGAAAATCTACATTACTCGATCTGATTCCTCGTTATTACGATGTACAAGAAGGCGAAATACTGATTGATGGTATCAATATCAAAGAACTCAGACTACACGATTTGCGCCACCTTATTGGCAATGTAAACCAAGAAGCCATTCTTTTTAACGATACATTCAAGAATAACATTTCGTTTGGGGTGTCGGCTGATGATAACAAAATTGCTGAAGCTGCTAAGATTGCCAATGCTCATGACTTTATCTCGCAGACAGAAGAAGGTTACGAAACAAATATTGGCGACCGTGGAAGTAGACTTTCTGGTGGACAACGCCAACGTGTTAGCATTGCCCGTGCCATTTTAAAAAACCCTCCTATTCTTATTCTTGACGAAGCAACTTCAGCACTGGATACTGAAAGCGAACGTTTAGTGCAAGAAGCACTCTACAAACTAATGAAGACTCGTACTACAATTGCAGTGGCACATCGTCTTTCAACGATTAAAAATTCAGATGAAATTTGTGTTATGCACGAAGGAAAAATCGTAGAAAGAGGAACACACGACGATTTAATGAAGATTGGTGGATATTATAAGAAACTGCACGATATGCAAGAAATTTAATCCTATGATAGTTTCAAGCAAGAAAGATTTATTATTTAAAACTTTGCAACCCATGTTTTCATTGGTTGCAAATGTTGTATTAGCATACTTTATTTACTTTTTTGCTCGCTTAGCTTATCTGCTTGAAAACTATTCTTTCTTTAAAGAGGGATTAAATTTTGGGCATTTAATGAGAATATTCCAAGGTGGTTTAATGTTCGATACTACAGCTCTTGTTTATAGCAATGCACTCTATATTCTACTAATGCTGTTCCCTCTTTGGTTAAAAGAAACAAATGCTTATCATCGTTTTTGTCGGTGGTTGTTTGTTATTGTAAATTCAATTGGCTTATTCTTAAATCTTTGTGATGCCGTTTATTTCCCTTTTACATTACGCAGAACCACAACCAGTATATTCCGTGAATTTAATAACGAAAATAATTTAGGAAGTATCTTCGCCACAGAACTTCTTAACCATTGGTATTTTGTATTGTTTTTCGCAGTTGTTGTGTGGGGAATATATAAACTTTATAGAATGCCTAAAAGTAAAGTTTCCGACTTCAATACTCCAAAAACGAAAAGGCAATTTGCTGGAATCAATTTTCTTTCCTTAGCACTTGCTGCAGTTTTATGTGTTGGCGGAGCACGTGTGGATTACAAAGTGGAGTGCGTCCTATTACAATTAGTAATGCCAACGAATATGTAAAACGTCCTATTGAGTGTGCTTTAGTACTAAATACACCTTTTGCACTGATGCGAACCATCGGTAAAAGCATTTTTAAAGTACCCTCAACTTTTGCATCTCTTGACGAAGCTGCGAAGGTTTTCACTCCTATTCATACGCCCGATGCGAAAGCAAAAGCCAACAAAAAGAATATTGTCATACTGATTGTTGAAAGTTTTGGACGCGAATATATTGGCGCATACAATACACAACTCGAAGGCGGACGCTACAAAGGTTATACCCCCAATGTAGATAATCTTATCAAAGAAAGTACTGTATTTGAATATTCGTTCGCTAACGGACATAAAAGTATTGACGGAATGCCATCTTCCTTATGCGGTATTCCGATGTTCATAGAACCTTTTATCCTAACTCCTGCATCTATGAACGATTACACCGGAATTCCAGGACATCTTTCAAAATGGGGCTATCAAACAGCCTTTTTCCATGGAGCCAACCGCGGTTCTATGGGCTTCCTTGCCTTTGCCAATAAGATAGGTTTCCAAAAATACTATGGCAGACAGGATTATGCGCAGGACAAACGTTTCGGAGGAGATGCCGATTTCGATGGAAACTGGGGCATCTGGGACGAACCTTTCTTGCAATATTATTGTGCAAAGATGGGCGAAATGAAACAACCCTTTATGACTGCTCTCTTTACTGTTTCGAGCCATCACCCATTTGTAGTGCCAGATAAGTATAAAGATAGTTTAAAAGAAGAACAGTTGCCTATTCATAAATGCATTCGTTATACCGATGTGGCCATTGGTCGTTTCTTTGAAAGTGCCCGCAAGCAACCTTGGTTCAAAAATACTATCTTTATATTGGTAAGCGATCACACAAATCAAAGTAACCACCAACAATACAAAACCGACATTGGTGAATTTAGTGCACCTTTTATTCTCTACGATCCATCGGGCGAAATAAAACCAGGGATGCGTAATGGAATCGGACAACAAACTGATATTATGCCGACTATCTTCGGCATCTTAGGCTATAACAAGTCCTATCTCTCGTTTGGTTGCGACCTTCTCAATACGCCACCTCAAAAAACTTATGCACTCAACTATATTAACGGAGTATATCAATATACAAAGAACGGTTACACAATGCAGTTTGATGGTAACCAAGTGACAGGCATTTATAGTTTGAAAGATTTACTGATGCAGCACAACCTTATGGGTAAAGTACCCGAACAAGCACAGATGGAAAAAGAACTAAAGGCTATTATTTACCAATATATGTACCGCATGGTAAATAACGAACTTAGATAAGTGCTGTATTTGATCTAGAAATTCCACAAACAACATGTCTTATTGTAATAAAGAGACAACACTAAGTTTTTATGAAATATATAAGCTGATAAAGAAACCTTTATCAGCTTTATTTTTATTTCCTATTCTTAGTAGATTAGCATTAGGACTTGATTTTCTTAATATCTTTAACCCGTTTTACGTTTGCTGAGCACCAATATGAGTACTGCAGCAATGATAAGCATAAAACCAACAACGATAGGAAGGGTTAGCGGTTCGCCAAAAAGAAGAATACCCACACACATTGCTGTCATTGGTTCAAATACTCCAAGCACAGCAGCCATCGTACTACTTATCTGCTTTAGCGAGATGATAAGTGTTACGTTGCTAATAGCAGTAGGAACCAAACCCAATAAAAATAAATTGATAAGCTGACTATTTGTTTCTATCGGATCGATACGACCTTGAGTAAAGATTCCATAGAGAGTTAAAATGAGCATCGCAAAGAAAAAGATGAAGAAAGTAAGCTTTAGCGATGGCATTTTACGAATACGCATTCGTGGAAAAGCAACCATATAAACAGCATAAAGAAAACCTGAAGCAAGAAGTAAAAACAATCCAGTTAAGCCTTTCATACTGCCGCCCCCATCAAGAATTCCAGAAAGAAAGAACACACCAATAAAAGCGATGGCAATAGAGATAGCTGTAGTTGCTGATAATTTTTCGTGCAGAAATACTACCGATAGCAGACAAGTCCATACGGGATAAGAAAAAAGCAACGTGGTTGCAATTCCGCTGGCCATATAGTTATAGCCTTCGATAAGAGTAATAGACGACACTGCGTAAACAGCAGAGAGAAACAATATTCGTAAGAAATCGCCAAAAGCAATCCACATACGAGTACGATGAAACATAAGCATACTTAACATGGCAAGACAGCCAAAGGCATAACGATAAATTAAAACAGATGTTGAATGCATACCTGTAGCAAGCACAGGAACGGCAAAAAGAGGAATAAGTCCGAATGTAATGCCTGAAATACTGGCATTGAAAAAACCTTTTATTGTAGGTGACATCTAAAAATTTGTTATGATGGAGATGCAGGCATTTTGCCATAGTGCTTTTATTTTGTGGGGCGCATTAATTTTCTTTACTCCTTATTATATTGGTATGAAATGTTATTTTTGTGTCTATATATTAAGCCAAAACCAGCTTATAAATTGTATCTTTGTAACACTTTGCGGGTACAAAGTTACAAAGATGTTTTGCAATAAAACTGTAATAACTCATTGATTTTGATATTATTAACGGCAAAGTGATAGAACAAGATGAAATTATAAAGTCCTATCAAACAAAGTAACTATAGTTGCAGTTATGTACTTTTGTTTGATAACGTACACTTACTTTAAGAAACAACACAAGTTGAAAAGACTTACACTTATCTCTTCAGAACAGAACCTTTATAGTCTTTGTAAGGCGACTTCATATCCATGTAGCAAAAATTCTGAGGCGGTATGTTTTTGGGTAATTCCATATAATTGCCATAACAACAAGAAAGATAAATATCGGGTTTTGCCACTCCCATTAGTTCTATTCCTTCGAACACAATAGGTGTTGGCGTACCATATACTTCTTTTGGAAGTATTCCTCGTTTAGGACTATTGTCATGGTCGGCTACTAATTTACTATTTATATAAGAATATTGCGACTGAATTTTAGTGAGAACACGATGTATTTTTTGTGGCGAAAATATTTTTTGTAGTGTTTTATAAAACAAGCAACCTATGCCTTTACCGTGTTTG
Organism: Prevotella aurantiaca JCM 15754; assembly: GCF_000614025.1. Lineage (GTDB taxonomy): Bacteria > Bacteroidota > Bacteroidia > Bacteroidales > Bacteroidaceae > Prevotella > Prevotella aurantiaca. The sequence goes on from NZ_BAKF01000008.1 coordinate 34,565, forward strand.
TAGGGGTCGCGCTGCGAATAATAAAGCAGTTTGTTTACAAAGTTATAGCGCATATAATGGAACTTACATGCAAGTTTGTTATCTGTAATTCCGTCAATAGGAAATACATCTACAGGAATACCACCTAAGAAATTGAAACTACGGCGTAAAATATAAGTAGTTCGTTTGTCTTGTATGCGTGCAAATTGGTATGGATAATGGCAATTCTTCTCATAATCTACAAGTTCATACTCTTTAGGCAACCATTCATTAGCGTGTTTCAACAGAATTTCATAGTCTGGACGTGGCAATGCAACATCTGCATCGTCGTCCCATGGAATAAAACCTTGATGACGTACAGCACCTAACATTGTGCCAGCAATCATAAAATATTGCAAATTATGCTCTCTGCAAACCTTATCTATGGCTTTTAAAATGCCCAATATAATGTGTTGCATTTCTTTTGTTTCCTCAGGACTTATGCGTTTTTCGTCTTTCATTTTTGGCATATTCATACTTGTTATAAAACTGTTGAATTAGTTTGTATGTTTCTTTCTTAGTACTTTTCCATCTACAACTTCCCACTTTTCGTTAAATTCTTCTCGTGTTCGCTTCCATCTGTTATGACTCCACAGATAGTAGCAAGGAGCATTTTTAATATTTTCTTCGAGCATTCGGAAGTATATATCTGTTATTTCAAATTCTGAAGTTTTGGTTAGACAATCGGTCATAAGTTTCATTTCGCATTCATAATATCCGCGTTTAGGTCTACGCATATATCCGTAGAAACTTACCTGATTAGTATGTCGAATTATACGTTCGGCACCTGTAAGCACAGGTGTATCGTGGTGAAGAAAATCTATCCAATGGTGTATATTCCACCAAAGTGGTGTTTGGTCGGCAATATAACCTACAACAAGCGACTTGCTATTACGCTTAAAACCGATAATTTTTCGTAGCGATTCCTGCATAGGAATACAGAGAGCATTTTGTCGTTCGCGAACTTCTTTGAACAAATGGTCTAATGGCTCATTCTCTAAAGGGTGATAAAGTTCGCAACATTGCACATGTTCTGGAATCCAATAAGGTATAGATGTTATCCATTCCCAGTTGCAATAGTGACCGAGATATACTGCACACGAACCACCATTATTCAGCACTTCGTTGAATTTCTCCATACCCGTAAACTTCATACGCTTACGCAACTCATCGGGAGACATAGACATTAGCTTAATGGTTTCAACGATATAGTCGCAAAACCAATGGTAAAATCCTTTTTCAATATTGAGTAGTTCGGCTTTTGTCTTATCAGGAAAGCTTTCTTTAAGGTTCTTCCGAATAACCTTACGACGATATTTTACCACCTTAGCAACAAGGAAGTAAAGACAGTCGGAAAGTAGAAAAAGCAAACTAAATGGTAACAGCGAGAGTATAAACCAAGCGCTGTATGCCATTCCGTAAAGTATTTTATTTTTGATATTCATCTGTTTTCTGTTTGTTAATACGTATGCATAGGAGGTACTAAGCTTGTACGTTGTCAAACAAAAGTATACAACTGCAAATGTAGCTATTTACTTTGAAATGCCATTATTTTATCATCATAAATTCTATAATAAGTCGTTCTTCAAAGTCCAATTTTGTTCATCTTTTTATTTCTCTCTTAAATTCAGCATTGCTTGTTTAGATAAAAATAATTACCAAGCACCTGTAAAATCGGAAAGTTGAGATACTTTTTTAAGAAAAATATCCTCATAGTGAACGTTCGTTTCTTTAAAACGTATGAATCCAAAGCCTGTATCATCATGAGGATAGACAATTAGTCCTAATTCATCAAAAATAAAGAAACAATGTCCGTCAATTCCGTCGTCCATCATCACCAACAAAGATAGCATAGAAACAATATCAAAATCGGAGCTTTGAAAACTCTTAAAACCAAAAGTTAAACAATTAGGATTATCGTAAACAGAGGCATTCGTTACTTTTATATACTTAAAATCAATCAGATACTTTTCTATAAATCTTATGTAATTGCTTACATTGCTGGAAATTAGTGTATGTTTTTTTACTTTAAAAATATTAGAAACAATGGTTACATTATTTGAATATTCTCTGAAGAAGGATATAAAATTATCAACTATTTTATTTGCACGAAAAATGGTAAAGGGCTTATTTCTTTTGCAATATCCTTTCCAGCCTTTACTATCTGTATATGAGTTTAAATTTACCCTTTCTTGAATATTAAAATTTGAGGTTTCCATTATCATATTTATCTATTAATTTTCTCCCACTTTTTTTATAAATTAAAAAATAAAAAATTATAATTATAAATTTTGAATTTGTAATTATAAAACTTCAAGTTTTTAATTATATTTTTTTGGAGCATAATTACAGCAAAAAAAGTAGTCGTTGCCCTTTGACGACACAAAAAAAAGAATTTATTGTATAAGAATTTAATAATCAGCGTTTTACTCTTCCAAAAGTTTTAATACTCGTGTACTTTCTCCAAAGATTCAGTTTGCGCTGTCGGGGCACACCATAGCGGTCAATAAATTCACGTGCAGCGTTTAGCATTCTGTGCGCACATTGTCCGTCAAGATAAGGGTCGTAGTTATCTATCACCCATTTGCGAAGTGCAGCAATCTCTTTATTCGTAAAAATATCATCGTAAGCTTCACAAAGTTGGGAAGCATCGGTAATATTTTTCCAATACAAATCTTTCGATATAGCATTGAGAGTAATAACTGGTTTATCCATTAACAACGCCTCGTAAATAGCCGATGATGTATCGCTTACTACCAAATCAGACATCAAAAGGAATTGCGTAAGGGAAAATTCGCCTACCATTATAATGTTTTTATTACCATCGGCAAGTGTTCGGCAAGCTTCTACCCATTCAGATTTGGTCAAAGGATGCAACTTTATGATAACCAATACACGGCGTGTATCAGCAAGTTTACGCAGGTCGTCAAGAATAAAAGGTATTGATGTTAATTTGGGAGAGAATGTTGGTGCATAAACTACTATGTGCTCACAAGCATGTTTTTGCAACAATTCTGCCTTCTCCTTGTCGAAATCATGGCGATGCGCATAGATATAATCTTGACGAGTCCAGCCTGTTTCTACTACAGAAAAATCGCCATACTTCTTTGCTAATGCCGAAAAATGACTTGTAAAGTAAGGACCTTGTGTACAGTAAATATCGAAATATCGGCGTATTACCCAATGGTCTTTCTTTTCGGCTGCATAGCCGTGGAATATCTGAATTTTTACTCCTGGCAAATAATATGGAACAATATTTCCTGGAACGTAGATAGCTTCAGGACTGAAGTCGAAACTTTCTTGTATACTGTTAGTCCACTTCACACTATCCTTTAGTGGGAAATCGGGAATTTTTTCTTTGTGAACATACCACAAGACATCGTTTCCACCTTCGTTATCGGCTTCTGTCTGAATAGGCTGTAGAATATCTACGGCATATTTGTTCTCGCAAAATAGTAAAATGCGCATTGCTGTTATATTTTTGTGCAAAGATACTTTAATTCAACGACAAAGCGAAAAAAAAACTGTAACTTTGCAATTTATATACGACAACAACACAGTTATGAATATGCTGAATTTCACAATAGGGCCCGTAATGTCGGCCGACGCAGTAAGAGAAATAGGTGCAGAACAAGTGCCATATTTCCGCACTTCTGAGTTCTCTGAGATAATGAAAGAGAACGAACAACTTATGAAAGAGTTTGCAAAAGCCGATAACGACGCCCGCGTAGTATTCATAACTGGCTCTGGAACTGCTCTATGGAAGCTTCTGTTATGAACCTTCTCACTGTCAAAGATAAAGTATTGGTTGTGAATGGTGGTAGTTTCGGACAACGATTTGTAGATTTATGCGAACTGTACGCAATTCCTCATACTGTTATCAAAATGGAAGTAGGACAGCAAATTACTGCTGAAATGCTTGAACAATACGACGGACAAAATTATACTGCGTTTCTTGTAAATGTAGGTGAAACATCTACGGGTGTACGTTATGATATAGACTTAATTAGTAATTTCTGCCGTCGGAACAACATTTTTTTACTTGTCGATGCTATCAGCTCTTTCCTTGCCGATGAGTTTGATATGAAACAATTAGGTGCCGATGTTATGATAACAGGTTCACAAAAAGCTTTGGCTTGTCCGCCAGGAATCTCTATTATTGTTCTTTCGCCAAGAGCAATTGAACGAATTGAGCGTAACGACATCCGTTGTATGTATTTAAATCTTAAAGATGCGTTGCGAAATGGTGAACGTGGACAAACTCCTTTCACTCCTGCTGTGGGTATTTTATTACAAATTCATTGCCGCTTAAAAGAGATAGAGCGCAATGGAGGTGTAGCAGCGGAAATAGAACGAACTCGCAATTTGGCGATGGATTTCCGTCAAAAAATAGCTCATCTTCCTTTGGAACTTATCACACAATCGCCTTCAAATGCAGTAACTTCATTGCACCCGTTAAACAATTCTGCATTCAGCATTTTTGAAACACTAAAAGACGAGTACGGAATTTGGATTTGTCCGAATGGTGGAGATATGCGTGATACTGTATTCCGTGTAGGTCATATTGGTGCATTAACACCTGCTGATAACTCTACACTTGTAGCAGCCTTCGATGAACTATATAAAATTGGTAAACTTTAAACAACTATGAAAAAGGTTATTACCTACGGAACTTACGATTTATTGCACAAAGGACATGTGCGTTTATTGGAACGTGCAAAAGCTTTAGGCGATTACTTGATAGTGGGCGTAACAGCCGATACATTCGACCGTGAACGTGGAAAGATTAACGTTCAACAATCGCTTGTAGAACGAATAGAAAATGTTAGAGCTACAGGTTTGGCTAATGAAATTGTGATTGAGGAATACGAAGGTCAGAAAATAGACGACATAAAACGTATGAACGTCGATATTTTCACTGTGGGTTCTGACTGGCGGGGTAAGTTTGATTATCTTTCTGAATACTGTGAAGTGGTTTATCTTGAAAGAACAAAAGGCATTTCCAGCACCGAACTGCGTTCAGACTTACGAGAAATACGCATCGGACTGGTTGGAGAATCACCTATCATCAATAAATTCGCACACGAAAGTAAATTCGTTAATGGCATAAATATTAGCGGTGTCTACACTGAGAATGATCGAAAGTTGGGAAATCTGCGCGAAGTTGTGCCATTGTTCACCAATACTTACACCGAATTACTGAAAGTTTCAGATGCTGTTTATATCATCTCGCACCCTGAAAAACACTATACACACATTAAAGAAGCTTTACTATTGGGGAAACATGTGCTATGTGAATCGCCCATTTCTCTGAAAAACGAAGAGTGGGAAGAATTAAACGGCATTGCAGATGAACAAGGACTCATCTTGATGGACTCTATAAAAACGGCTTATTCTATGGCATACGACCGTTTATGTCTACTTGCAAAAAGCGGAAAAATAGGTAAGATTTATTCTGTTGATGCCACCTGTACAAGTCTTTCTCACTATAATACAAAAGATAAAGAGGAACTACCGTACACATGGAATAGTTTCTGCGCATGGGCACCAACTGCACTTTTACCTATCTTCCAACTATTAGGAACAGACTATACGCATAAAACCATTTGCACACACCTTATTAATGATGTGCCAAACTTCGATACTTTCACAAAAATATCGTTTATTTATCCCCACGCTGTAGCTTCTTTAAAAGTAGGACAAGGTATAAAATCGGAAGGCGAACTCGTTATTTCTGGTACAGAAGGCTATATCTACGTACCTGCTCCGTGGTGGAAAACTGACTATTTCGAGGTACGTCGAGAAAATCCAAGCGACAATAAACGGTACTTCTATCAACTTGATGGCGAAGGCATTCGTTACGAATTGCTCACCTTCATTAAGTCTATTCAAAATCTGCGCAACCTTTCTTATGTCAGCAAAGATGTTTCGGAAGCCATTGTTCATATCACTGCCGATTTCTATCAGCGCAAGGATACAGTGCTGATATAATTGCCCATTGGAGTTCCATATATAGAAGCAGCAACTTGCTTACTATTTCAGCTATAGTAGCATTTCTCATAGAAAAATGCTACTATAACTATCAAAAAGACTTATTTACAAGCGTTTATAAGTAACTATAGTATTTCCGTAAATCTCTTTTTTTACAACCTCAACATTATGGGGAAGTTGCGGAGCTGCAACACCATTATCTATTTTAAAGGGTGCTGTTTCTACACGAATTTCATCCCATAATCCTGCATTTATAAATGTTTGCAATGTATGTGCGCCTCCTTCTACAATAAGAGAACATATTTTCTGTTCTTTTTCGTTTTGTCGCTTTATAGTTTCTATAAGGTGTTGTAAGCTTTTTACACACAAAGTTCCGTCTACCAAACTATCGGTTTTATATGTTGAAGACATAATTATTTTCTGTGGATTTCTACCGCTCCATTCTCTCACTGTAAGACGTGGATGCTCCATTTCTTCTGTATTACGCCCAACAAGAATTGCATCGTTCTCTGCACGAAGTTTATGCACAAGCATTTTAGTAAAAGCATTAGAAATCTGAAGTACTGGCTTTCCACTGCCAACAGATTGCGAATAGCCTATGAAACCATTGGCCGTCTGCGCCCATTTTAGCAAAATATAAGGACGATTTTCCATATTTCGCACAATAAATTCGCGATTTAACATTAAACATTCCTGTTCTAACACACCTACTGTAACGTCTATTCCCGATTCGCGAATACGTTCAATACCACGACCTTGCACGGCTGAAAATGGATCTACACAACCACAAACTACTCTACGAACTCCTTTCCGTACAATTAAATCGGCACAAGGCGGAGTTTTACCATGGTGCGAACATGGTTCAAGACTTACATAAATGGTAGCTTTTGAAAGTAGATATTCGTCTTCACTACGCACCGATTGAAAGGCATTTACTTCAGCATGACCTTCTCCACAGCGCACATGATAACCTTCACCAATAATTTTTCCCTCATGGCTTACAATAACTGCTCCCACCATGGGATTAGGTTTTGCTAACAGTTGACCATTCTTTGCCAACTGCAAACAACGTCGCATATATATTTCGTCTATATCTTTTTGCTCCATTTACATTTATTTTTTATCTTTGCAATATGTTTACAAGCTACCAAAATTTATACCAACGGCTTACGAATGTATATCCGATAAGCGAAGCGAAAGCCATTGTTCGTATGGTTTTAGAAGAATATTTTGGTCTAACGCTTGCCGATATTTACACCGACAAAGTTACGCAATTATCAGCAGACGATGTTAGCGAACTCGAAAAAATAATGATTCGGTTAGAAAAGGGCGAACCAGTACAGTATGTTCTTGGCTTTGCTGCATTTTGTGGACGGCAATTTAGAGTAGCACCAGGAGTACTTATTCCTCGTCCTGAAACTGAATTATTATGTGATTGGGTAATTAATGCTCATAGTTGTCCTTTCTGTGGTTTACAACCTCCTGCTCCTTTGCGTATTTTAGACGTAGGAACGGGTAGCGGATGTATTGCTATTACACTTTCATTAAATATGCCAAACTCCGTTGTTACAGCTTATGATATTTCTGCGGATGCACTTTTGATAGCGCGCGATAACGCCATCAGATTGGGAGCAACAATAAATTTCCAACTAAAAGATGCTTTACAGCTTACAAAAACCGATGAAACCTTCGACGTAATTCTTAGCAATCCGCCATATATCTGCGACAACGAGCGCACAGATATGATGCAAAATGTGCTCAATTTCGAACCTACAACTGCGCTTTTCGTACCTGACAACGATCCATTACTCTTCTATCGTGCTATAGCAGAATATGGAAGTTCTGCTCTTTCACATGGTGGAGAACTCTATTTTGAAATCAATTCTTGCTTTGCTGACAAGGTTTCAGACATGCTAAACGCTTTGGATTATGCGAAAATAGAGATACGCGAAGACCAATTCGGTAAACAACGATTTGTAAAAGCCATACATCCATGATACAAAAGAAACAAATAAGCGAAGCAGAAGCATTACGCAAACTTGGAGATCTATGTGCGCGTGGCGAGCATTGTTCGGGCGAAATGGCAGAAAAATTGCGCAAATGGGGCATTGCAACTGATGCACAAGAACGTATTATTGATAAGCTCATAGATTATAAATATATTGATGACGAACGATTTACTCGCTCGTTTGTACGCGACAAAATCGTTTTTAACAAGTGGGGACGTCGAAAAATAGAGCAAGCATTGTGGCAAAAGCGAATTCCACAATACATTTCACAACCCATTCTCGATGAAATTGAACCAGAAGAATACTTAAATGTGCTACACCAACTATTGAAAAGTAAGTATTCCACCATCAAGGCAGAAACTGATTACGAGCGTTCCATGAAGTTAATAAAATATGCAGTGGGACGTGGATTCACGCTTGATATCATTCGACAGTGCATAGACGATGTCTCAATAATAGAAGATTTAAACGAAAATGACGCAGATTAGCTTCTTTTCCAGAGTGCTTGATCTCATTGTACCACGTGCTTGTCCATCTTGTGAAAGGCGACTTGCTATTACAGAAGGTCCACTTTGCGCTGCATGCAATATGAGTTTGCCTCGTACTATGCACCATCTTCAACCCTTTGAAAATGAAATGGCACGTCTATTCTGGGGAAGAATACCCGTAGAAAAGTGTGCGGCATTCTTCCTCTACAAACCTAATTCGACTTCAAGTTATCTTATTTACAAACTTAAATATTTCGATCATCCCGAAATAGGAGAACAGCTTGGACAACTTGTTGCAACCGAATATGAATCCGAAAACTTCTTCGATGAAATTACTGCCTTATTGCCCGTGCCTCTTACATACCGTCGTACCATTCAGCGTGGTTATAACCAAAGTATAGAAATAGCACGTGGAATAAGTTCTGTTACTGGGTTACCTATAATTACAAAAGCTATTCGTCGAAAAACGTTTATAGAAAGTCAGACTCACAAAGACCTATGGGAACGCAATAAAAACGTGGAAAACACTTTTGAACTCAACGATGCTGCCAAACTGAACAATCAGCATGTTCTCTTAATTGACGATGTAATTACTTCAGGAGCAACGATAACAGCAATTGGCAAAGAACTTATTAAGGTTCCAAACATAAAGATTAGCGTCCTATCCCTATGCTTTGCAAGCGACAAATAGTTTTACGGTTTCAGGTTCTAATAAATTCTAAAACTTTTGCTTTTATTTTGTTATACGGATATGTTGCCGTAACTTTGCATTCTTATAATAATAATAATAGGTAAACGTAAAAAGATATACAAATGGCATATTTATTTTCTTCAGAATCAGTTTCAGAGGGTCATCCTGACAAGGTTGCTGACCAAATTAGCGATGCTCTTCTTGACCAATTCCTTGCTTACGATGAAACTTCTCGTTGTGCAATAGAAACTTTCAACACTACTGGTCAAGTAGTTATCATGGGAGAAGTACGCTCAAAAGAATACATTGATATTCCTACCATCACTCGCAAGACTATCAATAAAATTGGCTATACAAAGGCAGAATATCAGTTTGACGGCAATAGTTGTGGTATTCTTTCAGCCATTCATGAACAAAGTTCAGATATCAATCGTGGAGTAGACCGCACCGATGAGGATAATCAAGGTGCAGGAGATCAAGGCATGATGTTTGGTTATGCCTGCAACGAAACGGCAAATTATATGCCTGTAACGCTGGATTTAGCTCACTTGTTAATGACTACTTTAGCGGATATACGCAAGGAAGGAAAAGAAATGACCTATCTTCGCCCCGACTCAAAAAGTCAAGTTACTGTTGAATACAGCGACGATAATATTCCACAACGTATTGATACCATTGTTGTCTCTACTCAGCACGACGACTTTATAAAACCTACTGACGACTCTGTTGAGGCACAATTAAAGGCTGATGAGGAGATGTTGTCAAAGATTAGAGAGGACGTTCTGAAGATATTGATGCCACGTGTAAAATCTCAAATAAATTCAGAGAAGGTATTGGCATTGTTCAACGACAATATAAAATACCTTGTAAATCCTACTGGTAAATTTGTTATCGGTGGTCCTCACGGTGATACTGGTCTTACTGGTCGAAAGATTATTGTAGATACTTATGGTGGGAAAGGTGCACACGGAGGCGGTGCCTTCTCTGGAAAAGACTCATCAAAGGTAGACCGTTCTGCAGCATACGCAGCTCGCTACATTGCAAAGAACATGGTGGCAGCTGGCATTAGTGATGAAATACTGGTTCAATTGGCTTATGCTATTGGCGTTGCGCAACCTGTTAGTGTTTATGTGAACACCTATGGACGTGCCAATGTAGCCCTAACAGATGGCGAAATAGCTGAAAAAGTTAAGCAAATGTTCGACCTTCGTCCTAAGGCGATAGAGCGAATGCTAAAGTTACGCCAGCCCATGTACGTCGAAACAGCTGCATATGGACACATGGGACGTAAGAACGAGATTGTTAAGAAAACGTTCACTAGTCTCTATCACGAAAGAAAAGAAATCGAAGTGGAACTATTTACATGGGAGAAGCTTGATAAAGTAGAAGAGATTAAAAAAGCATTCGGACTATAAGACTATATGCCAATAACCGATTCCATCGCTACACCGCTAATTTTTAGGCGGACACAAACCTCACCTCAGCAGTCTGAAAAGGCAGCAAAAACGGAGCGTGAGGAAACTGGCGTTGGACAGACAGATTCTATTAAGAGTCGAGGAAATAAGAGTTTGCTGAAATGGAAGGCTCCTAAACCTTTCAACCTGAAAGATATTAAGTTTGCAAAAGAAAGCTATTTCAAAAACAGTCCTTACTATCGTCCCGAACTGGGAATGACGCATAGCGGTGTACTTGGCGACCCTGTTCCTTACAGCGTTAGCAACGATAATGTTGTCGCAGGAACTCTATTAGTTTGTTTTGCTTTAGCGATGATAGCCTCATCGATGTCAAGTAACTTTATTGTAAGACAGATTAAGAGCCTCTTCCATCGCCCTTATCGAAGTAATAATGTCGGAGAAACAAGCCACGAAATACGTTTCCAGACGTTCTTAGTAGTACAAACAGCATTGCTTCTAAGCATTACCTATTATCTATTTACACGACCTGCAAAGAGTAGCAACTACATTATTGATTCTCCACTGCTTGCCGTAGGCATCTTCTTAGGCTATTTTTTGCTTAAAAAGATTCTTTATTCGATTGTTAATTGGGTGTATTTTGACCGCAATAGCAATCAGAAATGGTCGCAACTAACTTTATTTCTTGTATCAGCAGAAGGCGTTCTCATTTTCCCTGCAGTACTATTGATGATTTATTTCGGTCTGTCAGTGCAATATACGCTCATCTATGTCGCCACTATTATCGGTTTAACCAAATTGCTTCTCTTTTACCAAGGATATGTTATCTTTTTTAAAAGAACAGCTGCCAGTCTGCAAATAATTTTGTACTTTTGCACCCTAGAACTGATGCCGCTGATGGCATTAGTCGGAATTTTGGTATATACCAGTTACTATTTGACTATAATTTTTTAGGACACGATGATTAAAAAGATATTAATATCACAGCCTAAGCCTGGGAGCGATAAGTCTCCTTATTATGAAATAGCCAAGGATTTGGGTGTAGAGATGGTGTTTCGCCCATTCTTTAAGGTAGAAGGCTTGTCTTCAAAAGAGTTTCGTCAGCAGAAAATTAACTTGCTTGATTATACTGCTGTGGTATTCACATCACGCCACGCTATTGACAATTACTTCAAGTTGGCACAGGAAATGCGTATCACCATTCCTGAAACGATGAAGTATTTCTGTGTAATAGAAACAATTGCGCTCTACATTCAGAAGTATACACAATATAGAAAACGCAAGATCTTCTTTGGAACTTCTGGTAAAATAGATAGTTTGATTCCCACAATGGTAAAGCACAAGGACGAGAAATTTCTTGTACCATTAAGCTCTGTGCACACCGATTCCATTGAATCGCTGCTTACAAGCAATAAGTTGAAACATAAAGAATGTGTGATGTATCGAACGGTAAGCAATGATCTTACAGAAGAGGAAAAGCAATCTTTCGATTACGACATGCTTGTTTTCTTCAGCCTACAGGTGTTCGTGCCTTAAAAGAGAACTTGCCAGACTTTGAGCAGGGCAATATTAAGATTGCGGCTTTTGGACCAGCAACAGCCAAAGAGGTTAAAGACCAAGGTCTTCGCCTTGATTTGGAAGCACCATCAGCAAAGTTTCCTTCTATGACAGGTGCATTACGTGCTTTCTTAGAAGAGCAAAAGAAGTAAAAATACATAGAAGATTTTCCTACCTCGGATAATCTTTTAAAACATAAAAAGCTAATAACCAATGTCTATTACCCATAGATTTACATTGTGTAAAGAGGAGCGAATATGCAGCAAATTGCTCATTGATCAACTCTTCAATGGGGGAAATAGTCATTCTATGGTTGCTTTTCCTTTACGAGCAGTATATCTAATAAAGGAGCGTACCGACGCGCAATGCCCAACATCACCACAGGTTAAGATACTCATAAGCGTACCGAAGAAGCACTTTAAACGTGCTGTAAAGCGTAACAGAGTAAAACGGCAGGTGAGAGAAGCATATCGAAAGAACAAGTATATGCTGCTTGACAAGTTGCAACCAATGCCTGAACAGGAGATGTTAGTGGCTTTTATATGGCTCGATAACATACTTCACACATCTGTTGATGTAGAAAACAAAGTGTGTAACCTACTTCAACGCATTGGAGAAAAGATTGAAACAGACAGAAAGGAGATTACTCTAGAATGATTCATAAGAAGGTTTTACACGCTGTTTCGCGCTTGTTATCGTGGCTACTGATACTTCCAATTCTGTTTTACCAACGGTTTATCACGCCTTTTACTCCTCCTTCTTGCAGATTTACGCCTACTTGTTCGGAGTATGCAAGGCAAGCGCTCATAAAACATGGGCCTATTAAAGGACTAGGATTGGCTATTTGGCGCATACTAAGATGCAACCCATGGGGCGGAAGCGGGTACGACCCAGTCCCCTAAACAAATATAAGTTTACCCCATTTAAACAATATAAATAATACAGCCCATGCGGGCTTTAAACACAATAATAGATGAAAAACTTTGTTGAAGAACTAAAATGGCGTGGTATGTTGGCCCAAATCATGCCCGGTACAGAGGAGTTTCTACAGAAAGAAATGGTATCTGCATACCTCGGAACAGACCCTACCGCCGACTCTTTGCACATTGGACACCTCTGCGGAATTATGATGCTCCGCCATTTACAGCTATGTGGCCACAAGCCGTATCTGCTTATTGGTGGCGCAACAGGTATGATTGGCGACCCATCGGGTAAGAGCCAAGAGCGCAATTTGCTTGATGCAGCAACCCTTTACCATAATCAAGAGGCGATAAAGAAGCAAGTTAGCAAGTTCCTCGACTTTGATGGCGATGCCCCCAATAAGGCAGAGTTAGTTAATAACTATGAGTGGATGAAGGAATTCACCTTCCTTGACTTTGCAAGAACAGTTGGAAAGCACATCACCGTAAACTATATGATGGCCAAGGACAGCGTGAAACGTCGCTTAAATGGCGAAGCAAGCGATGGTCTTTCGTTCACAGAGTTTACCTATCAGCTATTGCAAGGCTACGATTTCCTCTATCAATATGAGAAATTTGGTGTAAAACTGCAGCTCGGAGGTAACGATCAATGGGGCAATATGACTACTGGTACAGAGCTAATCCGCCGTACTCTCGGACAAGAAGCCGAGGCTTACTGCCTAACTTGCCCACTGATAACTAAGGCAGACGGCAAAAAGTTCGGTAAAACAGAGAGTGGTAACATCTGGCTCGACCGCAATCGCACCACACCATACGTATTCTATCAGTTCTGGCTCAATGTAAGCGACGACGATGCAGAGAAGTATATAAAGATATTTACGTCGCTTGACAAGCCTACTATCGATGCTCTTGTAGACGAACATCGCCAAGATCCAGGCCGTCGCAGCCTCCAACGCCGCTTAGCAGAAGAGGTTACACGCATGGTTCACTCACAAGAAGACCTTGATATGGCGATGGCTGCTTCGAACATTCTCTTCGGTAAGGCTACCAAAGAGAACCTTTTGCAACTTGATGAGCAGACTTTCAACGACGTTTTCAAAGATGTTCCACACTACGAAGTATCTAAAGACTTACTCGGACAGCCTGCAGTAGACATCTTCAACCAGGAAGGTATGCAGATATTCCCAAGCAAGAGCGAGATGCGCAAGCTTGTTAAAGGTGGTGGTGTATCGCTTAATAAAGAGAAATTGCAAGCCTTTGACCAGGTAATTACTGCCGAAGACCTTATCGATGGTAAGTATTTACTAGTTCAGAAGGGCAAGAAAAACTACTTCCTTGTAATTGTGAAGTAAAGATAAAAAGCAAATAATAGTAAACAAAAAGGGGACCGATAATGCAAGCTGAACAAGCTTCTTTATCGTTCCCCTTTTTGTATACTATTGTTTTTCTACCAATATATAAGACCTTTGGAGCTTCTTCTTCAACACAGTAACCTTCTTTTCATTCTGTTTTGCCCAAAATTTCAATCTACGAAAACACTATCACTCTCTTAACAGACCCATACTCCACCTTTACTTACTCCCCATACCCGTTTGATATTCTATGTGCTATCTATTTTTCAAAGAAGGCTCAAAAAAGTTGCAAATATATGATTACATTGCAGAAAAAACTGTATATTTGCTCCCAAACTTGTAGTAATACTTAACTATGTACAAAAGATACATCTTACAACTCTTACTTTTATTGTGTCCACTTTGTGGTAAGGCACAAGATAACACTTCTATTTTCCCAGTAGATTGGAAGCAGATTGAGCAGACTGTAAAGACTTACCCAGATAGTGTAAAAGCACTTGTTACCCGCCTTACTCAGCCTGAAATTGATACAACAATGACACAACCAGAGGGTATTCTCGCCTATTTCGGACAGTCGTATATCAGCAAAGGAAGTGAAATGGCAGATGTTATGAAGATGAATGAGTTGTCAAAAGACAATCCTTCAGCTGCACTCAAGCTGGCAGAAAAGGTGCTTGCAACAAACCCACTGAACATTGAAGCACTCATAGTTAAGGCTATAATCCTACTAAACAATGCCAAAACTACTTCTGCAAACTCGGAAGAACTCAGAGCGAAAGCACGCCATTGTTTGATCACCACGATTCAAATTTACAACATCATCAACGCTACTGGCAACGGCACAGCCGAGCAACCATTCCGTGTTCTCTACGTAAGCGACGAATATAACTTCATTCACTACTACCTCGAAATAGAGAATATAGAAAGTCAGTCGCTTATTATGACTGGCGACAATAAGTTGCCTTGCGATTTATTACATTTAGGAGAGAAAAGCCAAAACTGGGATAAAGAAAAGATTTATTTCGATATTACACGTGTACTCGAATTAGAACGTTAAACATTTGAAGTTAATAACTAACATAAATACAAAGATTATGAAGATTGAACAAAAAGAAATTGTAAAGGTAGCACTGGGCATTATCATTGGTGCTGCAGCTGTTGCATCTTGCTGGCAAATTGGTCGTGGACTGCAAAACTTCCGCCGTGGAGAGAACAAAATCCAAGTAACAGGTATGGCAGAAAAGCAAATAACAAGCGACCTCATTGTGTGGAACCTCACCGTTAAAGGTAGCTCATTCTCCAAAAACGAGGCTTATACCGAATTTAATAATTCGATTAAACAGGTAAAACAGTTTTTCATCAACAATAATATCCCCGATTCGTGCATCGAAATGAATAGTGTGAGTATTAACAAACAGACTCGCAGCGAATATAGTTCAAAGGAAGAACGATATATAGAGATTGACGAAGCTATGCCGTAACGCAGAACATTTCGATTAGTTCACGCGATTTACCTATCGTAGAAAAAGCGTATCAGAAAATATCTTCACTATATGAACGTGGTGTAGACTTCAATAGCAACGACCTACTCTACTATTATACGAAGCTAAACGACCTAAAAATGGAACTGCTGAACAATGCCAGCATCGACGCATACAAGCGTGCTGAAACCATTGCTAAGGGCTGTAACGCATCTGTTGGTAGTCTTCAGACGTCATCAATGGGTGTGTTCCAGATTGTAGGTCTAAATAGTAGCGAGGACTATAGTTGGGGTGGCACCTTCAATACAACTGACAAAGAGAAGAAAGCAAGTATTACAATACGTGCTACTTACTCTCCTCGCTAACAGTTAAACCCGATTGTTAGAAGAACGAAACAGACGCACATTTAATTCTTAACACACGAAAAGCGGATATATCAAAACGGATATATCCGCTTTTTACATTACTTTTTCCACTGACAAAAGACTTAAACCGCAAGTTCCAACATGTCTTGCAAGGCTACTGCAAGGGCTCCGCAGCACTACTGCTATACGATTGCAGCATTACTGCCACATAGGAACACTCTTACTGCAGAGCCTCTGCACTAAAAGTTCCATCTAACAAAAAGATTTAGTAAGTTAAGATTATAAATTACATTCTCCATCTATTCGTCAACGCCAAAACACCTTCTGCGCTTACGAAATTATTATTCAGAGCGTATATTTGAGACATACAAAAAAAGCCAGACAACCTTTTCGATTATCTGGCTTTATAGTTTTTATATACTATTCTATAAGGTATAGCTTAGCGAAGCCATTGCTCTGGATTCAGCTTTTGAGTTTCCTTATGAAGCTGGAATTGGAAGATACCGCTCGAATCTACCGTTCCAAGCGTCTGACCAGTTCCCACTTGTTGTCCCTTACTTACGCTAACACTTCCTAAGTTAAGGTAAACAGAGATGTAAGCACCATGTCGTACCATCACAAGAGTAGAACCACCAACATGCGAAACGCTGGTTACTTCGCCCTTGAAGACACTTCGAACAGGTGCGCCTGGCGAAGCCTTAATGGCTATACCATTGCTGCTTAGCTTAACATGCGATAGTCCTGACACGTTGTAAGTACCAAAACGCTTAACAATTGGTCCAGAAACAGGCATTGGCAAACGTCCCTTATTATTAGCAAAACTACCCGTCATAGCACGGTCGGCAGACGAAAGTAGCGAGTTATTCTCGTTGGCTCTGTTGGCTGCAGCCTGCTCTCTGTCGGCACGTTCTCTATCGGCTGCTGCCTTACGCTCGGCTGCTACACGATTAGCTTCGGCCTCGCGAGCCTGCTGGTCGGCACGTTCACGTTCGTAATTTTCCTTTGCACGTGCTTGGTCTTCGGCACGTTTAGCCGCTGCCGCACGCTCTTCGGCACGCTTCAATTCACGTGCTTTCCTTGCCGAAGCCTCAGCTTCAGCAGCACGGCGAGCCTCTTCTGCCTCACGACGGGCTTGTGCTGCTCTTTCTTGAGCGGCCCTACGTTCACGTTCTAACTGTGCAGCTCTGGCCGCAGCTTCGGCCTTTGCCTTTGCTTCTCGTGCTTTAGCTTCGGCTATTCGTCGTGCATTCTCTTCAGCAGCACGGCGTGCCTCTTCTCTCTTTCGAGCCAATTCTTCTGCACGTTGTTTGGCTGCTGCAGCACGAGCTGCTGCCTGTGCACGTGCCTCTTCCATTGCACGTTCACGCGCTTTCTGTATTTCGATAGCGATAAGTCGGTCGATTTGTGCGTTTATCGCCTGCTGTTTCTTTTGTCGGTCAGATATAACCGTTTGCAAAACCTTTTGGTCGTTCTGCAGCGAAGCGACTACTTTCTGCTGTTCAACCTTCTTGTTTTCCATCTGAGCGTGTACTTGTCGTCCTTTCACTAAGAGGTTACTCTTGTGTCCACGTACATGTTCTAACTGCTCATGCTTTTCGTCTACCTGCGCTTGTTTCTGCTTTAAGAGTTCTCCTTGCGCTCTTTGATAAGCCGCATACTCGCGGACGAAGCGAAGACGACGGTACATTTGCGTGAGCGTTTTGGCTGAAAAGATAAACATTAGCTTATCTTGAATACTACGATGGCGTGCCATGTAGCGCATAGAACGAATGAAACGAGAGCGACGTTCGCCCAATTGCGTTTCAAGAGACTTTAGCTGTCCTTTCAAAATACCAATATTGCCATCGATGTTTTTAATATCGGTTGCAATGGTATCAATGGTTTTCTGCTGATGCCCTATCTCGGTATCGAGCGTCAAAATCTTCTGAAGTCTATTGTCAACGTCTTTCTGCTTCTCTTTCAGTTCGTGTTCGTTCTCTGTAATTTCTTTCTGTATTTGCTTGTTCTGTTGCTGCAATCCTTTTATTTCTTCGGTAGTAACATACTTTATTTGTTGCTTACCACCCTTCTGTCCTTTCTTGGATAACGCTGCCGCAGCCTTTTTTTGTTGTGCTGTAAGCTTTGGTTCCTGTTGCTTCCCCTTACCTTGTTTTGCAGCTGGTTGGTGCTTATCAGCTTGGTGATTTCCTTGCTTTGCCACTGGCTGATACTTATCTTCTTGCTGCTTTTTGCCTTTTTTTGTTGCAGGCTGGTGCCTGTCTTCCAATTGTTTTTCAGCCTGTTTCTTTCCAGACTTCGACTTGGAAGTTTCCTTTGTTGTAGCTTGTTTGTTTATAATTTGATGCTTTGCTACTTCCTTTCTTGCTGGTTTCCGCTTATGCTTTTGTGCATACGGACTTAGAAGGCAAGCCGTCAGCATTAACAATACAAATAATATACGCTTCATTTAAAGTTGCATTAGTTTACCTAAAATTTCTTCTACGCTTACCTGTTCGTACTTCGACGATGGGGTTGTAAAGCTCTCCCAATCAGCTGTATCGCTGAGTTTGTCAAGTTCAAAGGTTGCTGTTATAACCTTCTGAGCCTTTGTAACAGGCGTTTTAATCACCACGTTGTGGTAGCAAGGGAACATTTTCGAACCGAACTTTTGGAAGTTTGAATAGTCCCAATTCAGTGTAGATACACCATGTTCTGCACTGCTATACTTAGCTTCAGCGCCACGAATAAAGCCTGTTAACGATTCAGCCATCCATTTATACGCCATCTTTCCATCGTTCAATGTGATAGGAATACCTGGTTGGTTGCCCGATTGAGCAACATTAAAGTCTACATTAAACTGCGATAAACTGCGCTCGCTCACACGCTGTTGTCCTGGAATAAAGAGTTGGTTCCAAAATAAAGCCTGTAGCGAATAGAAGTTAATACCATTGTTTCTAAGGAAAGCGACATCGGTATATTTGGCCTGTACATACTGCTTATGCATTCTGTCGATGAACAAAACATAATCTTTCGTAAACTCGATACGCCCTACTTCGCTGCGAATAAGGGGGATAAGGAGTTGTATTCGAATAACTTCGTCCTTACACATGTGAAGAAGACCAGGCACCGTAATATCTTTCTTACCAGTATTTACAGTGAAAGTTAATTCTGAAACGAGATTCTTTTGATAAAGCGCTCCATCTGAAACTCGTTGAATAAACTGCATTTTCTGCTGTTGCGTAGACGATGATGACGATGCAGAAGGCACACCAGACGTACCTGATGCTCTTACTGCCGACTTCTGTGCTCCACAGCTTAACGTGAGAAAAGCTGCGAGTATGGCAATATATATATTCTTTATTTTCATTCTGCTATGTATTTTTTCAATTCTATTTTCTTTTTAAGTGTTGCGCTTTTATTGCCCAACTCCAACGCTTTTTGCCACGCCACCAATGCTTCGGCAGGTTTTCCGACATGATAATAGATGTCTCCAGCATGCTCAAACAACACACCACTGGGGGTAGAATCGTTCTTAATGGCTTGGTCTATATAGATATTGGCCTCTTCATATCGTTCTTGCAAGAAGAGAATCCAGGCGTAAGTATCAAGGAAAGTAGGGTTTGTAGGTTCCTTCTTTATTGTTTTATAGCTCATCTGTTCCGCCTTTTTAAGGTCGGTTTTCTTCAAACTCAGATAGTAAGCATAATTATTTAGTGCTGCAATATTTTCAGGTCGCCAGTGTAAACAGCTGTCGTAAGCCTCAAAAGCCTCCTTATCGAGTCCCTTTTCGTGTAGGATATCGCCCATAATAGCGTAGAAATCGGAAACAATATTGGGGTCGCTGTCTGGCTTTATCTGTGCTACTCCCTTCTTAAACGTCTGTAATGCAGCCTCGTTTTCCTTCTTCATGTATTGCGCAAAGCCTTCGAAGTAATAGAAAACCATTTCTTCTGGATTGTATTCGTGGGCAGGACGTGCAATAGAAATCACCTTATCGAACTGTTCTTCGTTCCAAATGTTTTGTATAAGGGCTATACGAGCACGCGAATTGTCGGGTTCTATGGCGATAGCTTGCTCATAAACCTTGTTCAAACTATCTATAGGAGCTTTCTTTAAGCTAAGATAAGCCGCCTTCATCATGATAATATCAGCATCTTCTTGAGGATAAGAAAGCACACGATCGAAAAGCTTTATTACTTCAAGGCTGTCTTTGGTTGTGTTTGCCTGGTTATCTATGATAACTTGACGGAGCAGTGCCATTTTAGTTTCCTTCTCTGTTTTCTTCGACTCTAACAGTTTTTTAGTGAGTTCTTCCACCACCTTTTCGTTCTTCGCATCTCTATAATAATCCAGCAAAGAAAGTTGTGCGGCTGCGTTATTAGGGTCTTCTTTCAGTACAGACTGATATTCCTTAAAGGCTTCTTTCTTCTTGTCGTTTTGGAAAAGCCAGTTTCCTAACATAATTCGATAGCTTAATTCCAATGGGTTTTTCTGTACAAGGCGCATCAATTCAGCCTGTGCTTTGCGCTTATCACCCATTTGTTCGAATATCTGCATCTTTGTAAGAGAGAGCTGTTCGCTGGTTCCTAAAAGCAATTCCATGCGTTCAATTACCTCAATCATCTTCTTATAGTTGTTTTGTGAGCCATAAAGCTGATAGAGAATCTGCAAAATGTCCTCGCGAGTCTTATTGTTTGCATAGAGTCTTTCGTATGCAGCCAATGCCTGTTCGTAGTTATTCTGCGAGATATAGAACTGCCCTAACTTTTCTAAATAAGAAGCGTTGTCGGGTGCAAGTTCTGCCGCTTTCTCGAAGTTATAGCGTGCAGCCTTGCTATTTTGCATATCAATGTAATATCCTGCAATCTCATAATAGACCTCAGGAGCCTTAGGATTGATGTCGCGAGCATGGCGTAACAAGTCGAAAGCAGCAGATAAGTTACCCATTTCCTGCTGTCGAATCGCCTCCAGAAAGAAATAATTGTAGCGTGTTATCTGATTATCTGTTTGTGCTTTTGCTTGAAAAGCTATAGCAATAAGCACTGTTACGAGCGTTGCTCTTACAATGATTTGTTTAAAAGAAAATATCAATCTATTATCCCTCCTGTATTTTTTAGACCATTCTTATTTTACTCCTGTGTGGCCATAACCTCCTGCACCACGTTCTGTTTCGTCGAGTACTTCTACTTCAACAAACGATGCTTGCTCATGACGAGCTATTACCATCTGTGCAATACGCTCGCCAGCATTGATAATAAAATCCTCAGTAGAGAAATTAACAAGCAGTACCATCAACTCACCACGATAGTCTGCATCTATTGTTCCTGGTGTATTGAGCACTGTAATTCCATGTTTTAATGCCAAACCGCTACGTGGACGTACCTGTGCTTCATAGCCTTGAGGAAGTGCAATATACAAACCTGTAGGAACAAGACGACGTTCCATTGGCTTTAAAGTAATGGGATTATCTATGTTTGCACGCAAATCCATGCCAGCGCTCTGCGTTGTTGCGTATGTTGGTAAGGGTTGATTTCCCTTATTTATTACTTTTACTTGAACCATGATGTTATTATATAATAATGTGCAAAAATAATGAATTATACGCATATAGATGAATTTTAAGGCCTAAAAAGGCTGAAATTTGCCAAATTTAAGTACTTTTGCGTAAGCGAA
This sequence comes from Prevotella aurantiaca JCM 15754, assembly GCF_000614025.1. GTDB lineage: Bacteria > Bacteroidota > Bacteroidia > Bacteroidales > Bacteroidaceae > Prevotella > Prevotella aurantiaca. The sequence goes on from NZ_BAKF01000008.1 coordinate 56,501, forward strand.
TCTTTTAGATAATTACGATGAATTGGCAAAATCTTATCTCCAACAAACGACTCGGGCAGGAAGACCGACATGCTTTACGACACGACGATAGGTCAGAATTTAAACGCGATAGCGACAGACTTATTTATTCAGCGCCTTTTAGACGACTGCAAAATAAGACTCAAGTATTTCCTCTACCTGGTAGTGTTTTCGTTCATAATCGTCTCACCCACTCGTTGGAAGTTGCATCATTGGGAAAATCTTTGGGCGATGATGTAGCACGAAAACTCATAAAAAAGCACCCAGAACTACAAGGAACGCTTTTTGAAGAAATCGGTACAATCGTACAAACAGCATGCTATGCTCACGATATGGGTAATCCTCCGTTTGGTCATAGTGGAGAAAAAGCCATACAAACTTTCTTTACAGAAGGCTCTGGTGCATATTTAAAAGATAAAGTCAGTCCACGTTTTTGGGACGATATCACCCATTTTGAGGGAAATGCCAATGCTTTCCGCTTGCTCACTCATAGATTCTTAGGACGCCGTGAAGGTGGTTTTGTAATGACTTATTCTACTTTAGCAAGCATTGTAAAATATCCTCTATCTTCGTCTTTAGCAGGAAAGCATGGTAAATTTGGTTTTTTTGCATCGGAAGAAGATATTTACAAGAAGATAGCCAAAGAACTTGGAATTATCAGTAAGCAAGTTTCTGATAACGGAACAGCTTACGCTCGCCACCCATTGGTTTATTTAGTGGAAGCGGCTGACGACATTTGTTACGAGATAATGGACATCGAAGATTCGCACAAACTTAAACTTTTGTCGTTTGAAGAAACTGCCGAACTATTATTAGGCTTCTTCGATGAAGAAACAAAGAAGAGTATTCGTAATCGTATTGTTGAAGAAGGAGTTACTGATAAGAACGAACAAGTTGTCTATTTCCGCGCTTGTGCCGTTGGATTACTCGAAGCTTTATGTGTAGATGTATTCGTTGAGAACGAGGAAGCCATACTCAACGGAACATTTGAAGGTTCGTTAATCGACCATATTCCTACACTTCAGCGCAATAACTATAAACATTGTTCAAAGGTTTCTGTTGAGAAAATATACAGTAGCAAAACTGTACTCGACGTTGAATTGTCTGGTTATAAAATTATGGAAACACTAATGGAAGCACTCATTGGTGCTGCTGTTGAACCTGAAAAATTTCATAGCAAACAACTTATCCGTCGCTTTTCAAGTCAGTACGATATACAAAACCCTCATCTTGAAGACCGTATTATGGCAGTAATCGACTACATCAGCGGTATGACAGATATATATGCGCTCGACATTTATCAGAAAATTAACGGCATTAGCTTGCCTATAATTTAAACATTCTGTTGAATATGGAAAATCAATACAGGAAGACTTTTTCTGATTTAATGGTGAACAAGAAACTTGTTTATGTACATGGTTTCATGTCGTCAGGGGCAACACACACTGCTAAAATATTGCAAGAATATATGCCACAATGTACGGTTATCGCTCCCGACTTACCCATTCACCCTGAAGAAGCAATGGAATTGTTGCGGAAAATACAGACCAACGAACGTCCTGATATCATTATTGGTACGTCAATGGGTGGAATGTACACCGAAATGCTATATGGCACTGACCGCATTTGCGTAAATCCTGCTTTCCAAATGGGTTCAACCATAAGCGAAAGCAATATGCTTGGCAAGCAAATATATCAAAATCCGCGCAAAGATGGCGTACAGGAAGTTATCGTTACAAAGGCTTTGCAAAAGGAATATAAGGAAATTACGGAACGTTGTTTTGCTTCTGTAACGCCTGAAGAGCAAGAAAGGGTGTATGGTTTGTTTGGTGATGCCGACCCAATTGTGCATACTTTCGATTTATTCCACCAGCATTATCCGCAAGCTATTTACTTTCATGGCGAGCACCGCCTTATCGAAAAGGCCATTTTCCACTATATTATGCCTGTCATTAGATGGATTGATGACAAACAGGAAGGGCGCGAACGCAAAATCGTTTTCATTGATTGGGAAACGCTTAGAGATAGTTACGGCAAACCTAAATCGTCGTTGCACAAAGCTTACGAGTTTCTCCTCGACCATTACAATGTTTATTTCACCGCGCCAGCACCTACCAATAATCCAACTGCTTTGACAGATATGCAAACTTGGATTAAAGATGTCTTCAGCGCACCTGCATGGAATCGCATTCTCTTCGTCAATCAACCTCAATTTCTTCTTGGCGATTACCTCATCAGTACACAGAACAACGAAGATTTTATGGGAACGGTATTGCCTTTTGGCAGCGACGAGTTTAAAACATGGGAAGAGGTTATTACCTTCTTTGAACGATTGGGCGGACAATGACACAAGATTCTTCAAAGGCACAAGAACTATTCGCTCGAATTTTAGAAGTTATCGAATTTCCCGATAACCGCTCTGATATGCAAAACCGTTTAATGCACGAAACTCTTGTGTTGGCTTGCCATGAAGGACTGAAAGGTACACGACATGGATTTGGTAACTTGTCTTCTCAAGTAGATTCGCTTTGCAAACAATTCCATATAAAACCACAAGACACAGTTGCTATTCACCTAATGCGTCGCCATAGCAACTCTATTGCTCCTATTCTTCATAACGATTTACTGTATGATTGTAGGGCATTGGCGCTTTTTATCTCTGCTGTTTTCAACACATCTATTCCGTCTTTTCTTGTTGGGAAAATCCCGACGGAAGGCCGCCGCACAGCAAATATTCAGATAGCCAACTACAAATATATCCGCTGCACAGTGCAATCGTGGGACGATAAATATATAAAAGTAAATGTACTGAACCAGGAATGTGGCGAAGAAGAGGTTTTAATAGACTATATCAACACCCCTGAACATATTGATTTAAGCTATATCCGCAAGATTTTATGCGAAGGTATGCAGCTTAATCTCTTAGATTGCAATGTTACTCGCAAGCGCATTGTACCACGCATTATTGTGGTTGAACCCGACTTTCTTGTCGATATTTCCTCGATTGCCAATTGTTTTGAAGACTACGGACACCATCCTTTGCTCTTTACCGTTAATCGTTTGCAATCCAGAAAGGCTACTGCAGCCACTCTTTTGGGTAATTTTGCAGGAAAAGCACTCGACGACATCATTAACAATCCTAATTACAACATTAACGAAACCTTAAAATCGAACTTCCGAAACAAGGCTTTAGACTTTGCTACATGTACCGACTTTAATTCTGATGTATTTAAAAAGGACGGCACAGAGCAAGCTAAGAATATTCAAGACATTGTTGAAGAACTATTTAAAAATTACGACCGTAACAAGGCTATTCTTGAACCGTCCTTCGTTTGCGAAAGTTTAGGTATTCAAGGACGGGTCGATTTAATGACGACTGATTTCCGTTTACTCGTAGAACAGAAGTCGGGAAAGAATTTCTATATTGCAAGTAACCACCTCAACAACCATGGTTCAAAATATTTAGAGAAACATTACGTACAGGTTTTGCTCTATTTCGGAATTCTGCAATATAATTTTAACCGAAGCACACGAAATACAAACATTCATTTACTTTATTCTAAATATCCGCTACCCAATGGTCTTTTAGAAGTTGAATCGCTGCAATCGCTGATGATGGAAGCGATTAAGTTTCGCAACCAGGTTGTTGCTACCGAATATTGGATAGGCAACAACGATTTCGCAAAAATTATTCCGCACTTTACTCCCAATACTTTACAGCTAACTCGTGGAAACGAAAGTTTTTTCCAACAGTGGATTTTACCACGCCTAACCGAAACTTTAGCACCGCTGCATAAGCTTTCTCCTTTGGAAACAGCTTACTTCAGCAGAATGATGCGCTTTGTTGTAAAGGAACAAATTATATCGAAGGTGGGTTATCAAGAAGGTACAGGTAGCAGCAATGCCGATCTTTGGAATATGCCTTTAGCGGGTAAGATTGAATCGGGCAATATTTACACGGGCTTAACCATTACTCGGAAAGAACAAAGTACAGCTTATAGTGGTTACGATAGCATTACGCTTGCTGTACCGAAGCAAAGCGAAGATTTTTTGCCTAACTTCCGTCGTGGCGATATGGTATATCTCTATGCGTATCGCAAAAACGAAATACCTGACATTCGAAAAGCTTTTCTTTTTCGGGGCACATTGCAGGAAATTCATACCAACACTGTGATGGTACGTTTAAACGATGGACAGCAAAACCCTAATTTACTTGTTGGCGACCAATTTGCCATCGAACATAGCGGTAGCGATATTGGTTGCACAACTGCTATTCAAGGCTTACATACTTTTATTACCGCCAGCAAAGAACGCAAAGATTTGCTTTTGGGGCAACGTTCTCCTGAGCGAAATACAGAAATACAACTTTCTAAAACTTACAATCCTACATACGACGATATAATTTTGCGCGCCAAGCAGGCTACTGATTATTTTCTTTTAATTGGTCCTCCTGGAACGGGTAAAACATCAATGGCATTGCAATATCTCGTAAGAGAACACGAAGGGAAAAACATTTTGTTGCTTTCTTATACCAATCGTGCCGTAGACGAAATTTGCGGAATGCTTGCCGATAACAACATCGCTTTTCTTAGACTTTCGAAAGAATATTCATGCGATTCCCGATTTACTGATAATTTGCTTAACAACGCTGTTAAAACAAATCCCACGCTCGAACATATCCGACAAACTATCGAGTCATCGCGCATCATCGTCAGCACAACGGCAAGTCTTGCAATCCATACGGCTATCTTTAGCATTAAACATTTCGAACTTGCTATTATCGACGAAGCAAGTCAGATTCTTGAACCGAATATTGTTGGCTTACTTGCTGCACATAATGGAGGAAAGCAGGTTATTGACAAATTTATTCTGATTGGCGACCACAAACAATTGCCTGCTGTTGTGCAACAAGATAATAACGAATCGGCTGCCGACTCGCCTTTACTCGAAGAAATACATCTTCCAAATTGTGCCAACTCGCTTTTCGAACGCCTTATTCTTACCGAGCGGGCAGCAGGACGTAATAACTTTGTTGGCACACTTCGTAAACAAGGTCGTATGCACCCAGACATTGCAACCTTCCCCAACACTTATTTTTATGTTCGCGAACAGTTGGAATGTGTTCCTTTAGCTCATCAGACAGAACTTAATCTGCCTTATAACAAACCAAGCGAAGATAAAATGGACGACTTTTTAAAGGCACATCGAATGATATTTATTCCTTCCAAGTTGTGCCGACAACCTAATATTTCAGAAAAGGTAAATACAGAAGAGGCACGTATAGTAGCCAATCTTGTTCGCCGTTTATATCGTCAGATGGGAGAAACATTCGATGCACAAAAGTCAATTGGTATTATTGTACCTTACCGCAATCAAATTGCGATGATTCGAAAAGAATTGGAGCAACTCCAATTACCCGATATCAATAATATTAGTATCGACACTGTGGAACGCTATCAAGGTAGCCAGCGAGATGTAATAATCTACTCGTTCACCATTCAAAATCGTTTCCAATTAGAGTTTCTCACTGCCAATACATTCATTGAAGACGGCAATCCGATTGATCGCAAACTAAATGTTGCCATTACCCGAGCTCGCCAACAACTCATACTTACAGGAAACGAAGCCACCTTGCGTCAAAACTTTCTCTTCGGCAAACTAATTGATTATATCGATGAAAAAGGTGGAAGAACAATGATTTAAAACTTTATACAAGTGCCTTCCTTCTGTATAATAAAACGCGCGAAACTTTAGCTTTTTAGATAGATAAGAAAAAACATATTAGAGAGGAATGGTTATAGTTTTATGTAACTTCTCCACAGATTTCATCTATCATTGAAAAGCAAATAAAAAAGCAGTCTTAACCGCATTCTAATCCTTGCCATAATTGAAGAAAAAAAGGCATAATAAGCAGTTAAGAAATTTATAATTAAAAAATAGAAAAACATAATTATAAATTTTATTTTTATAATAATAAACTTCGTCGTTTTTTATTATAATTTTTCTAACCAATAATTTCATCTCCCAAATCCTATCCTCTCTTTCAAAAAATAGCACGTAATCTTGTTAAAAAAAGAAATACAAACCCAACATAAGAACTATTTTTTTGCTCTACTTTTAGCATACTGCATCTTCAACTTTTTCAAAACTTTCTTACATCTAACTTTTTTCAACAAAAAGTATTTTGAGAGAGATACGTACTTAAACTTCTAAGTTTTGGAGAAAGAACCGAAGTCTTAATCCTTATTTTAATGGAAAATACTTTTTGAGTTGGAGAGGCGGACGAAAAGGTGTCTTTCGAGAGGTCTTAATCCTTGTTGTAATGGAATATACTTAATAATTTAAAACATAAGAATTATGTCAGAATTTAATTTGTCTTAATCCTTGTTGTAATGGAAAATACTTAATAATTATATTTTCTCCAATAACTGATAGTAACTCATAACGCTTTTCTTTCTAAATTCTCTATATATTTGGCTTTAACATCTCCTATAATGGCTTGATAACAGGCAATTTGTCATTATTGAAGTCAAACTTAAAGACCTTATTGTCTGTCAGCGACTTCTGATAAAAGAATTTAGGATATCTCGATGAGCCACTTTGAATACCAACGCCTATTGTTGAATCTTTCTTTAGTTTATTCCTTATGGCATTAAATAATCTTTTAATCCCTTCTTTAGGTTCTTTAGAAATCAACCGCAATGAAATCAACTCAACTTCGTTTTCATTTGCCCTTCCTCCTATTCCTTCAATAGTTCCCTTGCATACTTCATCATCATAAAAAGAAATACCTGCTTTGTTGTAATCTTTTAAAGAGACAAAGAAAAACAACTTGTCCTCTATACCATTGCCAATAACACTTCTATAATTTGCCATATTGATTGCTGTACAAAAAACATCTTTTGTGTTCTTTTTTCTAAAATATACAACACAATCATACCTCTCTACCATATCGTTAATATATGGCACAAACTCAACCAAAGGCATAATAACATTTATATAAGACATAAGCAATTAATGAGTGTCTATTTTTTGTTTTCCCCATCCATCTTTGCCCAGATAATACAAACGTATCTATACATATTGTTAGATTTTATACATAAGAATATAAATTATCTCCCCCGATAACCAAATTGGATTCTGACTAATGTAATTACCTGCACAAGAGTCATAGTAGCGGAAACGGTTATAATACAGTCCCGTCTCAACGTCCTCATACTGACCTTGATACTTAAACGGAATGAAGGAGGAATTATTGTTGTCCTTCCTTCTCTTTCTACCGAAACTGTCGAGTTCCTGCTCCCATACCTTGTTGTAATGGAATATACTTAATGATGACATTGGCGACCAAACTATCAGAAGTATCCCAAAGTCTTAATCCTTGTTGTAATGGAATATACTTTTTGAGTCTTCTCTGTCTTCTCCTCACGTGGGAGAAGCGGACGTCTTAATCCTTATTTTAATGGAAAATACTTTTTGAGGGCGTCACAGGGTTGTTTTGGCATAAATTCAAGTCCACCACAGAAATATTGGTAGTAAGCATTCTCGCTCCATTGAGAAACCACCATTTCATCTGACACATTACGCAAATGTTTTAAAATTAAAAGACCACACATCAAGCGAATAGGATGAGCAGGGCGACCATTATTGCTGCAATACAATGGAGAGAAAGCATTCTCAAAACGTTCCCAATTAATCTTATTATTAAGTTGGAAAAGGGGATGTTGATGGCTAAGCATGTCCTCTAAAGAAGAGAACATAGAGAGCTGTTTAGATGTACGTTTAAGCATAAATATCTGCAAGAAATATAATGTAAAGGTACAAAAACTTGCAGATATAAATAAATAAGTTACAGGATAATATACTATGAATCAGAGGAATATTAGGTTTATAAGGGAGGACTAAATAACATTTCTCAAACATAATGCTGTGCAATAAACAAGAGGATAAGCTGCACTAAGCAAAGGGTAAAAATAAAGAAGCCTGCCATTAAAAGAATGATTTAAAATCATAATCTTAAGGACAGGCTTTTGTTTTTATTTGGGTTATCGTCATTAGCATGATGATAGCACCTTACTATATCATTATCGTACTATCTTTTGTGAAATGCGAGAACCATCAGAGTAGATTGTAGTTTGCACGTAGATACCTTTTTCTGGACGATTAACACTGCGGCCTGAGAGATCGTGGTATTCTACTTTTTCAACTTGTTTTGCTGTATTGACATTTATACCAGTACTTGACAAGAAATACTCTGATATACCAGAGCTAAGACGCTGGTCGCCATCTATATAAACTGCTTCTAAGCCTACTTTGTCTTTTGCTTCCTTGTAGAAATAGATTGCACGCGAGTTTTCATCATACTTATAGAATTGGTATTGGTCAGAGAAAGAATAAGGAACGTCTGTCATGTTTGACTTTAAATTCTTATAAGTTTCGGGAGTGAAAGTCTGCTTTTCACCATCAATATAAAGATTGTAATAAAGATGCGCTGGGTCGAGATAATTGAAATCAGCTGAATAGTAGCTCAATGTAAATTGTAATCCACCAGGACCTCCCCATGGATTTGGATCAAAAGGTTGGTATGCAGTAAGTTTCGGTGGCATTGGAGCTGCTGCTTTTTTATCCCATTGGTTAATAAGTGCGTAACGATAAGAATCGAAAATATAAGTACTTCTATCGTCGTCCATACTCTTATGTACCATTAAAATGCCTTTTGAGCTTAATGCATTTTTCTCTGCGTCATAAGTAAATACAAGCGGTTGATGACTCAAGCATGGTTTTTCATATTCGTTGCCCATTTCGTCCTGACCTTTTCCCATTACTGCAGAAGATACAAATACGTAGCAAGCAGTTGTGCGGTCAATACCAAGATAAGATGTTGCAGGGAAAGTTACTGTTGTACCATTCTTGGTTCCTTTTATCCAATAACCTTTTACATTTGCTGTTAAGTCGCCTAAATAAACATCATCGCCGTCAAAAGCATATTTCACTGGATACAACTGCGACTTTCCTTCCATATCCATATAAAGTACAAGTCCGTCCCAAACTTTTGCCGATGCAGATGGTGCTATTTTATTTTCGTCCATGCGTGCACTTTTGTAAGTAGCCTCTGAATAGCTTGTCCAAGCACCGTTATCACGACACATACCAATCACCTCTCCTTCTTTTTCAACCATCAGAAGCGAATCGTTGCGCCAAACATATTTTAGAACTTGGTTTTCTTTACCTTCAATGGGTACATATGTTTCCTTACCATTTTTTGTTCCAACATGGATTCGATACAAGTATCCATACTTAGGTTCTCCTGTTGAAAAGTCTTCCTCTGAAAAAATTGCTTGTGGAAGTTGGAAAGCAATGGTATCTCCTACAGTACGTGCGCCTTTAATCCAAGTCTTTGTATAAAGCGAATTGAGAGGATTCTCAAGATAAACTGCACCATCCTTACCAAAAACTATACGTTGCCAATCGCCTGTACTTTTGTGTGGTACTCCGTAATAGTAAACCGACTCAAAACCTGTAGTAGTGCGATATAGGTTTATTGTATCGCCTTCTGCTGGTTTCGTAATAATTGTAGGATTGTCTTGTGCCATTGCTATTACTGCTGATAGCACTGAAAAAATAAATAATGTACAAAGTCTCTTCATAAGTAATTGTGGTTTAAAAGTTATTTAAAAAGTCATTATGTGATTGAACACACCTAATAATAGAAATAAATACGAGCGTATAAAGTAAAACGGGTTAAGCCAACTCTTAAAATAGTTTGCCAGTTAGTATTTACTATATACGCTCGTTTATTTTATTTAAAAATTACTTTTGAATCATTTGAAACTTTGGTTGTCCCTTCTTCATATTTACAAGTGGCATCATTGTAACTCCATGTGATGTTCCTTGTGCAATACGAACTGGAACTGTAGGTTTGCTTCCAGATTCACCTGCAGGTGTAGTAAATTCTATCTTTACAAGTGGGCCCCATTCATCGTTTATATTCTTTGCTAATGAGCAAGCATAATAAGTTGTTGATGGGTCTGCGCTCCAGGTTGCGTTATCAACACCAAACTGATTCCAATATGGATCTTGTTCATGGTCTTCTTGCAACAATTTTATTACACCAGCTTCGCCCATATCAGCCTTATCAAATGCACTCTTTGTGATGATAATATCTCTGTGAACTGAACATTCAGCATTTGGTGTATAGATAACACGCTGGTAATAAGAATCGCCACTCTTTGCAAATTCTTTAATTTCGATATTTACTTTAGCAACACCAGTACCGCCCAATTTCTTACTTGTAACAGGAATAACAACCATATCTGCATAAGTTCCAGCTGCGTCCCATGCTTGTACATAGATTTCATACTTAGTGTTTGGTGTTAAACCAGTCCATTCGTATGAGTATTCGCCAGTACATTTAACACCCCATTGCTTAATCATATCGCCCATATTGCTTAGTCCCATCATTGGACCAAACTGTTCGAATTGTTCTTTTGCCTTACCTTCTTGGAAAATACAAATAGCATATCCCTGAACATCTGCATTAGCAGAGAACTTAGCTTTTATACTTGTTGCTGCTGCTTCTACAACTTCTCCTGTAACCTTAGGTGTTCCGATAAGAGGTTTCTTAGGAGTTGTAAATTCTGCCTTTGACATACTGCAAGGAACACCATACATATCGTAACCAAGTGTAATGATAGTATAAGGTGTGTTATCTTTGAACGAATCGTCGAAACCTGTCATTTGTGCATTTGTGAAATCGTCTTGCATCATGCTTGCATTGATTCTTTCAAAGTAAGAAACTGCGATTTCATCAGAAGTTATCTTGTTTGAAAGTGATTGTGGGACACAAGTGATTTTATAAGACTTACAGTCTGGAGTCTTTTTTACTGCAACCCAAAGTGTATCACCAGTAGATCCACTCTTATAGTCTTTATATGTAACATCAGCTGCAACTCTACCTTCAACGTTTGCGAAGAAGATGTTATCGATTCTATCCACCATAAATGCCTTGTGAGAGTTGGTTTTCTCCATAACTATCACACGGTTTGGTTCTGTTTGTGCAAATGTTGCCAAACTAAAAATTGCCATTAGGCTAAGTAATATGCTTTTTTTCATTGTTTTACGAATTTAAAGGTTGTGTTTTTAACTTTGATAATAAATACGCCATGATGTAAGTTCGATACATCGATTCCTTCTTTGTCAGCAACTTTAGTGCGTAACAATGTCTGGCCTTTCAGATCGTAGATAGCTACATCGGCTTTTTCCGAATTTAATCCGCTAATGTAAAGCATGTCTTCACGTTGAGAAATTTTAATTCCCTCTGTCTGATTGCTTACATTGCCGATTCCAGCAGTTGATTTAACAAACCTAATGTCTTTAATGGCAGATAATTTCCACACAGGTTCTACTGAGAATTTACTTCCCATAATGTGCATGCCATCAGCTGCAAAGGTTATCTTCTGGATGTCTGTAATGGCATACTTGCCTACATCACCCGATTTAGGTGTAACCACGAGCTCTGTCTGCGCATGAACTTGCGAGAAACTCATTGTCATTATGGCTGTTAAGACAACTAAAAAAAGTCTTTTCTTCATAATGATTTGGTGTTTAAGTTAATATTTAAATTATATAATTTCAGATTTCTTCAATCCTTAGTTCTGTGATTTTCTTGATTTCTATTAAAATCCTTGGTATAGAAAGTATGTATATACTTGTCATATTAAGGGAATTTTGAAATTTTTGTAAAGGTACAAGTAAATTCGGAAATACTTAATTTCCATTAAAATTTTTGTATTAAATTAACAATATTACAGACTCTTTATAGAAATGAGCTATAAATGGCGAAGCTATTCAATAAATTAACTTTAATTACAAGAATATGCTAAATGAAAAGTAGATAAAAAAGGCTGTCAAAATATGAATTGAGATAGCTATTTCAATTGCATATTTGTATTATAATAATGCAGTATTTAAAAAGATACAAAGAAAAAGTTATGCGCAAAGAACAATAAACTACGATGTTTTTTCCTTGTCCAAATGATTTAAAAATAAAACGTAATTATGAAGCAGAAAAAATATAATAACAAAATAAAAATTTATAATTACAAAAAATAAATTTGTTATTATAAATTCGATGGTTTATAATTATAATTTCATCATCAGAAATTTTAGCCCTAAAAAGTGTTGTTGTTCATTCCATTTATAATAAAAAAATGCTCCTGTCGGCGTATGATTTTCATCTTTGCTGACAGGAGCATTGTTCTTTATAAATTCTACCTACTATCAATTATTCCATTCAGGAAAACGATAGTATTTTATTTCATGTTGGCTCGATTAGAATTCGTTTGGTTGGAATGATATTGTAAACCAACCCATTTGGAGAAGGTCAACCAAGTCAAACTGAACCATAACATTATTTTCCTTATTGATAAATGTAGGCAATGCGCTCACACCAACTCTGTTTTCGTAACCATTCTTTTGGAGAAGTTCTACGATATAAGGCGAACGAGCTGTTAAGTTGCTAAAGGTAATAACCATAGCTGCAACATACTTGCCACCATCTTCGAGAAGAAGTATCTTAGGGAAATCTTCAGAAGTAGTGTTGATAACAATACCTAAGTCGATAGTTTCTTCGCTCTTATAATAAGATTGTTTACGATATTCTGCTGCAATTTCTGCAACAGTATTTTTGCCAAATGTTACTATTGGCACAGGGAAATCGACTTTAAGTGGTGGAACTTGCTTGCTGAGGTCGGCATATGCGTAGTGCATTTGTGGCATGAATTCGGTTTTTCCTTCAGTCTTGTCCTGCATCTTTACAAAGCAAGCAGCCTTATCATCGTAGTTGTAGTAAATAATATCTCCTTCTGAATCGTTCATACCTGTGTAGATATGGTTAAGAGATTTCAGATAAGTTGTTACTTGCTCTGGAGTAGGGAGGTTGCTTGGATTTACAAAGAGAGAAGTTTCTTCAAGACTATTTTTTGTATAAACATCAAACCAGTATTTTACACTTGGCCAGCGTGCATCGCCAGTATCATAAACGTAGATACCACTTGCTGGTTTAGATCTTTCTGCATTCAATTTGTGGTTCATACGCTTTTCAAAAAGCTGCATAAGTTCTACAGATCCGCCACGTCCATAGTATGGCAACCATGTACCTGAAGCATTATCTTTTAGGAGAGATACACGTGTCCAAGAACTATAACTTTCATCATAAGCTCCAAAGTAATATTCAGCGCCGTTTTCTACCTTATTGATATATACAACAACTTTAGCAGTTTTGTTTACATATACCTTTACTTCATCATTCAAAGACGCACCTGTTTCAAGTTCGTAGCCTTGCTTGCGTAGGAAAGCTTTGAAAGCATCAACCTTTTCTGATTTAAGCAAACATTTAGCATACATGTAAACTCCTTGTCCGTTACCATTGTATTCCCAATGAACTTTTTCTCCGTCAACAGTTTTCTCTAAGATAAGTTTACTGCTATTTGGTTCATTAACGCTAAATCCTCTTGCTTTTTCAGCAACTTTAAGGTCGGTAAGTGTTTTTGCAAAATCAACAGAAGGAAGTTCAAAATTCTCGTCTGTAACACTTGGTGTGGTGTTATCGGCAGCCGAGAAGAAAACCAAACTGTCTACTTCTTCTGACTTAAATACTTGTTTCTTACCATTCTTATAAATATATACACCTTGTGCAGAAGCCATTGAGGCACATAAAAGAAAAGCTAAGGTGAGGGCTGTAGAGATAAAATTCTTTCTCATTTCTTTATAAACTTAAATGATTTGTATTGTGTTTTAACGATATAAACTCCTTGTTTAAGTGCGCTGAGCGCAATGGTTAAGGTTCCATCAGAATTAATTTTTTCGCTCAAAGTGAGACGGCCAGCAGCATCAAAAACACGTACTGTTTCGCCAGCTTTAAATCCAGTAAGTGTCATAAACTCCTGTGTAAGCGTAGCTTCTCCAGTTTTACCTGTCGTTGTTGCTTGTTCAATACCATCGGTTTCTCCATCAAAGGTAACCTTTTTAATGTCTTTGGCAGCGTAAATAATATCTGCCGTTTTTGTGGTTAGATGTACATTATCGTCCTTAACAACCATCTTAGGACGGTCGGCAAGATTGTACGTCACTTGTTCGCCCGTTGCAAGCCATACGAATATTTTCGTAGGTTGTGCGTGCACGGCAAGTGCTACCACGAGAAGTAGTTGTAAAAAATAGATTCTCTTCATATTAAAAATTTTAAATTAGGTTATTCTCATTCATCATTTAGCAAGCCTTCCCAACTCATATTCTAATTTACCCTATTAAATTAAGGATATAAATATTCTCACATAATTTTTGTTGATAGTAAGAAGTTCTCTCTCGTTTAGTTTTATAATTAAAAGTTGTTAGGCTTTCGCTGCAAATGTAGTAATAAATTTTTAAAACCTAATAATTTTATAGCAAAAATAAATTTCTATCTATCTAAAAACAATAAAATGTTCTTTTTTCTTTCCGTAAAAAACGCATATTTTTCGGCTTAACAGGCGCAAACAAGTGTAGATTTTCTCATTGGACGAAAAAAACGTTTGTAGATAAAAATACAACTACAACTATCGGAAGTTATGAAAAAAAGCAAGATTTATAAAATAGAAATGGACATTTGGTAGGTTGGTAGCCTACCAAATGTCCATTATACCTTTTTTATATGTTTAATATTTGAACGATGAGCCTCCTAAGAATTCTCGAAGTAACGATGTTGGTGGCAAACTGCGGAAAGGCAACGATGCAAAATAAGATAAAAATTTGCGCAATCGGTAAGCCTCTGCATACTCATCGCAATTTTCTGGCACTTGTTCCAATACAGCTTCTGCTTGTGCTTTCAATACTGCTACTTCGTAAAGCATAGCTGTATTAAACATTACATCGGCATTTTCTTGATAAGGGAATATCCATTTCTTTTCTCCTGCACGTACACTTGGCCAACGACGTATGGTTTCTTGTGCCGAACAACCACGATACTTATAATCGCGCACAATACGACGAATAAGTCGGTTGTCGGTTGTAGGTATGTAATTATGGTCGTCTAACAGAATAGTTGTCAGTGCTGAAGCATAGATGCGGAATTTCTTATCATCGTCAATATCCTTTGTAAGGATTGGATTGAGAGCGTGAATGCCTTCCACAATTAAAACATTATTGGGTTCTAAACGCAATTTCTTACCTTTCATTTCGCTTATACCCGTTTGGAAATTGTAACTTGGCAGCTGTACTTCTTCTCCTTTAAACAAAGTTGTAAACTGCTCGTTGATAAGTGGAATATTCAGTGCATACAAACTTTCATAGTCATAATCGCCTGTTTCGTCTTTAGGTGTATCTACGCGATTTACAAAATAATCGTCTAAAGATATTTGTACAGGTTTTATTCCACACGTCAGTAATTGCACCGAAAGGCGTTTACAGAATGTTGTTTTACCACTTGATGATGGTCCAGCAATCAGAACAACGCGTACTCCTTCTTTATTTGCGATGGTTTCTGCCATTTGCGAAATCTTCTTTTCCTGCAATGCTTCGCTAACATTTATAAGGTCGTTGGAATATCCTTGCTTCACAGCTTCGTTAAAATCGCCTACTGTTCGTACACCCAAGATTTGTTGCCAACGATGGTGAAGTCTAAATACTTCAAACATTTTATCTTGCGCTATCAATTCGCCAAGTTTTGAAGGGTCTTCTACTGAAGGAACACGCACCAGCAATCCATCAAAGAATTTCTCTACACCAAATAATTTAATCTGCGATGTATTGGTTAGCATTGAACCATAGTAGTAGTCTACATAATCGTCCAACTTAAAATAAGTGGTATAAAGCGAACCCATGCTCTCAAGCAGTTTTACTTTGGCCTCATCGCCCAATTTACGAAACATGCTGATAGCTTCTTCGGTGGTTGTTTCATAATGTTGTATGGGTAAAGCTTTATTAATAATGGTTTGCATCTGCTTTCGTATGTCTGCAACATCATCATCGGTGAGGGGTCTTCCAATGTTAATGTTACAATAATAACCATTTGACACAGGAATATCTATCACAACCTTGCTTTTTGGATAAAGGTCGTGAACAGCTTTACATAAAACAATAAACAATGAACGTGTATAAGTGCGCATTCCAGAAGCAGAATAAAGGTCGAGAAATTCTACATCTTTATTATGAAAGACCCGATATTCCAATCCTTGCACTTTATTATTCACCTTTGCGCTAACAGGTCCGAAGTCCATTTTCAAATTAAATGCACGATAAACTTCATAAAGTGTGCTACCAATTGGGACTTCTAAAGTTTTTTTATTATTTTTGCAACGGATTTGTATTACTTGTTTCATCTTGTAAGAACGTTTAACGATTTAAATCAGGGTATAAAGTTAACAAGTTCCTTTTAAAGAGCAAAACAAAATTGCATTAGAATACAATTAATTATGACAACAGGTGTTTATTTAGCCATTCTTTTTAAGATTGTAGGCTCATTGGCATTGCTTATTTATGGCATGAAAGTAATGAGCGAGGCATTACAAAAAATGGCAGGTTCACAATTACGCCACATTTTGGGCGCAATGACCACTAACAGATTCACAGGTATGCTTACAGGAACGTTTATTACCTGTGCCGTTCAGTCTTCTTCAGCGACAACGGTAATGACTGTTTCTTTCGTAAACGCCGGATTGCTAACACTCGCACAAGCTATTTCCGTGATTATGGGTGCCAATATTGGAACCACACTCACAGCTTGGATTATGTCGTTAGGATATTCGGTAGACCTTACAAGCTTTGTTTTTCCTGCCTTTCTTGTAGGTATTGTGCTGATTTACACTCGAAAGATGCGCTATGTAGGCGATTTCTTATTTGGTCTTTCCTTTATGTTCTTCAGCCTTGTGCTACTGAGCGACGCTGGAAAAGCATTACATTTAGACACAACACCTGCGGTAATAGAGTTCTTTAAGTCGTTCGACGTAAACAGTTACTTTACTATTTTGGTTTTCCTTGTCATCGGTTCCGTTATCACTTGCATTGTTCAGTCGTCTGCTGCCGTTATGGCTATCACCATTTTGCTATGCTCTACGGGTGTTTTACCTATCTATCTTGGTATTGCTTTGGTCATGGGCGAAAACATTGGAACTACTGTTACAGCCAATTTAGCAGCGTTAGCTGCTAACACACAGGCTCGACGAGCAGCTTTAGCACACCTTTTGTTTAACGTTATCGGTGTTATTTGGGTGCTTGCAGTATTCTATCCTTTCGTAAATATGGTGTGCGGATTTGTTGATTATGACCCTACTGCAGGCGCAGTTAATGCCAATATTAAAGTAAAATTACCTATTGTTTTAGCAGCATTCCACACAACATTTAATGTTACAAATACATTCTTGCTAATTTGGTTTATTCCTCAGATCGAAAAATTGGTTCGTATGCTTATTAAAACCCGCAAGAGCGAAACCGAAGAAGATTTCCGTTTGCGTTTCATTCAAGCTGGTATCATGAAGACTCCAGAACTTTCTGTGCTTGAAGCAAGCAAGGAGATTCAGTCGTTTGCTGAACGTTTGCAGCGTATGTTTAGCATGGTTAGAGAGTTATTGCATACTACTGAAGATTCGAAATTTGTGAAACTATACTCTCGCATAGAGAAATATGAAAGCATTTCGGATAACATGGAGATTGAAATAGCTAAGTACTTAGATCAAGTTAGCAATGCTCACCTTAGTGATGAAACAAAGGAAAAGGTTCGTTCTATGCTTCGTGAGATATCTGAACTTGAAAGTATTGGCGACTCATGCTTTAACATTGCACGTACAATGAACCGACGTATGTCGGCAAAAGAAGACTTTACTGAAGGTCAATACAACCATATTGAACAGATGTTTGAACTTACCGATGATGCTCTAACACAGATGAACAACTTGCTGGTAGGCCATAAACACGAAAATGACATAAATCATTCGTTCAACATTGAGAACGAAATGAACAACTACCGCGACCAATTAAGCACACAGAATATTCGCGATGTGAACGAACATAAGTACACTTACGCGATTGGAACAATGTATATGGACATTATTCAAGAGTGCGAAAAGCTCGGCGACTATGTTGTAAATGTGGTTGAAGCACGTATGGGTGTAAAACAAAGTATTTAATTTTGCAACGCTTATATTAAAGTTTAAAGAGCTTTTATTAACTTTGCCTAATATGGAAAAAAATAGTTTTGCACAACAACTTAGCCCAGTTAGCTATACCATCAACATAAGAGGAGAATTGTTCGACCTTTCGAAGCCTTGTGTAATGGGCATCTTAAACGTTACTCCCGATTCGTTTTACGCAGACAGCCGTATGCAAACGGGAGCGGAAATATACAAGCGTACTAATCAGATTATAGCAGAAGGGGCAAAGATTATCGACGTAGGGGCATGTTCTACACGCCCTGGAGGAGAGTTTGTAGACGAAAAAGAAGAAATGCGTCGTCTTACTATGCACTGCCAATTATTCGCAAAGCACAGCCAAATGCTATTATTTCTATCGACACTTTTCGTGCTTCTATCGCCCGACGCATGGTTGAAGAGTTTAATGCAGATATTATAAATGATGTTGAAGAAGGCAGCGATCCAGACATGTTTCGTACTGTTGCCGAACTGGGAACACCTTATATACTGATGTCTAAGGCTGCTAATATGCACGATATGCTTATCAACTTATCGCGCGAAGTGCAGGAATTGCGTGCTCTTGGGCAGAAAGATATCATCTTAGATCCAGGCTTTGGCTTCGGTAAAGACCCTATTGATGGTAACTTTGCACTAATGGGCGTCATGGAACAACTACACGCTTTAGAGCTTCCTATACTTGTTGGTATTAGCAGAAAGCGCATGATTCATCAACTATTGGGTATTACAGCACAAGAGAGTCTGAATGGAACAACGGCTCTTAACATGATTTCTCTCATGAAAGGAGCAAGCATCTTGCGTGTTCACGATGTGAAAGAAGCAGTAGAAACTGTGCGCATTTACGAGCGATTGGTAGCTACTACAAAGGCAGAATAGGCTGATTGTTGCGTAAAAGAAATAGCAGAAAGGAAGAAATATGTTTTTTGATTTTGGCTTAAAAGACATCATTGACATAGTGTTGGTAGCGCTTATGCTCTACTACCTCTATCGTATCATGAAAGAATCGCGTTCGCTTAACGTGTTCGCAGGTATTATGATATTCATTGTTGTCTGGCTTATTGTCAGCCAAGTATTGGAGATGCGCCTCTTAGGAAGCATTATGGACAAGCTTATTTCTGTAGGAGTTATCGGCATAATCGTGCTTTTCCAGGAAGAAATACGCTACTTCCTCTACAATCTTGGTGCGCATCAGAAAGCAAGAAACATACTAAAAATCTTCCGAAGCGACAAGAATAAGAAGGGTGTAGACCGTGAAACGATTCTTCCTATCGTTATGGCTTGCATGAATATGGGCAAGGGTAAGGTAGGTGCTCTGATTGTTATAGAGCGCGGAGTTATTTTGCAAGACATAGTAGAAACGGGCGATTACATTGATGCACGTATCAATCAACGACTCATAGAAAATATTTTCTTTAAGAATTCGCCTCTCCACGATGGCGCAATGGTAATATCGAAGAAGCGTATAAAGGCTGCTGGCTGCATTCTTCCAGTTAGCCACAACCAAGATATTCCAAAGGAATTCGGACTTCGCCACCGTGCTGCAATGGGTATTTCGCAGGCTTCTGACGCTCTCGCTATTGTGGTTTCAGAAGAGACGGGTAAGATTTCGGTAGCAATTCGCGGTGAATTTCAAGTGCGACTTTCGGCCGAACAACTTGAAAGTATCCTTACGAAGGAACTCGAAGACTTATAAAAACAAAGGTAAACACATATACGATAAACCTACTTTAAGTCCATTACAGCTGGACATAAAGTAGGTTTATTGCTTTTATAACATACTGAAAGGGCACTTCTTCGATGGTCTTATCAGATTGTATTTTTGCTGAATAGCCATGCTCCAATACTACAAGCCAACAAGTTTTTTCAGTTCCAGACGTTTCTCCTTAAGTTCTTTATCGTCAACATAGGCCAGTGCATATCCCCAATAAAGGTAAGCCTCTTTGAACGATTTAAGGCTATTCTTTGCATCACCCATATTCTTATATATTATAAACATGATGGATTTGCTCGGTTCATATAGCTCCGCTGCAACTTTTAGATGTTCTATTGCTGCATCGTAATATCCCAATTGGTTTTCAACAACGCCTAACCGATAGTTCCCAACAGCTATTTTAGGGTCGTATTCCACGGCTTTTGTAAAGTAAAAGGCTGCTAAATCGAGCTTATTCAGGTATTCGTACGCACCAGCAGTATAGTAAAGTGCATTGTAAGTGGTGTCGCCTGCTGCCATCACCTTATCATATATAGCAATGCATTGGTTATATTTGCGGTCCAAGAAATAGGCTTCGCCCAGCATTCGGTTTACTTCTACATTGTCAGAATCCTGTTTACAATAGCGTTCTCCGTACAATATTGCCATACTAGGCTGACTATCTTCTTCAGATAAGAATACTTTCATGAGGTCAGCAACGATATGTCCGTCCATCGGAAACCTTTCTAAGAGCGTCATTCCCCAATATGTTTGCAGCGTTACATTGCGCATTGCACCTTGCGCATAGTACATTTCGCGCAGTGCATCGTGTGTCAGACTATCTTCTGGAATGGTTTTCAGCACATCAACACATTGTTTATATGCTGTACGAAGATAATAACACGATGCCAGTTTCATGCGTATGGCATTGTCGTCGCCCAGTGTCTGCGCCTGCTTATAGTGCGAAATGGCGTGAAAATAGTTGTAAGCTTTCATACAACTGTCGCCTTTTTCAATAAGTTGCCGGCGGTTTTGCGCCATTGCGTGCAGGCTAAAGCTACACAAGACTATAAGAAGGAGGAATGTTTTCCGCATGGATAATTGGTTTAGAACGTGATCGATAGATGTTTAGATAAGGAATTCTGTGGGACTTTTAAACGGTTGCAGTCCCACAGAAACGATTACAGAATGGTATGTTTACCTATTGTCATTGCAATCTGAACGTTATAGGCAGCACGAAACGCACAGCAATTGGTTTCCCTTTTAGCTTGCCCGGGTTCCATTTCGGCATAGCCAACACTATGCGGCAAGCCTCCTTATCAAGTGCCGGAGAAACCGAACGGATAATCTTTGGCTCTGAAACTTCACCATTTTTCGATACGATGAATTGCACAATAACCTTTCCTTGCTCTTTTTTGTTCATAGCCTCAACTGGATATTTCATATTCTGAACTAACCATTGGTTAAGGTTTCCATTGAAGGTAGGCATATTTTCTATGTGATCGTACACTTTCTTCGGGCTTTTCTTTGGTCCCTTTTCTACAGACTCTTCGTTTGCAACTTCTGTCGTTTCTTCTACTTTTTGAGCCGACATTTCACTGTTGCGGTTGTCCGCTTGTACTTCCATCTTGTTGTCTTTGCGTTCAATAGCCTCCGTAGACTGCACATTCTTTCGACTTTCTACTGCTACAGTAGCCTTGTTGCTAAATGACAAATCCACCATCTTTTTCTGTTTAACACTTGCCTTTGCCATAGGCATTGCCTTCGCAACGTTGGTATATCGCATGCAACTGTTTCGATGTTGCTCACAACGAGCAGTGCTACTGCCAACGGAATGTAAAGTGCATACTTTACTTTTGCTATTCTCTTTGTTCGTTTTTTGTTCATCATTTTGATACGCTTTTTAAGAGGTAAAACATTAAAATTATTTGAAATAGTAGCTACATTCTTTCTATATGCCAATCCAAGCAAATGGTATTGGTATTTCTTGCTGTCCGTTCCGCCTGCCAAGACATTGTTGTCGGCAAGATATTCGAGGTTCAACCGCACTTCACGCTTCAGCAACCACACGAACGGATTTGCCCAAAAGACAATGGCAAACAGTTCTGTAAAGAGGACATCTATGGAGTGAAGCTGTCTGCAATGAGCCAGTTCGTGCGTCATTATCTCGTCTGTTTCCTGTCTGTTGTGCTTCGTCGGGTTGATGAAAATCCAGTTGAAGAACGAGAAAGGTCCTTCGTCGCTTTCCAAAAGATACACCTTCGTTCCATTTATATCGGTTGTTCTGCATTTATTCCTCAGCCGTACGATGTACACCAACTGCCAGAAGAAGCGCAGCAAGAACAGACAAGCCACCATAGTATATATAGTTATCGCCGTAGTTTCCCAGCCTATCGTACCTCCACCACCCGGTGTTATGGTTACAGCCGGCAGGACAATGGCAGCATATTCGTTTGCCATTGATACCATTCCTACGCTCTTGTTAATCCAATAGGAGAAGTTTAGCCCTGGCACCAATATCGCAACGAAATACATTCCAATAAGAGATGCTCTGCGCCACGAGAAGAATGTGTCGCTTGAAAACATCAACTTATAAAAGCCGAAGAGCGCGATAAGGGCAATGTTGAGTTTCAATAAATACATCATCATAGCTATTTCGTTTTCAATCGATTATTGTTTAAAAATATGTTTGAAGGCAGATGCTAAATATCTTTGTGGGCATTCAGCTTCTATTCTGTGTCTTTTCCTTTTTCAATTTCACTGATAATATCTTTCAAATCCTCTGGTGATATCTTGTCTTCCTTAGCAAAGAACGACACCATTTCACGAAATGAGTTCTTAAAATAGTTGCCTACGAAATTGCTCATAAAGTCTGATTTATATTCAGTTTGCGCTATTTGTGGCGTAAAATGATAAATCGCACGATGCTGTTTCGCCTTTATATATCCCTTACGCTTTAGGTTATTCATCACCGAAGCCACTGTTGTGTAAGGTGGTTTAGGCTCTTCCAGATGCTGTAAAACCTCTTTCGTTGTACAGCTTCCTAAGTGCCATACTTGCAACATTACTTCTTCTTCTTGCTTTGTTAACTTCTCCATATTCGAATTTGGTTTATTTGATTCTGCTGCAAACTTACGATAAATTCGTAATGAAAACAAATTCACAATGTTAATAAACACTAAACATTAAACATTCGTCATTGTTTATCAAAGCAATACGAAAAGTTAGGAGAGATAAAAACTAAAATAAACCACACTTAAAATACGTCGATTGCGAATAGAAAGCACTTCTCTCTCTTCTCAATAATTGGCTCTGAACATCTTCATATATAGATGAAATGAGAACAATAAAGATGTAAAGATTTCACAGAACATCTCGTGTTGCGTAACCGTTTAATTATCAAGACTTTATTATAGGGGTTGTTTTGCATTGCAAAAGCGGCTCTTTTACCTTGCAAAACAGGCACTATTGCTACACAAAACAGGCACTTTTGCAACGCAAAAGCATATACACAGCTTTTTACTTGTATTTTTCTTTACAAACTAAAGAGATATTCTATATAAACATTCTCTACTCAATAGCGGAAAAATATATGCTGTGCGATATAGCTAATCTGCCATTTTGCTGCAGTAATGAAAGCAACTATTATATGTAAACAATGGCTTCTTGCAATCCATAAATATTTTTCTCATCTGCTATTAATTGCAAAAGGCTGATAAAAAAATAGCTATACTACTCAATAAATTCAGTATCCTAACACTATCTGCAAGTTATCAGCACTGAACAATAGCATATAAAAAGAGGCTGGAGTCCTATGTCGGACTCCAGCCTTTATAACGCTTTTGCTTCAGCTACTAAACGTTTTCAGCGTCAGCAAAAGTAGGGATTGTTGTCAAGCAACAATAATAATTCTTATATTCTATAGCAGTTTTAAATTACTTTACAACTACTCTAACAACCTTACCGTTCTTGTACTTCACAATGTTTACACCCTTCTGAGCCTTGTCAATCTTCTGACCAGCAAGGTTATAACGTGCTACTATCTCGTTGTCAGCGTCTATACTTGCATTTTCAATGCCTGCAGTTAGAACAACAACGTCTGCCATATTGGTTTGGTTTACTACGTGTTCGTCTACAGCAATAGATTTATCGCCTAACTTAGGAGCCACAAATGCAACTACATGCATATTGTCTGCCTTGTAACCAGCAGGGATAGTGTAAGTGAATTGCTTATCAAAGTTGTCGCCAGACCATGTAATGTTGTCACCGTTGATGTTTGTTAAGCACTGACGGAATGTGCCATTGTGAACATAGTTCTTAATTCTTTGACCCTTATCAATCTGTGGACTAACGAGTCCATCTTCTGTTACATAAACGTAAAGAACATAGTCTTTAAGGAAGTTTGCTGCACTCTTAACACCCAAACCCTTTACATCTACAACCAATTGGTCGTTATTTTCGTTAGCAACCTTGTCTACCTTAGCAGCAATTTCAAGGTTTACGAATGCAGGAAGATTAGCATCTGTTTGTTCAAACATTTGGTTAAACATTTGAACTGCTTGGCTAAATGTCTCATCTTTGAAAGCAATTGCTGTTGTAAGAGCACCTTCTATTGCTGTTCTGTTGAATGCTGCCATTGGATAACCACTTGCACCAAGCGCATTCATAATAGCAATACTTTGGTTTGTCTGATATGGGTCTGGGCTACCCATTGGGCCGTGAAGAGCCACCCAAGCCAAGTCATGACGATTATCTTGCAATTGCTTTAAGAGTCTTGAACCAGTAGGACACCATGTACAAGTAACAGCTGTAAACTGCTCAATGAGCTGCTTTTGTCTCTTAAGAGCTGTTTCGTAGAAGTTGATATCTGATTCGTAAACGTCGTTCTTAGTGTTGCCTGTTGGCTCAGCACCATCTACCTTAGTGATAGCAAACTTAATTTTGTGTGCGCCAAGTTCTACATCTGTAGTAGGAATTTCAACTACATCAGCCTTGATAGTACCATTAACGACACCTGTAATAGTTTGTTCTTTGATTTGCTTACCATCAATTGATGCTACTAAAGTATAAGCATTGATGTCTGATGTACCTAAGTTGCTAACGTTTACAACGAACTTTGTGTTGATTGAAGTCTTTGTAAACTTGTTGAATTTAACGCTATGAAGCATGATATCCTTAGCTGGATAATCTTTTTCTACTATCGCTTGCACTGCAAGGTTTCCGTATTTCTCAGAAGAGAAAGCGTACAATTCATTGCTACCTTCCATAGTAACGTATGTTGGAACAACAGTTCCTTCTTTCTGCAATGAGATAGCATAGCACTCAGGAGTAGAACCTTTCTTCTGTGTATAAGTAAATCCTAACATCACACCTTCAGCCTTTGTGAAGTCAAGAGTATAAGGAGTCGTGAATGTTACATCGTTCCAACCTTTCTTAGAGTTAGCAACTTCTTGTTCAGCAACTACCTTAAAGTCCATCTTTCCATCTACTGTATTGTAGGTAAAAAGCTTTAATGTGATAGCGCCAACACCATCAGCAGGTATTGCAGCACGCATACCAACAACCTTACCGCCATCGAATCCTGCAGCAATATCTTTGAAAATAGGAGTCAGAAGGGTTAATTTGCCTTCGTTTTGGGTAAAGCCAACACCCTTCTCATTATAGTTATCACTGCTGTAGTTACCCATGTAACGCTGGTTAGCAGGCAAATTTGCTCTTGTAGCCTTAACGTTGTTGTGGAATTTTACAGAACTGATTGGTTGAACAAGATTGTAGTCTTGCTCGGTTACTTTCAAGCTACCATTCTGTGCAGTAGCTGCGATTGCCATTGCAAATGCAAAGCAAGATAATAGAAGTTTTTTCATTTGTTTTTGGTTTAGTTAATATTCGATTAATTACTTCTTATTAGGTTTTTCATTCAGCACATCTAATTTATAGACTAATGCTTAGTTGCTTCTGTTTGTCTTCATATTATAAAAACTATTAAAACCTTCTATTGTTATAACAGATAATTATTATATGATGATTTGACAAAAGTACAAATAAAAAATTAAATAACTATTTTTTTGAAACTTTTTTTTCAAAAAAACAACTACAATAGTGTATTTTGCCAATTAAAGGAGTATAACTATAGACTTTACACTGCTATTCCATATTAGGTTAAACTAACTGAAAACAGACTATACAGGAGGACTTTACAACAAATAAGGGCATATCTTCCATATTGCTTCTTAACTTATATCTATTAAATAGAATAGTTGTAGAGTTCATATCAATCAACGTTATTGATGAAGCTAAAAAATGTTTCAACATTGCTTCTGCTACTTAGTTTTTAGTTTTATGCCATAGGAAGAAAAAAATATCGTACCTTTGCACCATATTATATATAAGGTGGTAACTGCTGAAACAGTAGTTACCTACAAATAAGAAAGGTATGAAGCATAAACAATGGATAACTGCCGTAATGGCAACAATAGCTCTAACACTAGCAAGTTGTGGTACAACACAGAAGTCTACAACAGCTTCCGATGCGACAACTACGCCGGGAGTAGTAACCGAAAAAGTAGAGGCAAGTAAGGAATTTATTAGCATTGCAGAAGGCATAGATATCTTTGAAAATCCTGAAAAGGTAACAGCAATAACGAAAAAATATGGTTACAAGCTAAAAGAAAACTACGAAATCTATCGTCTTGATAAGTTTACGAAGCTTTATTATAAGAATTGTCGTCTTGCAAAAATCCTAACAGACAACAAGTACGAAGACTATCCGAAGCCATTACAAAAGGGAGTTTCAAGCTACATAGCCTTTAAAGATGGAGCTATTATTATTGGAGTTTTCAACCAAATAGCTTACGATAATCTTGTTGCACAGGTTAAAGCAGCTGGCTTCGTGCTTGATATGCCAGGAAACGAGGATATATATAAGAAAGGACAACGCACTATAGCTGTTACGAAGGTGCCAAAACGATAAGAATACAATAAAATGGTGAGATTATAATAACCTTTGCAAGTTTCAGTAAATTGCCGTAACTTTGCAATCTGATTAAAAACAAACGATATACATATATGGGAGAAAAGAAATTCAAAAGAACCACTGTTACGGCAGCATTGCCCTATGCTAATGGTGGTGTACATATAGGACATCTTGCAGGAGTGTACGTTCCTTCAGATATTTACGCACGTTATTTGCGACTTAAGAAAGAAGAAGTTGTTTTCATCGGGGGCAGCGATGAACACGGAGTGCCTATCACTTTACGTGCTAAGAAAGAGGGAATCACCCCACAAGCTGTTTGCGACCGCTACCACAAAATGATAAAAGACTCGTTCAAAGAGTTTGGCATTTCATTCGATGTGTATAGCCGTACTACCAGCGAAACCCATCATAAGTTTGCTTCAGACTTCTTCCGTAAGCTCTATGATGAGGGCAAATTGATTGAAAAAGAAAGCGAACAGCTTTACGATGAGGAGGCTAAACAATTCTTAGCCGACCGCTATGTGATTGGAGAATGTCCACATTGCCACAACGAACACGCCTATGGTGACCAATGTGAGAAGTGCGGTAGCGACCTCAGTCCTATGGAACTTATCAATCCACAATCTACTATTTCAGGCTCAAAGCCTGTGATTAAGGCTACTAAAAACTGGTATTTGCCACTGAATGACTACCAAGAATGGTTGAAAAAGTGGATTTTAAGCGACCATAAAGAGTGGCGTCCGAACGTGTACGGACAATGTAAGAGCTGGTTAGACATGGATTTGCAGCCTCGTGCCATGACCCGTGACCTTGATTGGGGCATCCCTGTACCTGTTGAGGGAGCCGAAGGTAAAGTGCTTTACGTGTGGTTTGATGCTCCTATTGGATATATTTCGAACACAAAGGAGCTTTGCGACAGCAATCCAGAGCAGTTCGGAAGTTGGCAAAAGTGGTGGCAAGACCCTGAAACACGCCTTGTTCACTTCATCGGGAAAGACAATATTGTGTTCCACTGCCTTATCTTCCCAAGCATGTTAAAAGCACATGGCGACTACATTTTGCCTGATAACGTGCCTTCTAACGAGTTCCTGAACCTTGAGAACGATAAGATTTCAACAAGCCGCAACTGGGCGGTATGGCTGCACGAATACTTGGTAGACTTCCCTAACAAGCAAGATGTGCTACGCTATGTGCTTACTGCTAATGCACCAGAGACAAAGGATAATAACTTCACATGGAAGGATTTCCAAGAGCGTAACAATAGCGAGCTCGTGGCAGTATATGGCAATTTCGTGAACAGAGCATTGCAATTGACGCAGAAATACTGGGATGGCGTGGTGCCTGCGTGTGGCGAATTGCAAGACGTAGACCGTCAAACAATTCAAGAATTTAAAGATGTGAAGGAGAAAGTAGAAAGCTATCTCGATGTATTTAAGTTCCGCGAAGCACAGAAAGAGGCCATGAATTTGGCACGAATTGGCAACCGTTACATTGCCGAATGCGAACCTTGGAAAGTTTGGAAGACCGATCCTAAGCGTGTAGAAACTATTTTGAACATCTCACTTCAGTTGGTTGCCAACCTCAGTATAGCCTTCGAACCATTCCTTCCATTCAGTAGTAAGGAGCTTCGCAATATGATCAACCTGGCTGAATGCGACTGGACACAGCTTGGTAGCACCGATATTATTCCAGCAGGACATAAGCTTAACGAGCCACACTTGCTGTTCGAGAAGATCGAAGATGAAACTATCGATGCTCAACTCAAGAAACTTGAGGATACCAAAAAGGCTAACGAAGCTAACAACTATGTGGCTGAACCTATCAAGAAAGATGTTTCTTTCGATGATTTTGAGAAGCTTGACATTCGCGTTGGACACATTATTCATTGCGAAAAGGTAAAGAAGAGCAAGAAACTCCTTAAGTTTACAATCGACGATGGCAGCGGTTCAGAGCGCACAATCCTTAGCGGTATTGCTGCATTCTACGAACCAGAGCAACTCATTGGTAAGGATGTTCTCTTCATAGCCAACTTCCCTCCTCGTAATATGATGGGCATTGAAAGTCAAGGTATGATTCTTTCTGCTGTGAACTTCGATGGTTCTCTCAGCGTAACAACCACACTCGGAGAAGTAAAACCAGGTAGTATAGTAGGCTAAAGATATAAGAACTTTCATATAAGATTGTATAAACAAAACGGCAGTAGTACTTTCTTCTTAGTACTACTGCCGTTTTTCGTATAATAAAATGAACACATCAAACCCTCAAGCTAGCTGTGTTTTACTTTGTATTGTTGCTTTTAATATAAAAGGAAGGCATATCAAATGTTGTCTGATATGCCTTCTTTGGCTATCTCCAATGTAGAAAAGAGCATTATATTTACTCCCCTCCTCCATTTCCGTATGGCTGACTTCCGAAGTCTTCATCCATCTCCATATTGTTGTCTTTCTTCTTATTCTTCTTCGAATTACCGAAGTTCCATGTAAGCGTAAAGCGGAAATTGCGCCCAGAACGCCAGCTTTCTTGATTGCGAGTAAACGACTCGCTGCTGGTATAAGTCTTCCATCTGCGTGTATCGAGCAAGTCACGACAGTTTACCGACAGCACTAACATCTTGTTAAAGAAGCTCTTTCTGAAACCAAAGTCTATGCTTCCGCTTGGTTCTCTATAGCCTTGAGCCAGCGTTTGGCGGCTGTTGTAGTTACCTGTAAGCTGTACCGACATATCATATGGCAGCATAAGACTTGCCTGCATACGTGCATTCCATGTGAAACTGCTATTGCCTTTTCCTATAATTGTCTGCCCATCGATGTCGAAATTAAACCCATCGAGCTTGTAATAGTAGAAGTTTGCTGAAGTAGAGAGGTTCAAAATGCGGAACAACTTGTTCTTTGCAGTAAGCTCTAAACCCGTAGCTGTACTCTTAGCAACGTTGAAATTGGTTTGATAAAGCAGTCCATCGGTTGAGTTACGATAAGTAATGCGTTGCATCACATCGGTAGTTGGACGATAATAAGCCGATACTAACAGCGAATGTTCAGGCCAAGTGCGCAGATAGTTCAACGAGAACGAATTGCTATATTCTGGTGTTAGCTCAGGATTACCGAACGAAATAACAGTTGCATCGCTTGTGTTTCTGAACGAATTAAGCTGTCCTCCCCATGGTCTACGCAGGCGACGGGTGTAGTTTAAT
Source organism: Prevotella aurantiaca JCM 15754 (assembly GCF_000614025.1). GTDB lineage: Bacteria > Bacteroidota > Bacteroidia > Bacteroidales > Bacteroidaceae > Prevotella > Prevotella aurantiaca. The sequence goes on from NZ_BAKF01000008.1 coordinate 86,548, forward strand.
TGCAGTTGGTCGTTCTGAGTTAGCTGATAACTCATAAAGATACTTGGGAAAAGCTGGAAGAAATCCTTCTCGAAAGGCGTACTTCTCAAGCTTGGATTGTGTTCCTGAGCCCACGAATAGCTTTCCGTATTCACCTTCCAGTATTCGCCACGGAGTCCTGCCATCAAACCGAACTTGCCCATATTATAAGATAAGGTGGTGTATAGGGCATGTATGTTGTTTTTATATATAAAGCGATTATAGTAGAGTTGGTCTTCCACAGGGTTATATCCTGCCCAGCTGTTGCGGTCTACAAAGCTTTCTTGTGGTGTATTTTCTTTCGACAAGTTGGCTTGATAACCAGCCTGAAGTCGCAACGCTTTTGATATTTGATTTTCGTAATCGAGCTTTATTTCCCATGAATTATTATTCACATACATAGGTCTGCGCTGATAGTTTCCACTTGTTCCAGGCATTGCTTTAGGATAACCAGCTGCATCAAAATAGGTGGTTGAGTCTTGATAAATATTCTCGTTGTCTGCCTTCCACTTATCGTAGCTCACACTAAAGTCCAAGTAATGCTTATCAGAGAAGCTGTGTCGATAGTCGAATTCAAGGTGCGTCATGTGCGAATCGTTGCTGCTGTTGCTGTTACGATACATCAAACTGCTGTTAATGGGCGAACCAATGGGTCCGTATTCATATGGTGTAAGGCTACCATTATTATGTTTTCCGAGTGTAAACATACCACTCAGCGATATGTCGTCCTTCTTTGTAGCATGCAATGTTATGCCCGCACGTGTGAAAAGGTTGTTGCCTTGTCCTTCGCTAAGGTTTTTATATCGTTGATAAGTATTTGTGTTGAAGTTGTTTTGTTCGCTCCACACCCCTCCTTCTTTCTTATTATGGCGATAGCCAACATTAGCGTAGGCATCGATTAACGAACTGTTGTAGTTGATACTTACCGATGTATTGGCACCTCCTCGTGTATCTCCTCCAGCCTGAACACTACCATAATAGCCCGCTTTAAGGTTCTTTTTTAAGACAATATTGATGATACCTGCCGAGCCTTCAGCCGAAAATTTCGACGAAGGATTATCAATTACTTCTATACGCTCTATGCTTTCGGCTGGCAATTGTTGCAATATGCTGGCACGATTGTCGCTTGTTAGTCCCGATGACTTACCATTTATCCATATCTCAACACTTGAATTGCCACGCAACGATACGTTGCCGTCATTATCAACCTCCACGCTTGGTATGTTTTCCAATACGTCTGAAGCTGCTCCGCCCGCATTAGCTATCTGCTGATCTACGCTGAATGTCTTCCGGTCTACCTCTAATTTCATGTCCGAACGCTGTGCCGTTACCACCACTTCTCCAAGCGATTGGGCGTCTTCAGATATATAAAGTGCCATAAAACTCTTGTTAGGCGCAGTTGCTGTAAGGCTGAACTTTCTTACAACATCTTTGTATCCGATACTACTTGCGGTAAGTGTGTAGTTACCATTAGGAACATCTTGTATTACGAAATGCCCTTCGGTGTCGGTTATAGCACCTTTAAGTATTTTGTCGCTCCCTGCTTTTCGTATCACGATATTTATGAATTCAATACCTGAATCCGTCTTTTTGTCTAATACTTTGCCCTTCACAGAGCCTTGTGCAAGCGCTGCTGTCGTATTCAATACGACGAGTAGCAATAATGTAATCATCCTGTTCATAACATAATCTAAGACTTTTCTTACGATTAAAAGTTTAACAGAAAACGAAAAAAAAGTAGCAAATAACTAATAAAACACTTTTTTTTGCTATCTTTGCATAGGATTATGTGTGCGTAAAAAGGCTATACGCAACAATAAACCAAGCATAATGCCCTTGTAGTTCAATGGATAGAACACGGCTCTCCTAAAGCTGAAATATGAGTTCGATTCTCATCGGGGGTACAACATTACTAATTTCTGGACGTCTTAATTAAACTATTCCACTGTATGCTTGGAGCAATTATAGGAGATATTGTAGGTTCACGCTTTGAATTTGGACCTGTACCGGAAAAAGATTTCGAGCTTTTCACCGACGAATGTTCTTACACTGACGACACAATCTGCACTGTTGCCATTGCCGATGCCGTTCTAAACGGACGCTCTTATAAGGATGCGCTGTTGGATTGGTGCCACCGTTACCCTACTCCAATGGGCGGATACGGCAACATTTTCAGCGATTGGCTGCACGAAACCGACCCGCAACCGAAGAATTCGTACGGCAATGGTGCCGCCATGCGCGTTAGTCCAGTGGGCTGGCTCTTCTCGGATTGGGAGGAAGTAATAGACGAAGCCAAGAAAACGGCAGAGGTTTCGCACAACCACGAAGAGGGTATCAAGGGCGCACAGTGCATTGCCGAGACTATATGCTGGCTGCGACACATGCGCTTTACCAAGTCTGACGTAGAGCGAAAAATACGAAAATTTTATGCATACGAGCTACCATCAATGCGCGATATACGCAAGATTGGAGCACAAAACCATTTCGACGCTACTTGCCAGGAAACGGTTCCGATGGCATTGCGATGCTTTATGGACGCCAATAGCTTCGAGGAAACAATACGTTTGGCTGTGCTTTGCGATGGCGACACCGATACAAAGGCTTGCATAGCGGGTTCGGTTGCCGAAGCATACTACGAAATTCCAGAGTCGATGGCAGAGAAAGCATTCAGCTATTTGCCCGATGATATGTTGGAAATCCTATCTCAATTCTACGACAGAATACAATCGGACATCAGCAGATAAACTGGTAATACACCCTTATATTTTTAAAAATACAAGGTCAAAATTATGTAAACATTTTTTCAAAGCATAATTATTGTGTAACAACCTTTATATCAACACGTTGCAATAGAGCCTGTTTTGCATTACAAAAGTGCCTATTTTGCACGATAAAAGCGCCTGTTTTGCGATACAAAACAGGCGCTTTTGCATTGTCAAAACGATTCTTTCGTTTTAACGCCGAAATACTTTTACAATTCCTAAGTATTTTTCCTATAAAATCGTTATGTTAGAATTTTGTTTTATTCTTCTCGTTGTTACGTTATGCTGTTAGTTCAGGAATAACGAAAGAGAGCGATTTCAGTACTTCATCGTGCGTACAACCCTCCTTAAAAACAATAAAAATCGTATCATCACCAGCTATCGTTCCCAATATCTCGGGCAAGTCGCTATTATCTAAATTATAGGCAATCGCACTGGCATAGCCTGGGCGTGTCTTTATAATAGCCATCTGACCTGAGAAGTGAATGGAAAGATAACCGCTACGAAGAAGCATCTCTGATGCCTTTCCAGGGGTAGAAACACGCTTATACATTGTGTCGTTAGGAAGCACATAAACATATTTTCCTCCCATTGAGGCAGCCTTTGCCACCTTCAACTGCTTGAGGTCGCGGCTCAACGTAGCCTGTGTTAGCTTAAAGCCTTCCTTCTCTAACGCTTTGATAACTTCTTCTTGTGAACTCAACTCCATGCTTGAGATAAGCATCTTAATAGTCTCTAATCTTTTAGTCTTTACTTTCATATTGCGGCATATCTATGCGTTAAACATGTGCAAATATACATATTGTTTTTTGTTTATGCAAGAAATATATTAAAAATCTTACTTTTTATAGTTTTTTTTTCGCCTATCATACAAAATCAGCGAATATTTTTACAACAAAATGAATATACATATTGCATTTTCTTTTCAATTGACTTGTATTTCATTTACTTTTCTTGCATTTCATAATATTGCTTTTATATATAATAAGGTGTAATCCTATTAAAATGCAATAGTAAAAAAAATATTTCACTATTTTATGAAAAAAGTTGCCCAAAAGTTTGGAGGTAATGAAATAAAACAATACTTTTGCAGTGTACTATTAAAGTATTACAGCATTAAACAACATAACAATTAAAAATATAAACGGCTATGATTGAAATCAAAAACTTAGTATTCAGTTATCCAGGAAACAAGAAAAAGGTGTTCGATGGATTGAACCTTACACTCCAAGGAAACCAAGTTTATGGTCTTTTAGGAAAGAATGGTATGGGTAAAAGTACCTTGCTTTACCTAATATCAGGCTTATTACGTCCCAAAGGTGGAGAAGTTTACATCGATGGAATGGAGGCTAAAAAGCGCCACCCAGAGATGCTTCGCGAGATATATGTAGTGCCAGAAGAATATGATCTTCCCGATCTCACGCTGAAGCAGTACGTAAAAGTTCACCAAGACTTTTACCCTCGCTTCAGCGAAGAGATCCTATTTAACTGCTTAAGAGACTTCGAAATGGAGTCAGACGTAAACTTCAAGCACCTCTCAATGGGTCAGAAGAAGAAGATTTATATGAGTTTCGCAGTGGCTTCGTGCTGCCAATTGCTGTTAATGGACGAACCAACAAATGGTCTTGATATTCCTTCTAAGGCTCTTTTCCGCAAGGTGATAGCAGGAAACCTACCCGCTGACTCTTCACTTATTATCTCTACACACCAAGTTCACGACGTTGAACAACTGCTCACCCATGTGTTTATCCTCAACAACTCGGAGATGTTGGTAAACGCATCGGTAGAAGACATTGCGAAAGAATACGAGTTTAGCTATCGCAATAGCAACGAAATGGACAGTAGCGTGCTCTACGCCGAACCATCATTGCAAGGCAATGCTGTAATAGCACGCAGAAAACCAGACAGCCCAGAGACTACTATCAACTTAGAGTTGCTCTTTAATGCAGCTACTTTAGGCAAGTTATAATAATATGTAAAAGGAGACAATAACATGAAAAAGGTATTTGGTTTTACATTTAATATTTGTCTTTCGCTATTCATTTTCGGTTTGTTATTTGCATCATGCATACGTAAAAAGCAAGAATTTGGCAAGCTAAGCACAAAAGAAATTAAGACAGAATCATTCAAAGATATTGAGATTCACGACAACATATTAGTAAAAATCATTCCTGGCAACACAACTAAGGTAGTTCTGAAAGGCAAGGAAAAACTGGTTAAGGAAACAGAAGTAAAAGTTAAAGATGACGTATTGATTTTATCAAATGTAAGCGATAAATTCAATAACAAAAGGGAGATAGATTTAGGAAGACACGATGTCTATGATTATTTAATCGAGGCTATCATCACAATGCCTACCTTACGAAAGATTAAGCAAGTAGGAAACTCGTCTATAGACATCAACAAACCGATAACAGGAGACAATGTTGACTTTAACATTTTCGGTAATTCCTCTATTGATATCACAGGTCTTACAGCAAAAAAACTAACGATGAAGATAGAAGGAAATGCCAGTATTGATTTGTCGAAGCTAACCATAAACGACTTAAATATGAATATTATGGGGAATAGTTCAGCAGATATAGACTTTGCCTTGGGCAATAATGTGAACGTAGATGTACAAGGCAATTGTTCTGTAACACTCGAAGGTGTAACCCGCAACAAGCCAATTTATACAATGAGGGGTAACGGAACAATAGATGACCAAACCACTCGTGCTAAATAAAACAAATAAAATAACATCATAAAACAAAAATAAACAATACTATAAATATGGAAACTTTCAATATACAAAGATTTGGTAATGTGTTCTTAAGACTCCTTATGGTAAGGAAAAAAGAGTACGTCAAACTATTCTTAGGAATAATTTTGGGGGTTGCCCTAACTTATTCCTTCGCATACAACCCATTCGATCTTGAGGCAATAATCGACGATTATCATGAACAAACCATGTTTGTAGCCACATTATTTATATTCTATGGCATTATAATCTTATTTATTGTTGGTGGTGGAAATATTATTTCTGACTTGAAAACAAAGCAAAAAAGGATAAATGAACTAACATTGCCAGCAACCAACCTGGAAAGGTTTACTGCACGCGCATTAGGTGCTACTATTGTTCCTTTGGTACTTACAATAGTCGCTTTCTTCGTAGGCGACCTCTTGCAGATGCTCATTAACATGCTACTACATCAAGGAACATATTATTCAGCAACTAAGTTTATGCATGAATTTCTGAGTAATCTGATAGATAATAAGATTCTATCATTTTTTTACATAGACCAAAATGCATATTTTACCCTTATCGTAATGGGCATAATAAATATGAATGCGATTTATATGTTGGGGGGTATGTTATTCAGAAAAACACCATGGCTGCAAACATCTTTAGCGCTCATGGGTATTGGTATGGCGTTTTCAGCCTTGTTTTTAAGCTATGCTTTCTTCGTAATACAAAATACAGAATACACTTTATACATACCAGAATGGATGCAAACGACTTGGTGGAGTATATTTATTAACGCCATTCAGATTGTTCTTTGGTACTTCTTATCTTACCGCATCTACTGCAGATTGCAGGCTATCAATACTCGCTGGCTAAATATTTAAACAGTTATTGCATGTGGATAGGGCTGTTCGCAGCCCACCACAACCCCCTCTCTCAACTTCAATAGAAAGGATTTAATTATGAATTTCAATAGTAACAAGGCAATATACGAGCAGATGGCAGACCGCCTTTGCGACGAAATAATTGCCCAAAACTACAAGGCAGACGACCGAATCCCCTCGGTTCGAGAATACGCTATCATGCTTCAGGTGAACACAAACACCGCTGTTAAAGCGTATGAGCTACTCGCTCGCGAGGAGATAATCTACAATAAGCGAGGCTTAGGCTATTTCGTGTCGTCCAATGCACGTACGAGAATACTCGCACAACGCAAGAATGAATTTATGAACGATATGCTACCAGAAGTTTTTAGACAGATGACGCTGCTCGATATCGATATCAAAGAGATTGAAAAACAGTGGAACCTAATACAACTTGTGTAGCTTTAAAGGAAATATGATGTTATATCCCATCGGACATAACATCATATTTCGTAAAACCCTATAAAGCAAGTCGGGGCACATACTTTACGCTTTAAAAACTTGCTACATATAAAAATTATTTATAATATTGCAGTGAATTTAGCATAATATATAGGAGTCTCACTGAAAATCGTGGGGCTTTTGTACGCAAAAAATGTCAATAAAGAAATATTATAACAACAAAATAACAACTTAAAACATGAAAAAGAGAACACTAATAGCAGCTTGCCTCTTTGCGGCAATGACTGCTAATGCTCAAAACACAACGTCAGGTATCGACAAAAAGAACATGAACCTGAACGTGAAACCAGGCACTGACTTCTACCAATACGCTGCGGGCGGTTGGTTAAAGAACAATCCTTTGGATGCAGAACATACCAATAATGGTGCCTTTACAGACCTTTTCGAAGAGAACCAAAAGCGTATTCAAGAGCTAATCATGGAGTATGCCAACAAGCCCCAGCCACAAGGAACGCTCGGACAAAAGCTTGGAAGCCTCTATAATATGATGATGGACAGCGCACGCCTAAACCGTGAGGGCTGGACACCGCTGAAACCAACACTCGATCGTATTGCTGCTATCAAGAGCAACAAGGAATATCAGGTTGTAACAGCGCAGCTTGATCGTCGTGGAGAAAACACTATGATGTACGGAATTGGCGTAGGTGCCGACATGCGCAACGCATCTATGAACATCGTTTCTATTGGTCAAGGCGGCTTAGGTATGGGTACACGCGACTACTATCTGAACAATGATGCTCAGACAGTGAAGGTTCGCGATGCTTACAAGGCCTATATGAAGAACCTTTTCAAGATGGTTGGCAATGACGAAGCTACTGCTGCGAAGAAGGTTGAAGCCATAATGGCCATCGAAACACGCATAGCAAAGGCAAGTTATTCGAACGTTCAGCTCCGCGATATAGATAAAAACTATCACAAGATGAGCTACAACGAACTCGTAATGAACTTCCCTGGCATTGACTGGGGTAATGTTTTCCTTCAGACAGGATTCCCTCCTTTCGATGCAGTAGACGTTGGTCAGCCTGAACCAATACATGAAGTAGAGAAGATTCTCGCCGAAACAAAGTTGGAAGACCTTAAGGCTTACGCTGAGATTAAGGTTATATCAGGTGCTTCAAGCCAGCTGAGCGATGCTTTCCGTGCTGAAAGTTTCAAGTATAACAGCGTTGTAAGCGGTGCACAACAAGACCGTCCACGTTGGAAACGTGCCGTAGGAACTGTGTCAAGTGTATTCGGTGAGGCTGTAGGAAAGCTCTATGTAGAGAAGTATTTCCCTGAAAGCAGCAAGAAACACATGATAGAACTCGTGAAGAACCTGCAGGAAGCACTCGCACAACGCATACAAGAATCAACTTGGATGAGCGCTGCAACCAAAGCACAAGCAAAGGATAAGCTCGACAACTTCATTGTTAAGATTGGCTATCCAGACAAGTGGCGCGACTACAGCGGGCTACAAATAGACGAGAAACTATCGCTCTATGCTAACATGCAGAACGTTAGTGAATTCTTCTTGCAAGACGAATTGAACAGAAAAGTAAACAAACCAGTAGACAAAATGGAATGGGGCATGACGCCACAGACCATCAATGCCTACTACAATCCTACTACAAACGAAATCTGTTTCCCTGCTGCTATCCTCCAACCTCCATTCTTTGACCCTAACGCAGACGATGCAGTGAACTATGGTGGTATCGGTGCTGTAATCGGACACGAGATGAGTCACGGCTTCGACGACCAAGGTTCGCAGTTCGATAAGACTGGTAATCAACGCGATTGGTGGACCGCACAGGATAAGAAGAACTTCCAAGAGCGTTCAAAAGTTTTGGTAGACCACTTCAGTAAGGTAGAGGTCGTAAACGGCAAGAAGGTGAACGGCCAACTCACTTTGGGCGAAAACATCGGCGATAATGGTGGTTTGAACATCGCATTCCGTGCTTTACAGAACAGCATGAAGAAGAAACCATTGAAGGTTATAGATGGTTTTACACCTGAACAACGCTTCTTCCTCTCATGGGCACGTGTATGGGCAGGCAACGCTCGCCCTGAATACCTCGAGTATCTCATCACTGTTGACCCACACTCGCCTAACATGGCACGTGTAAATGCTGCGCTCCCAGAAATCGATGCATGGTACGATGCATTCAAAATCAAGAAGAGCGACAAGCTCTTTATCCCTGCTAACAAGCGCGCTCACATCTGGTAATCAACACTAAACGCACGGCAGCAGATAACTAATAGGCTGCCACAGTAATATATTAAAATCCCTGTAAGCAAGTTATTATACTGCTTACAGGGATTTTTCTTACTTATAACATACTTTCTAACT
>NZ_BAKF01000007.1 GCF_000614025.1 Prevotella aurantiaca JCM 15754
TTTATGCTGAAATATTGTTTTTAAGGAACGACTAATTACGTTTTTTTAAATCATAATTACAAAATAAAAAATTGTAATTATAAATTTTCTGTCTTTTTGAAACCCTTTAAAACAAAGGGTTTAATACTATTTCTTTTGCTTCTTCTTTTTCACCTTTTCTACTACTCCATTTTTAGGATTATATTCTAATCCTAACTTCTTGGCACGCTCATAGTTTCGCTTTCTTATCTTTTGTTTTTCCTCCGCTTTTTGCTTAGTTATCTTAGTTGGCTTTTGCAAATAAAGCGGTGTTTGGCGTGGATTCCACGAAACTCTTACATCGCGTTTGGCTTTACATTCTATGTCTTTTGAATAGTAGTAAACTGTTTCTGGCTGCTTCGTATTATAAAGTCCTGTATCCCAACGTCCATTATCGTTGTCGTCTACTATTAAGCGCAGGTAATATACACCTGGCCTTACATAATAGAAGATTGCTTCGTTGTTTTTTGCAGTTACTTCCTTTACAGGTTTATCCGATTCGTTTAGTAATTGCAACAAGCAGTTTTTGCCGTCCATACCTTGTAACGAAACAATAAGTGTACTATATTCATCGGGCAAATTTACTTTAATGCTCTGTTTTATCTGTCCAGATGCCTTGCCATAAATATCAATAAAGGCAGCAGAATCGACTTCAAGATTGTATTCGTGTCCAAAATCCCATGCAGCTACAAGTTTGTATTGCCGAGGAATACCTGGCACACTACCAAACTGATATTTGGCTCGTTGCCAAACTGTATCTATTCGTTCGTAAAGATGTATTTTCGATGTATCGCAGACAGCCACTGGCGACGGCAAAATAAATATTGGATTTTCGTCGGGTGCTATTTGCGAACCAATTTTTATTCTTGCGTCTAAAGGTTTTTTAGGGTATTCCGCCTGATATGGATTACCTTTTTCTTTGTTTTTATCTTGCTGTTTTTTCCATTTATCGTATTCTTCCTTATGCTGTTTCATTCGTTTTGCATACGGAACTTTCGATAATATTTCTAAAGTATCGGTCTGACTTACCAAAGCACCTAATGAATCGCTTGCTAAATAAGATAGCTGCATGCGCAAAGTATCTTGATTTACGAGCATTGTATCGCGAAGCCAGTAGGTAATTGTATCTTGATTCAGACTGGGTTCAGTTATAAAAGCATTCTTTTCATTAAAGTTCAAACCTTTAATTTTTGGTAATTCGGCATTGCCATAACTGAAAAACAAGGTGAAATGATCGGCTTCTTTTCGCTCCGACTTCAGTAAATAACGATTGGTTTGCACTTCAGTAAAGGCCGAAAGTACAACATCGTCGGGAAGGAAATGTGTATAAGGAACACGTTTTATATCGGAAATACGCAAAGAATCGCGCCAAATTGTGTCTTGACGAACATCTGGTTTCGATGAAGGAACAATGATTTCAGGAGTAAAAGCTAATTTTTCGCTTTGCTGACTAAATCTATAATTGCCATCAACATCTTGTAAAGCGTAAATGCGATAATCGCCTTTTGCCACACCTTTTATTATAAAACGCCCGCTTCCATCGGTACGTGCAACTCGCAACATAGGTTGACGTTGGAAAGCTGTATCGTTTAAATTGCTGTATAATCCTACTAAAATACCTTTTACAGGCTCTAAGTTCTGCGCTTCAAGCACATATCCTGCCACTTCCATTGTATCGATTGTATTACCCGTAGAGAACGAATAAGTGTAATTTCCTAATGGATTGCCCTCGTTATTATCGGCAATAGCGTCCGAAAAATCTATTGTGTAAGTAGTATTTTCCTTAAGTTTATCTTGCAATTCAATTGTAATATGCTTACCACTTACTTTTATTTCAGGAGTTTCTAATTGTGGAGGCGATACCACTACCTTTTCGGTTGGATTGTTGAGTGTTATAAACTCGTTGAAGAGAATGGTAACTTTTTTACTATTCACATCATTAGAACCATCTGCAGGAGATGTTCCGAGAATACGTGGTGGTTCTTCGTCGTACCAACCACCATCAGGATTTCCCATTCTAGCACATGAGAAAACAGTAAGCATAAATAAGCAGAAAATGATTATACTTCCTGCTTTCCAACTTGTATTCTTGATGCTCTGTTTGTTCATAACTTCTTTAAATATTGTTTGTTTAATATCGCCTTACAGCTTGTATACAATCTGATGTGTTTAACCTAAGTCTTCGTTTTTTGTATTCATCGATAACATTTCTTCGATGTTTTTACGACTATTCGATAAGCGTGGTACTTTGTGTTGTCCACCAAGTTTGCCTTTCGATTTTAGCCAATCACTGAATAATTCCTTTCTGGCTACCACAACTTCTAATTGCTGTAATGTAATATCGTGGAAACGTTTGGCTTCGTAATCGGAATTAATTTCTTGTAACTTACTGTCTAAAATGCGTTCAAAATCGTGAATATCGTTGGGTTGTTTTGTAAATTCAATAAGCCATTGATGACGACATTTAGCATTAGCATCCATAAAAATTGGTGCTGCTGTATAATCTGATATTTGCGCACCAGTAGCTTTACAAGCTGCTTCTAAACCTTTTTCAGCATTATCCATTATAAGTTCCTCACCGAAAGCATTGATAAAATACTTTGTGCGCCCTGTAATTAAGAATTTATAAGGGCGAATAGAAGTAAACTGAATAGTATCTCCTATTTCGTAACGCCATAATCCACAGGCAGTACTAATAAGCATTGCATAATTGCGCCCTACTTCTACTCCTTCTAATGGAACAATATTCGGTTTTTCGCTTTCAAACTCGTCCATAGGTAAGAACTCATAGAACACGCCATAATCAAGCATTAACGACATACTTTTATCAGTTGGGTCGTCTTGAATACCAAAAAACCTTCTGAAGCATTATAGGTTTCCATATACTTCATATCCGACTTTGTAATAAGCTGTTCGTATTGTTTTCGATAAGGGGTAAAAGCGATGCCTCCATGGAAGAAAACTTCTATGTTTGGCCAAACTTCCTGCAGATGTTTCTTACCAGAAAGTTCCATTACGCGTATTAAAACTGATAACATCCACGATGGAACTCCCGAAAGATTGGTAATGTTTTTTGAAAGTGTTTCTTGTGCAATACGGTCGCGTTTCACTTCAAAATCGCTTAATAATGCTACTTCTTTTGAAGGTACACGTGCAAGATTGGCTAAGGGATTTATATTTTCTATAAGAATAGCACTTAAATCTCCTACAAGCGAATTAGGAAGATTATAGTTTGGTGAATGACTTCCACCAAGAATAAGACCTTTTCCACTAAAGATTTTACTATTAGGATTATTGCTTAAATAATAAGCCAAAACATCTTTACCTCCTTGATAATGTATAGATTGTAAACCTTCTTCGGTAATTGGAATAAACTTACTTTTATCGTTTGTAGTACCAGACGACTTTGCATACCATTTTACTTGTCCAGGCCATAAAATATCTTTTTCTCCGTGTCGCATACGGTCGATATCGCCTTTTAATTCTTCGTAGGTATTTACAGGAATATTTTGAACAAAGTCTTCATATGAATTGATAGTATAAAACAAATGGTTTCTTCCATATTCAGTATCTTTTCCACGTTTTATCAAGTATTGTAATATTTCGTGTTGGATAGCTTCTCCCTCGTTAATATAACGCTCTAATTCACGTCTACGAGGTTGGAAGTACAATTTATTTACTATGCTTGTAAGATTCATTTTTTATCCTATTGTTTTAAATTACAAAAGTACTGCAAAATTACTGAATACCGATGTTTTTTAGTTATTTTTATTATACTTAGCCTGATATTGAAATCATAAAGCATAAAGCATATAGTATATACCGATATTAACCAACATATTTCCAAATTGTGGATAACTATATGAATAACTCGGTTAATAACTTTAAAATAACTATACACTTATCCACAATCGATAAAAGGAAGGAAAGATATAGGGGATAACCACAGAGTTATTAACGTGTTTTTATAGAAGTTTTACACAGCTTTTGTAAGATTAAAGATATAAACTTATTATCTTTGCAAGATAGAGTGGAAATGTGGATAACTTCTTATATGAGTTGAATATCAATAAGAAAACAAATATTTTAGTTGTGGATAACTTTTATTCACGGGTTGATAACTAAATATGCAAGAAATTGATAAAAAACTTATGAACGCTATCCACAGCATATCATACTACTCTTTTCTTTTTCTTTTTAAAAGAAGAAATAAGAATATTATGTAACAAACAAGAAAAACGGGGATAATATGAAAATATTAAAATTTTATATCGTGTCTCTTTTACTGTTGTTTTCAGTATCTACTTCGGCACAATGTTCTTTTCGTAATACAGCTTTTAATAGTGGCGAATACTTAAACTACAACCTTTATTTCAATTGGAAATTTGTTTGGGTAAAGGTAGGAACTGCTTCATGGTATACTATTTCTTCTACTTACGAAGGAACTCCTGCTTTTCGTGCTTCGTTAACAACGCGTGGAAATGGAAAATTAGATAAGTATTTTATAATGCGTGATACATTGCTTTGTTACAATACAAAGGATTTGGAACCACTTTATTATCGTAAAGGAGCAAAGGAAGGTAAAAGATATACTGTAGATGAAGTTTTTTATTCTTATCCAAAAGGAAAAATACAAGTTAAGCAACACAGAATAGACAATGATGGAGAACAACATTGGAAAACTAGTTCGCCAAAAGAATGTGTTTATGATATGATGAGTATTTTTTTAAGGGCAAGAAGTTTTAATCCTACAAATTGGAAAAAAGGATTTGTTGTAAACTTCCCATTGGTTGATGGAAAATCGCTCTCTCCTGCACGTATCATTTATAATGGTAAGAAAACAATAAAAGCTGATAACGATAAAAAATATCGTTGTTTAGAACTTGCTTATTACGAAAAGGACGATGATAAGTGGCGTAATATAGCCAACTTTTTTGTAACTGACGACGAAAACCATATTCCAATTCGTTTAGATATGAACCTGAAGTTTGGTTCTGCTAAGGCTTTCCTAATTTCAATGAAGGGAATTCGCCATAAAATTGAATCACAAGTAAATTAAAATCTATTTTCGTCGAAAAGATAAGTAAAGTGGTCGAAATCTATTTTCAGCTACTTTATATTATGCTTATCTTTGTACCAGAATAAAATACAAAAACAATTATATGAAAAAAACGTTACTTACATTTGCATTAGTGTGGATAGCCACAATAATGAATGCACAAACAACAACAATTACAGGTGAATTACTTGATTCGATTACGCGTGAAAGCGAATCGTTTGCAACTATTCGTATATTTAAAGGTGAAAAATTAGATAAGCCTGTTGCTATGTCTGTTACTGATGATAATGGAAAGATATTGCAGAAAGTAGAAGGAACAGGCAATTTTACACTTACTATTAGTTCGATGGGACGCAAAGTTATAAAAAGAAAATTGCATCTCAGCGCTGAAAATAGTATGATTAATCTTGGAACTATTTTAATTCAAGACGATGCAAAGTTAATGAAAGGTGTGGAAGTTGTAGCGCAAAAGCCACTTGTAAAAATGGAAACCGATAAAATGACTTACGATGTAGAAAGCGATGTTGATTCTAAATCGAAGACTGTACTCGATATGTTGCGTAAAGTTCCAATGGTAACAGTAGATGGACAAGATAATATTACTGTAAACGGACAAGGTTCTTTTAAAGTTTATGTAGATGGCAAACCAAATGTAATGTTTTCTGCTAATCCTTCACAGATATTTAAATCGATGCCAGCTTCTTCGGTTAAGTCAATAGAAGTTGTAACTAATCCTGGCGCAAAATATGATGCTGAAGGAGTTGGAGGTGTGCTGAACATCGTGATGAATAAAATAGGTGGAAAGCAAAAAAATATAAATGGTTACAATGGAAGTTTAAGTGCGATGATTAGTAACTATGGTTGGAATGGTTCAGCATTTGTAAGCGGGCAGCAAGGAAAACTTACTTATAGTGTTAATGCTGTGCACAACGAAGTAGAATCTGGTAATGTGGAAATGATAAACGAACGTACTTCTACTGACGGAACAAAAATGTATTCGTATCAGAAAAGCAAATCAAAGGTGCCTTTTAATATGGTCGACGTTAGTTTAGGATACGAATTAGATTCAATGAGCAATATTGGTGCTTCTCTTGGAATTATGGATTACAGCGTAAAAAGCACAGGACACCCTACTACTACTTTCTCTGGAGGTATTTTTGGTAGTGGTTTCTCGTATGGTAATGATATGATGACACAAAACAAAAACTTTTCTTTTAATGGAAATGTAGACTACCAACGCTTTTTAAACAAAGAAAGAACAAGTAATATAACCTTGAGTTATTTGTTTACAACAAATCCTGCAACAAACGAAAGTAGAAATATTTACGATCCACTCCCAATTGGAATACCGCTTACATTAAACGATTTACATTCTGATGCACAAACACGTGGTACAGAACATACTTTCCAAGCCGATTATACAACTCCATTATCAAAGAAAGAAACATTTAATGTAGGTGCTAAATTTATCAGCAGAAATAATACTTCCGATTCGAAGTATTATAACATAATAGGTGGAAATGAAATATTTGATAGCAATAACAGCATAAACTACAAAAACAAACAAAGCATTTTAGCTTCGTATATTGAATATAGTATAACTCTCGGTAAGTTTGGAGCAAAAGCGGGCGCACGTTATGAACATACATGGGAGAATGTGGAATTTATACTTGGAAGGGGCGATAATTTCAAAAAGAACTATGGAAATTTAGTGCCATCAGCAAGTTTTACTTATAATCTCGGTGCAACAATAAATATCGGATTGAATTATAATATGCGCATTTCGCGTCCAGGTATTTCATATCTTAATCCATACATCGACCGTTCTATACCTACCGTTCTTACATATGGTAATCCTGATTTGAATGTAGAAGAGAGCCATAATGTTAGTCTTGTGTTCAATTTCTTCACTCCTAAATTCATGATGAACCTTACTTTAGGCGAAGCATTTGCAAACAATCAGATAGAACAATATTCGTTTATGGATGCTAACGGTTTATTGAACACTACTTATGGTAATATTGTACGCAGCTGTTGGACTAATTTCAATACATTCATGAACTATTCTATAACGCCAAAAACACGTATTTATCTAAATGGTGGTTTCGATTATGGCGATTTGCGTTCCGACAAACTTAATCAAAAGAAATATATTTGGCAAGCAATGGCATTTATTGGAGTACAACAAACTTTGCCTTGGGATATAAAATTAAGTATCAATACAGGTGGTATGACGAAGCGACAAACTTTGCAAGGCAGTGGAAGTGGTTTCAATATGATAAGTTTTGCATTAGCAAAAGATTTCTTTAATGAAAAACTAAATGTAAGTATGAACTATTTTACACCATTCTCAGGTAAGATGAATTATGGCCAATATAGTGAAGGTCCCGACTTTACACAACGTGTTGATATGATTATACCTGTTCAACAAATAGGATTAACACTTAAATGGAACTTTGGTAATACTAAGAAACAATTCCAAACAAATAAAACCAATATTTCAAACGACTTCCAAGAAAAGAAAAACAATCAAGTTGGTGGAGTTGGTACAGGAATGGGTATGTAAATTTCTGATTGAATTTTAATTTGTAAGATTAGCATAACAGCTAAAATAAAAAATATGACGTTATATTTACTAAAATATGATGTCATATTTTTTAATATTTATTTTGAGGAAATTACTACTTGAAAATTTATAATTATAAAATTAAAATTTATAATTAAAATTTTGATGGTTTATTATTATAAATTTTTTTTTGTTATTATAAATTTTCAAGCCATTTTCTTATGTCTTGTTTTATTAGAATAAGACGAAACTTTATTTCAATAATTTAGTTGCAAGTTTATATGTAAACAGAACTCGTGCGTCAGATAAATTCCATTGTTGAGTTTCAATTCTTATTAGTTCTGCATGTTTCTTACTAATATCTTTCAAGGCATTTCCTACGGATTTTCTTAGATACTCACTTTCGTTTGTTTTATGTTTACTAATTAGGTTAATAGCAACCGATGGATTTTCTTTGAAAAAAGGTCTACTTGTCCAAATTCTCAATCCTTCTGTAACAGCACGAATAATATTTGGGTTGTTATTATTCATCCATTCTTCAACGAGTGGCAAAGACGCTTCATACCCTCTATATTTGCAAACTTCATCAAAAGCCTTTGCTAGCATTTCTTGTACACGCCAATTTTTATCTTTACTTACTTGTTCTTTCAGAAAACATAGTGCATCATTATTTTCTGCACCTAATCGTCCAAATATCATTGTTGCCAACATTCTCACTTGGTAAGCTTCGTTTCTGAATAGTTCTATAGCAAGTTTAAGACATTGTTCGTTGGAGTATGTAGAAAGAATTTCATCACATCCATCAATGATATGATTAAACCCATGCTCTATTTTTACAATGCGATTAAGTATATTACTAATATCCATTACTTTTTTTATTTTATTAGAGACTCATCTGTTTATTCCAGCCATAAGGGTCGTCTTTTAAGACTTTAAATATAGTATTATCTTCCTTTTTAAAAGTGAACTTATAGTAAACTTCGTCTTCTTCAATACTTTCTAAAGGTTTGCCCATACAGATTTCGAATAACATACTATAATTACCTTTTTCGAAGTTATATTCATTTAATGTATTCAGCGGATAATAATTTCCCTTTTCCTTTTCTTGAATTATATCTTTGGTGGTATCTTTATATAATCTAACGGATTCCGAAACTGTATTTATACTAAAATCACAAACATTGGTTACCTCAAAAGGAATAATGGCAGCCCTAATAGAATCTTCGCAAGGTAGTAATATATCTTTTTCTTCTATAAAAAACCAACTTCCAAAAGATTCATCAACTAATGGGTCTAAAATTACATAGTTTTTATTCCACAATATTCCTCTTTCAAGAGTTGCTTGTGTCCATTTTTGAATGTCATTATTAAATGGAATAGAACGAACTATAATTTGATTGTGAGATACTAAAATATTTTCTTTAATCATAATTATTTTTCTCAAAACAATACTATTTTTATCTGTATAATAATATTACAGATTTTACTTTTTGCTCTAAAGAAGTAAGGTCGATCATCAATTGTTCTTCCGTAAATTTTTCTCCATTTCCAAATACCCTTATAAAAATAAGTTCGCTGAAATAGGGTATTAGTTTTAAAAAGTCTACTTCTTTATTGTTTACTAAAGAAGACATTTCATCTGTATGCAATAACAGCCCATTAGCTCTTCTTGCAAAAGCTTTTTTCTTAATTTTGTTCTTCAACTCATCGTTGCCATAATCTAAAGTTGCAAGAACTTTATTCTTTAATTCTATATTATTAAAGTTATCAAGATACAGCTGTAGCATAATGGCTGCTTCTATCCAAGTCCATTTATTATAATCGCCATCAAAATTGTAATTAACTAAATCAGATAGAATTTCTTTCGTGTGTGTTATATCACCATCAAAGTAAAAACAATAAGCTGAAAACATCAGATATTTCAACTTTTGTTCTGAATTTATATTTGCATCTCCAAGTTCTTTAAAAAGAGACTTAAAAGGCATCTTATTGGCTAAATTAGAAGTGATAACATTAAAGATAGTTTCCATATTTTATGAATCTGTTATTATTATTCCTACTGCTATTTTCAACAAGCATGTACAAATATAAACAATCTTTTTATTAAAGCATTAATTTGGTAGTGTAAAGTTTATTTTTCTCTCTCAGAATCGAACTTAATATTATTTAACGTGAGTTCGACGGATTCAGAACGATGTAAGGGGAGTGTAAATGATCTTTGTGCATTGATGGACGGCTTCTTTGGAAACAGGAAATAGGTGGTAATTGCCTATAATAAGTTGATGATGAAGCGGTCAAAGTATCTATGTATGGAGTGTTCCACCTGCGAAATGTTCTTAAGTTCATCATTCACCGTTTCAATAAAGCAACGATAACCAGAATCGTGGAAAAGGATTATTATCAGCATAACTTCTGCCTTTGACATCATAGAATCACGACGATGCTTTTGTTTTCCGGTAGGTTTTAGCGTATATTTTGCCGTCATTACATCAAAAAACTTGCAGGAATCGACTACCATACAAAATATTTCAGTAACTCCTCCATAGGTGATTATTACGGTTTTTATTTATAACTATTTGTATATTAGCTCCTTAATGCTACAACGATTTTCACTAATCACCAAATCCATAGACACTTATAATTCGTCGAGATCACGGTAACATAAAAGCAAAAACAAGAGAGACTGCAATCTATAAGAGGCTTTACGCGGATACCATCAGTAGTGAGAACATTAATCTTAATATAAAGATTTACACGCTCATAACAGCTGTTTTTTAGGGAATCTCTGCGCTTTCTCTCCTTGCATTAGAGCAGAACGGAGGGAGGGAAGAACTGTTCAGATGTAAAGATTATTCCCATCTGCTTTTTAATCTACGATCTTTTGATGTGTAAAAGGGCATGTTTTGCAATGTAAAAAGGGCACCTTTTACAAGCCCGTTTGTAACCTATTGATATCTTGAAGGTTACAAAGGAGATAAAGAAGGAATATGGTAGGGAAAGTGAAAGATAGCGAAGTGAGAAGTGTAAGGATTTTTGTTTCTGTTCGTTCCGTTGTGTTTTTCAAAGTAAGGTCAGTGTGCTTTGTCATCAGGGTAGCGGCTTTACCGATTCAAAAGGTGGGTGAACAGACTGAGAAACGGACGTGAAGAAGACGAAAGAAACGGCGGGATTGGCAATAAAAAATGTGCTTTTCAGTCGGTGATTTTTTAACGTTCCAACGACAGTTTACAAAAAATTAATTGTGTTTCAGCAACAGAACCATGACCAATAATATGGACCATTATGGATATACTGTAAGCTGAGAGTCTACTTAATAGATTCAGCTCGCACGCTCTATGTCCTCCTTTAAAAAGGACAAAGAGCTTCACGAGCTGTAGAAGGAGAAGTTTTCAATTCAACTTATATCACTTCTCAAATAGATTACCGATATCCTTATGCTATAGAAGAAGAAGTTTTTATCTCAACTTATAGCCCTTGAATGCATAGAAAAGGATATAAGAGAAGCTGACAAAACAGATCCCATACGCATATTGAATGTTGCTAACATCCTTAATAAGTCCGAACAACACAGTGATAACAGCACCACCGATAAGTCCCATTGTCATTAGTGATGAGCCTTCCTTGGTATATTTACCCAAGTCCATAAGAGCCAAAGGCCAGAATGCTGGCCACATCAATGAGCAGCCTAATGCCATAATACCTACAGCATAAATACTATAAACACCCGGGAGTAACAATACAAGTAGCGTTCCAAACAGTGCAACGAAGGAACAGATCTGTAAGGCTTTCGTCTGTGAAAGATACTTAGGAATAAGAATAATACCTGCGATATATCCTATACTGATGCTGATTGGGGTAATCCATGAGTACGTATGAGGATGAGGAAGACCTAATTCACTTGCATAATCTATAAGTGTACCCAAGACGATGGTCTCTGAACCAACATAAAAGAATATGGCAATTGCTCCAAGAACAAGATGTGGGAACTGGAAGACAGAATGCTTACTGTTTGCGTAGTCGGACACTGCTGAATCTGCATCGGTGTCATCTTCTCCAGCAGCTTTCACCTCTGGCAATGGTGATATGAGTGCTACGACACCTAAGATTACAAATAAGCAGATTATAACCAAGAACGGTTTGTCAAGATCTTCCAAGCCAACACCTCCACTATTACTTGCAAAAAGAGCAATAAACAAAGGTGATACAGGCCATGCTAACTTGTTTATCATGCCCATAATAGAGATTCTTTTTGCTGCACTCTCCGTTGGTCCAAGGATTGTTACATAAGGATTTATGGCAGATTGTAGGAACGTATTAGCTGTTCCACAAAAGAAAGATGCCAATAAAAAGATAATGAAACTCCTTTCAGCTGCAGAGAGAATAAAAACTCCGAAGGCTATAGCAAACATGGCAAAAGCTGCAGCCATCGTACGCTTATACCCAATTTTACTTATCAATAAGCCTGCTGGATAACCAAAGATAAGGAACGGTAAGAACGTAGCACCTATAAGCATATAGGCTTCTGTGGACGAAACGCTTAGCGAAACCTTCAATACTGGTACTAATAAGGAATTGATTCCCAATGCAAAGCCACAAGTAAAGAACATGAAAGCAAGGAAAAGCATTGGTGTAATGAAGTTGTTTTTTTCTTTCATAGAGAATCTTTTTTGAATTAAAAATTAATTGTTATGTTTTAAAAATCCGCTTTTTTTGACTACAGTTATCTTGAAAATGCAAAGTTACTACTTTTTTTAATAATAACATACACTATCTTTGCGTTATTATAGACTATATTTACATTTGCATAAAAAGATGGTAATACTTGATAGAAAGATAGTACATAATGTGCAAACCATGTGCAGTCACATTACATACACTGAGTTTAATCTACCATTTCATAGACATTCCGAATATGAACTCATCCTGTTTACCAGTGGAAGTGGGACTGAATTTGTTGGAGAGGGGGTTGCTGACTACAAAAAGGGCGACGTTGCACTTATCGGAAGTAATATTCCCCATCTGCATTTATGCAAAAGTAGAATGGGAAATAGCCAAGAAACAGAAGCTATGGAACATAGTACAAGTGAAACAATACAGTTCAGTCCAGGCATATTTCCACCCGATATTCTTAACCTACCAGACTATGAACATATTGCTGATTTGCTATCGAAAAGCCAGTATGGCATACGTTTCTATGATGAAGGATTATATGAGGAACTCCTCTCAAGGTTATCTTTGTTCGATTCACAGTCCTATACAAGGCGTCTGATTGCTTTGTATGAGATTCTCGAAAGATTATATAACTGTTCACAAACAAAGCTATTATCACCAATAGCATTCAGCCATTACAAAGCTCCTAATACCGATACTGCCATTGACAAGGTATTCACCTATTTATATAATAACTTCCAGAAGAAGATTGTTCTCACGGAACTTGCTGACTTTGTTAGTCAGAATCCGACGTCACTTTGCCGATATTTTAAGAAATGTACCAACAAGAGTATATTCCAAGTACTTGCCAATATACGCATTGAATATGCTTGTAAATTACTAACTCATTCGAACCTTACGGTCAATGAAGTGGCTTTTAACTCGGGATACAATACACCAACACTGTTTTACGAACAATTCTTAAGAGAGATACATCTAACCCCAAATGAATACAGACAACACATTAACGCTGAGAAAATCAGCAACCATATGAATATAACAATTGGTTCGCCGCAAGACTCAACACATAGTAAATAACATGAGTTCGATGAATTCAGAATAATGCAAGCTGTGGGTCAATGATCCTTTGTACATTGATGCACGGCTTCTTTGGAAACAGGCAATAGGCAGCAATTGCCCCTAATAAGTTGACGATGAAATTGTCAAAGCATCTATGTCTGGAGTGTTCCACCTGAGCAATGTTCTTAAGTTCATCATTCACAGTCTCTATAATGGCTCTTTTTCTGAGTAAAAGTCTATCTGAAACACTCATTAACGCTCCTTTCATGTTACTTTTCAATTTGGTAATAAGCTGTATTCCGTCAACGAAAAGCCTTTGAAAGAGGTTAATAGTTTTAAAACTATTATTGGTATATTTTGTTGTGCTTATTATGAGCTATACAGATACTGTTTCTTGGGGACTTTGGAAAAAAATTCCATTTCATCTTGGTATGCTCTTTATAGTGATATTTGATAGAATACAAAACAAAATGCTTTTCCCTGACGAAAATAAAAAATAATATAAACGCGCCAATAGAAATAGTTCTATTGGCGTGTTTGCTTTATTTTTATTTATTTCTTGTACTCAATTATTTTTTTGAACAATAAACCCTAAATAGCGATAAATGGCCCATGCAATGATAGAAGTAAAGGCATAGACAAGTAGGAAAGAGATAACAACACGATAGTAT
Source organism: Prevotella aurantiaca JCM 15754 (assembly GCF_000614025.1). GTDB lineage: Bacteria > Bacteroidota > Bacteroidia > Bacteroidales > Bacteroidaceae > Prevotella > Prevotella aurantiaca. Next base: position 14,045 of record NZ_BAKF01000007.1, read on the forward strand.
TGGCCTGAATAACCCATACCGATGCGTTGTAATAAAGAAGAAACAATGAGTGGTATGCCACCAGAAAAGAAATAATAAACAATACTTCTACGTCCTGTCCATTCTAACCAAGTAACGCTTTCTAACTGTTTAGCCAAACTAACAAGGAATAAGGTGCAAATAAAGGTATCGAAAATAAATACGTACCAATTGTTTACTTGTATGGGTTCGATAAGCAGACTTATGCCTTGCGTATGTTCATATACTTTTATAATTACTAAAAGTATAAATAAAAAGAAAGATGATGATAGGTTGTGGAAACGGTGGAAAACATTTTCCCACTTATGGTAAAAATAGCCAAAACAAAGGATAGGGAGCGCCATACAGGCATTTTCTATTTGCCAATAAAGGTTGGTATAATGTGTGGAAAGAAAATAACAAGCTACGGACGCTATCAGAGAAAGTGTTAATAATCCCCAAGTTTTACCTTTGCATGCCCATAACACTGTGGATAAAACAATTTCTGCCACAATAAGAGCCGCTATAAACCACGATGCTTGTCCTGTAAGAACAGAGAATAAAGTTTCTGAAATATCGAATCCGTGTGCAAAAGCTTTAGGAATAGCGATAAAGGTTGTAAAAACAACATAAGGCAATAATAGATATTGTGCAATGGCTTTAAGCTTATGTTGCAGCAAAAATGGTGTGTCTTTATAAAAAAGATAACCTGAGAGAAAGAAAAAAGCGACCAACACATTGGCTACATAATAATTGTAGCCGATAATGTTGTCGCCTGTATAATATATTTCAGTATGGTCGAGCAATATAGCCACCATACAAAAACCTCGCAATAGGTCTATCCAGTGTTTGCGTCTATTTTGTTTTAATTCACAACTGCTATCTTGCATACTGTTCCGTTATTACCTTCTTGGTCGGCTGTTTGCACCATGTAAACTCCCGATGCTACACGTTTTCCGTTTAAATCGTTGCCATCCCATGTAAATGTACCGCCATTACTTGTACCTTTTGCTACGAGTACGCCATTTGTGGTAACAATTTTTACATCAGAATTGTAAGCTAAACCAACAACTGTTATCAAACCTGTGTAACCTGGACGTACAGGATTAGGATAAGCATAAGTGTCTTCTCCGCCTGGATTATCAGATGGTTTTGTAGCATCACTCATATACGAGCATAATCCTTTTTCGGTTCCGATGAAAACTTCGCCTGTTTTGTCGTTGATGGCAATACTTTCTATATCGTTTGAAAGAAGTTTGCTGTTACTGCTTAGGAAGTGTTGTACCTGTTTCATGTTATCGGCACTGATAAGATAAACACCATTTCCATTTGTACCAAACCATTTTCTGCCGCCACCATCAATAGCTATGCTCGAAATATCTACACCAGCCAATAAATAATCAGCAAGATTTGTTCCGTCGTTACGTGGTATTTTTATTTGTTCGAAAATAGCATCTGAAGGATTTTGCATCTGGTCTACATTAAGACGAAGTGGTCCAACATTTGTTCCAACCCAAATATTTTGATAAGCATCTTCTACTACGCAACGCATTTGAATTACCATGATAGGCGCACCATCTTGGTTTTTGAAATTCTTGAAAACACTTAGCTTGTCGGTTTCGGGATTATAGCAAAATAAGCCTGGTGCTTCGTAGTGGTTGTTTACAAACCATATTAAACCGCGACTATCAAGAATTGGACGACGCATTACTTGCAGAGTTAATTTACCATTCATAAGTTCTGGTTTAGAATGGTCGGTCATAGTTCCGTCGGGCGATAACTTTAATAAAGAAGTTTCTCTGGTACCGCAATTCAATATCCATAAATTATTTTTTCTATCGAAAATCAATCCTTGAATAGGCACATAGTCGTTGCCCAAATCTTCATTATTATTAGTATTAATAGTGGGGCGCAGAAGACTATTTTCTTTATTGAAATACTTCTTTAATTTGCCATCTAAAAATTCGTATAATCCTGCTCGTCCTCCCACAAATACGTGTTCAGGATTCTTCGGGTCTACTGCTAAACAGTTCATATCGTGATAGTAATAACCCGTTATTTTGTCTAATTCGTCTTGGAAGATGCTCCATTCGTCTTTCTTTAATATCTGAATGGTTCCAGGTTGGTTTAGTCCTATTGCTCCTGGTTCGAATGCTCCACCTGTTGAATAAAGACGATCGTTAAGATATTGCATGAAGAAAAAACGATTGTATTTAGGACCACCTGGTTGTAAAGCTTTTACTTTCTCCAATAATTCAGGTGCAATAGTTTTGTTTTGTGCTACATAGTTACTTACCCATTGCCAATTGTTTTTATCCAAAAGATTATCGGAAAGCAATGCTCGAAAAAGTCCTTGTTCGCTGCTTGCAGCATAAATATAGTTTCCTTCTATATAAGTATAGTTTACATTGAAACCAAGATTGTAAGTATCGCTTATTTCAGCCTTGCCTACATTTACTTTTAATATGCCAAATCCTGTTGAGATATAGCAATACGCCCCATTTGTATAAAGACTATTTATCTTCTTATTGGCTGTCATTGCCTTTCTGTAATAATCGGAAAGGCTTATAATTTCGCCTTTTGGAGTAAGAAGATCAATATTTTGGTCCGAATAAGCAATTACCAATCGCTGGGCTACATTGTTCCATGCAATAAATTCAATGTGAGTACCATTCAGTCCATTTATCTTGTCGAATGTCTGAATACTATTGTCCTTTTCGTTATAAGTGTAAAGGTCATTAGATGCAAGTACATAAAGCAGATTGCCTCCTTTCTCAATCCATTGCACATTACTATATGCCATATAGTTTTTCCATGTACCTGTACCACTGCTAAAACTATAGAGTGGAAACATAAGAAGCAAGCAAATAAATGCAAGTATATTTGTTCTTTTCATCATTTTCTGATCGAATTATAGTGTAAGAAATAAATAAGCTTATAGATATTAAACAAGAAAACGCTTGGATTATTGCCTTTAAGGTTGTGTTTTAATGGTTTATGTAGAAGTTTATAAAGCCACACCCCTACCAACTGATGTGCATTTTACGCAGTTTTTCAGCCATTTCTAATAGGTTAGAATAGCCTTTCAGTTCAGTTTGGAAAATAGAAAGGGTGCGCAATGCCTCTTCTGTTTTGCGTAGAAACACTGCGTTAAGTTCAAAATCGTCGAATAAAACAGGATTGTCGATATGGTTGATTTGGGCATTTAATGCTTTAAAGCGTTTTCCAAGCAGTACATCTTCAAAGCCATATTGCTTTATATCTTCATTATAAGGTGTTGTTCCTACCAATTTTCTGTGAGCCATGAAATTGGTACTGAGGTGCTGATAAGGTGTTTTTCTTCTATTTTTAGCACTGATTGCTTCTTTTGAAGCATGTTCATAACGGTATCTAAGGTTGTTGTTCCATCTGTTTTCGTCTTCAACAATACTAATACCACCCACCACAACATCGCCTTCGGCTTTTAGATAATTGTGTATGAACCGTGTATTGTTAAGGGAAAGGTCGCCATCAATAAATAAAATCCATTCTTTTGACGACTGAGAAACAAGATAATTGCGGATAGCCGACCTACCAACATTTTGTTCTCGTTCTATATATTGAACGCCTTCAAGTTGCGAAATAACTCTGTTTTTTATTATAAACCTTTTATCGGGCGATGCATCGTCGGCAACAATAATTTCGAAATCTGCCCCTTCTGCTACACACTGTCGTTGCAATTCACTGATAAGTGCAGTGCAATCACAGTTATAAGTGGGCAGCAGAATGGACAAACTCTTATTCATTATATTTGCTTTAGATATTCGGCAAGCTTACGAACGGCACGAGCTCGGTGCGAAATTTGGTTCTTAATATCTTCTCCAAGTTCCGCAAAACTCTTGTCATAGCCTTCAGGAATAAAGATAGGGTCGTAACCAAAACCTTCTGTTCCCGATTTTTCTGTAGCAATATGACCTTCTACTCTACCTTCAAATTGATGTTCTTTACCATCAATAATTAAAGATATTACTGTTCGGAAGTGAGCTTCTCTATTTGTTGTATCGCCTAATTTACAAAGCAATTTGCGCATATTTGCTTCGCTATCGTGGTCGGTATGTTCATCGTATCGTGCTGAACGTACACCAGGTTCACCACCAAGTGCATCTACTTCGAGGCCCGTATCATCGGCAAAGCAATTCAAACGATAGTTATCGTAGATGTAATGCGATTTTATACTTGCATTTCCTTCCAACGTATCGGCTGTTTCTGGTATGTCCACATCACAGCCAATATCTTTTAACGATACAATATCAAAGTCGTTTCCAAGAATGTCTTTAATCTCGGAAAGCTTGTGTTTATTATTTGTAGCAAATACTATTTTCATTTTATTGTTCGTTGTTTGTTTCCGATTGATTGTTCGGATAGACTTGAGACAGCACCTTTTCAGCATTCTTAGTGCTTACTTTTATTTTGTCGAAGCCTTCTCCATAGACACCAATTACTGAACTTTGGCTGACAAAAGCCAATGGGTCGATAATCTTGACAATGCGGAATATAGACTGACTTTCGTTGCGTTTTGCCATTAAGCAAATTACTTTTACGTCCTTTCCAGTGTACCAACCATGTCCATCAAGTATTGTTATGCCTCGGTCGCGTTCTTGCATGATAGCGTCAGCAATTTCTTCGTACTTCTTTGAAAATATGAGAAACTGCACAGATTGGCGTCTTAAGTTCATTACGTGGTCAAGTATGAAGCACTCAATAAACATGGTACATAAACCGAAAACGACTTTATGCAGACGTTCAAGATAGCTTCCAAACTGTGGGAAGAGCATACAACTGCCTATAATACATATATCAACAGCCATTAGAACTTGGCTAATGAAATGTTTTTATATTTGTTTATACAGGCTGCCACAATATCTGTACCGCCCATACTGCCACCATTGAGGAAGATTACAGCCATTCCTGTACCTGTAATACAACATCCCACAATGAGAGACATAAACTTTTGGTCTTCACCTAATATCTTTATAAAATTTCCACTCGTATCTAAAGGCATTAGTTCTTGTGCAAACTTTAGCATGAAATACAAGGCCACAATAGCATAAATAGTCTTCATCAAGAACTTTATGCCCAAGATTTTCAATGCAACGCCTAACAATGCGAGGTTGACAATCATATAAGTGTTCTCCAGTTTAAACTGTGTTGCATAGTAAATAATAGCCGATAAACCTGTTACGCCACCTGTTACAATCTCGTAAGGCATTAAAAATACTGTGAATGCCGATGCATATAGAAGCAGACCTATTGTTATTAAGACATAGTCTTTTATCTCGCTTCTGATTAATTGTTGATTTATTGTCATATCCTGATAATTATTAGGCACATTCGTGATTGTACTTTCAGTTCACGAATGTGCCCTATTTAAAATTTATTTATAAACGATGTTTACAATCTTCTTTGGTACAACTATCACTTTTACGATAGTTTTTCCTTCTGTGTATTTCAAACTTCTCTCATCGTTTACAGCTGCTTTTTCAATATCTTCCTTGCTTGCATCAGTAGGGAAAGTCATCTGAAAGCGTGCTTTTCCATTGAAAGAAATGGTGAGTTGAACCTCGTCTTCAGTCAGATTAGCTTCGTCAAGTTGGCCATTGTGCATCGCAAACACTATTCTTCTCACCAATCGCCTCCCAAAGTTCTTCAGCAATGTGTGGAGCAAATGGAGCTATTAAGATAAGTAAGCTGCGTAATAAGCCACGATTGTTGCACTTTTGCTGTCCCAACTCGTTTACACAAATCATGAAAGCAGAGATCGCAGTATTGTATGAGAACTGTTCTATATCGCCAGAAACCTTCTTTATAAGCTTATGAACACTCTTTAACGACTCTTTTGAAGGTTCGTTGTCGTTTAATTCCTGTTGATATAGCTTCCAGAACTTCTTCAAAAAGCGGAAACAACCATCAATACCATTGGTGTCCCAAGGTTTACTTGCTTCGACAGGACCAAGGAACATTTCATACAAGCGTAAGGTATCAGCACCATATTGCTCTACGATAACGTCGGGATTGACTACGTTGAACATAGACTTCGACATCTTTTCTACAGCCCAACCACAGATATACTTACCATCTTCAAGTATGAATTCGGCATTTTCGTATTCTGGACGCCATGATTTGAAAGCTTCAATATCGAGTACATCGGCATGAACAATGTTCACATCTACGTGGATTGGTGTTGTTTCGTATTCACCTTTCAATCCATGACTTACGAATACGGGAGCTTTAGAGTGGTCGTCTGAATTGATACGATATACAAAGTTAGAACGTCCTTGTATCATTCCTTGGTTCACCAACTTTTCGTACGGTTCTTCTTTGCAGCTATAACCATAGTCGTGAAGGAATTTATTCCAAAAACGACTATATATCAAGTGTCCAGTTGCATGTTCTGTTCCACCCACATATAGGTCTACATTCTGCCAGTATTCATCTACTTCCTTACCCACCAAAGCTTTGTTATTATGTGGATCCATATAACGAAGATAATAGGCAGAGCTACCTGCGAAGCCTGGCATTGTATTCAATTCCAATGGGAAGATAGTTTTATTGTCTATCAATTCCTTGTCTACAATCTTCTTATTCTGTTCGTCCCAAGCCCAAGCTTTTGCTCTTCCCAATGGTGGTTCACCTGTTTCGGTTGGTTCAAATTTGTCGATTGAAGGCAATTCGAGCGGTAAGCATTCCGCTGGAACCATATAAGGCATACCATCTTTATAGTAAACTGGGAAGGGTTCGCCCCAATAACGCTGACGTGAGAAGATGGCATCGCGCAGGCGATAGTTCACCTTCACCTTGCCTAATCCTTGTTCTGTAACATACTTTTTTGTTGCTGCAATAGCTTCTTTCACCGTAAGTCCGTTCAAAGAAAAACCTCCTTCAACAGATTTTACTGGGCTATTGATAACAATACCTTCCTTTGCGTCGAAGCTTTCTTCCGAAACATCAGCACCTTCAATAAGTGGTCTGATTGGCAAATTGAAGTGTTTAGCAAATGCATAGTCGCGACTATCGTGTGCAGGTACAGCCATGATTGCACCTGTGCCATAGCCCGAAAGCACATATTCTGATATATAAATAGGAAGACGTTCACCTGTGAATGGGTTTATGCCGTACGAACCCGTGAAGACACCAGTAACTTTTCGGTCGGTCATACGATCGCGTTCTGTACGTTTCTTTACGTATGCCAAATATTCTTCTACTTCTGTTTTCTGCTCTTCGGTTGTAAGTTCTGGAACCAATTCGCTTTCTGGTGCAAGTACCATAAAGGTTACACCAAACATGGTATCGGCACGTGTTGTAAAGATAGTAATGTCGTGTTCTATTTCTTTATTCTCATCTTTGCTGGGTGTAAGGCTTTTAAATACAACCTCTGTTCCCTCTGAACGGCCTATCCAATTGCGCTGTGTTTCTTTCATAGACTCTGTCCAGTTTACCTTTTCCAAGCCTTCCAGCAAGCGTTGAGCGTAAGCTGATACACGCAGACACCATTGTTTCATTTTCTTTTGAACGACAGGATAGCCTCCACGTTCGCTAACTCCATCAACAACTTCGTCGTTTGCCAATACCGTTCCCAAGCCAGGGCACCAGTTTACCATTGTTTCGCCAAGATAAGCAATGCGGTAGTTCATCAGTATTTCTTGCTGTTCTTTCTCGCTCATGCTTGTCCAATTGCGGGCAGAGAATATTTTTTCTTCACCTTGCGCTACGTTGAGATTGAGTGTTCCCTCTTCTTCAAAATGGAGAACGAGGTCGGAAATAGGTTTTGCCTTACCATCGTTGTTATCATAATACGATTCAAACATACGTTGGAATGCCCACTGTGTCCAATGATAGTATTCAGGATCGCAGGTGCGCACCTCACGATCCCAGTCGAAACAAAAGCCTATTTTATCTAATTGTTCACGATATCGTGCAATATTTTTATCAGTTGTAATGGCTGGATGTTGTCCTGTTTGAATGGCATACTGCTCGGCAGGCAATCCGTAAGCATCGTATCCCATTGGGTTTAGCACGTTGAAACCCTGCAAACGCTTATAGCGAGCATAAATGTCGCTGGCTATATAGCCGAGAGGGTGTCCCACGTGTAGACCAGCTCCCGATGGATATGGGAACATGTTAAGCACGTAGAACTTTTGTTTGTTCTTATCTTCAACAACCTTATAGGTTTTGTTTTCAACCCATTTCTTCTGCCATTTCTTCTCAATGTCGGTGAAGTTGTATTCCATTCTTATGTTTGTTTTATTTTGATTACGTCGTTTGTGAACCATAATTTTGGTAAGGCGAAAACGCTTCTCCCTACCCTACAATTAGTTCAAGTAAATAACAATGTGTTACTATCCAATTTGCAAAATTACTAATTTTCATAGGGATAACAAGTCTTTTACCTAATTAATTTAGTGAAAAGCAGAAAAGAAGGGGCAGGTTACATATAATTGTTTGGCAGAAATATGATAGGAAATAATTTTCCTTTTTTGTTGGACAAGAACGTTGTTATTGGAGATTTGGGAGTGAATTAACATGTTTCTGGCCATAAACGATAATGGTTATATCTATAATTTATAGTCTTTCTAAAGTCCCTATTAACCTTTAAGCTGATAGGTGGAAAATGGTTTTGTTTTTGTAAATATAATCTCCTTAAAAAATAGTAGTTTCGGTTTTGTATTATAATAGTGCCTGTTTTGCCTTGCAATATAGCACTTTTGCCTTGCAAAACAAGCCGTTTTATAACGTAAAACAATGGGTTTTATAAAGCGTTGATAAAGAGATTGTTATGCGAAATATATGCTTTAGAAAATATTTTACATGCTTTTGTTCTATGTAAATTAGAGGTTATGAGAAGGAATTGATACTTCTTTATTTTACAATAGAGTATGATTATTTAAGTTTGATTAGTATGTAAAATAAACTAAATTACAAGTTTAACCGTTCAATAATGGCATTTGGACTAATACTATTCATGCATTCAAAGTCGCCACGGTGGCACGGTTTGTTACCGAATACAGAGCAAGGGCGGCATTCCAATTCGGTGTTTTGCACGGTATCTTCCTCTTTTTGGTTCCAACCGAGGAACCCACAGTAAGGGTGAGTGGCTCCCCAAACGCTTACAACACGTGTTCCAACGAGAGAAGCAAGATGCATATTGGCACTGTCCATAGAAATCATGGCGTCAAGATGGCTAATTAAAATAAGCTCTTCGTTAAGTCCATGCAGCACTTCAGAAGCGCAAATGCAGCCTTTATACTTTGTTGCCCATGCGTTAAGGATTTGTTTTTCTTCTTTTCCGCCTCCAAAAAAGAATATGCGGAGATTGGGATATTTCGTAGAAAGCACCTTTACAACTTCTTCCATCTTCTCTATTGGATACATCTTTCCATTGTGAGCAGCAAAAGGAGCAATACCTATCCAGCGTTCGCCATTAGGTTTTTCACCTATTATATTAGGGAGCTGTGAGAGCTGGTTGCCACCATTTGCAAATAAAGAGTTATAAGAAAGATTGATGGGATAGCCCAATTTGGTTAATACTTCTGCATAGTTTTGGAACGATGTGGGCTGTTGTTCCATAACTTTATCCTTTTTCTGGCACAGCTTTCGCTTACCATTCTTGTGCTTATCAATGTGTGCTGTTTTGTTTCCAGCAAGGAAAAAGCGTGTTCTTATGTATTTTGAGCGTAGCACATTATGGAAATCGGCAATGGCTGTAGGCTGTTTTGCCTTCAGCCTGCCGTATAGTTGGTTCAGTCCCTTAATGCCTTTGTATTCGTTTTTCAAGTCAGCTACAAAGAAATCTACATTCTTTGGCATATTGCTGAAAAATGCTTGGGCAAATGGACGAGAAATAACGCTGATGCGAAGATTGGGATATTGATGTGCAAGAGAATAGACCACAGGGACCGTCATAGCAACGTCGCCCATAGCAGAGAAGCGTATGATGATGATGTGATTGGTCTTCACCTTTTACTTTTTGTATAGTACAGGTTGGTAGCAGGGTCGTTGTACATCTTCATTTGGCGATAAACCTTCATGTATTTACGTCCTGCTTGGATGTCATCAAGCAATTGGTCGATAGCAGTTCCTAGGTCTACTTGTTGTTCAAGTAGTACGTTCAACTTGTTTTTGCACTTTTGAATGTGTTCTGCAGAGGCATCGGTGCGTTCAGCTTGCTCCTTCATATGATATATTTTGAGTGCAAGAATAGACAAACGGTCTACTGCCCATGCTGGACTTTCAGTATTGATGGTAGCTCCTTCTTGTACTTTCACGTCAGAAGATAATTGGCGGAAGTATGAGTCAATCTGTTCTACAAGGTCTGTACGGTCTTGGTTAGAACGGTCAATACGACGCTTTAGACTCATTCCATCTTCTGGAGCGATGTGCGGATCGCGTATAAGGTCTTCGAAATGCCACTGAACTGTATCAATCCAGCACTTCAAATACAATCTGTTTTCAATAGAATCTCTTTCGTATGGATTATTAATAGGTGTGTCTACATTGTCCGTGATGTGGTAATCGCGGATAGCTTGACTAAAAATCTCATTACAATGTTCCGTGAATGACATATTTTTTCTCTTTTTATTTTTTCTGCAAATATAGCTCAAATAAATCATATACACAAAATAAAAGCAAGGCATTTTTACATATGAAAGACCCTTTATGATAAAAGATATAATACAACGATACACGAAAGGTGGTTAAAATGATTCACCGAAGAAGTACAAGTAAGTTTCTAATCATCTGTTATAATGTATTGATTTAGCGCAATATAATAGCAAAAGTGCTATTTTTATTGCACAAATGCATATAGTTTGTGCATAGATAAGTGCTTTTTTAAGCAAAAAATTTGCGTGTATGGAAAAATTATCTTTCCTTTGCAGCCGAATTTTAGAGTTAGAAAGTTAATATTAAACATTTTAAAACTTACGATTATGTCAGAAATTGAATCAAAGGTAAAAGCAATTATCGTAGATAAGCTTGGTGTAGACGAAGCAGAAGTTAAGCCAGAAGCAAGTTTCACAAACGACCTCGGCGCTGATTCTTTGGATACAGTTGAACTTATTATGGAGTTTGAGAAGGAATTTGGTATCTCTATTCCAGACGATAAGGCAGAAAAGATTGCTACTGTAGGCGATGCCATTGCTTATATCCAAGAGAACGCAAAGTAAGAAGATATATAAATGATGGTTGGGAGCTTCGGCTTCCAACTAACTTTTAATCTTTAACATTTACTTATTTCTTACTTAGGTTTCGTTCATTCAGAGTCTAAGACAAGAAAAGGAAGTTAAGGAGTTAAGCTAATCGTTTTACTTACGTTTTAGAACTGTTATAGTAGAACTTATTGCTTAACTCCTTAATTTTATTCTCTGAAAAGAAACCAAAGGCGTCTCGTAAAATCACGATGACAGAATTTAAATTAGCAAATTAATGGAACTAAAAAGAGTAGTAGTAACAGGACTTGGTGCAGTTACTCCATTGGGAAACAATCCTGAAGAAACATGGAAAGCAATGCTCGAAGGTAAGAGTGGTGCTGGTCCTATTACTAAATTCGATACAACTAATTTTAAAACAAAGTTCGCTTGTGAGGTAAAAGACCTTAATGTGAACGATTATATCGATCGTAAAGAGGCACGTAAACTAGACCGTTATACACAATTGGCACTCGTTAGTGCTATTCAAGGCGTAGAAGATTGTGGAATAGATTTGGAAAAAGCAGATAAAAACCGCATAGGTGTGGTTTATGGTGTAGGTATTGGTGGTATCAAAACCTTTGAAGAGGAAATCAGTTATTATGCTCTTCATAGAGAAGATGGTCCTAAGTTCAATCCTTTCTTTATACCAAAGATGATTGCCGACATTGCTTCTGGACACATTAGCATTCGTTTCGGTTTCCATGGTCCTAACTTTACCACAACATCGGCTTGTGCTTCATCTACAAATGCCATTGGTGCAGCGTTCAATTTAATTCGATTGGGCAAAGCAGATATGATTATTAGTGGTGGAGCTGAGGCTGCTATTACCGAATCAGGAGTAGGTGGCTTTAATGCAATGCACGCCCTTTCAACTCGCAATGACGATGCAGAACATGCTTCTCGTCCTTTCTCTGCAAGCCGTGATGGCTTTGTTATGGGTGAAGGAGCAGGCTGTTTAGTTCTCGAAGAGTTGGAACACGCAAAGGCTCGTGGCGCTAAGATATACGCAGAGTTGGTTGGTGAAGGCGAATCAGCCGATGCTCACCACATCACAGCGTCACATCCAGAAGGTTTAGGAGCGCACTTGGTAATGCAAGCAGCTCTCGATGATGCAGGTTTGAAGCCTGAAGACATCGACTATATCAATGTTCATGGTACATCAACTCCTGTAGGTGACGTATCAGAAGTAAAGGCTATTGCTCAGCTTTTCGGTGAATCAGCCTTCAAACTCAATATTTCGTCAACAAAGAGTATGACTGGACACTTGCTTGGAGCTGCTGGTGCAGTTGAAGCAATGGCTTGTGTGCTCTCTGTTCAAAACGATATTATCCCTCCAACCATTAACCATGAAGAGGAAGATAAGGACGAAGAAATTGACTACAACCTGAATTTTACGTTCAATAAGGCCCAGAAACGCGAAGTACGTGCTGCACTTAGCAATACATTCGGCTTTGGAGGCCACAATGCTTGCGTGATTTTCAAGAAGTATGCTGAATAAAATTATCGATAGAATAAAGCTCCCTTTCCGCAAGGAAAAGGAGCTTTATTTGTCTTTATACCAAATAATAGGGGTGCTTCCCCATAACCTTTCCTATTATAAAACCGCTCTTTTGCACAAGAGTGTGGCTCGAAGGAACGAGAAAGGGAAGCCCGTTAATAACGAACGCTTAGAGTTTCTGGGCGATGCCATATTAGATGCCATTGTGGGCGATATTGTTTATGCGCGCTTTCCTGGTAAACGTGAAGGCTTTCTCACCAATACTCGCTCGAAGATTGTGCAGCGCGAGACCCTTAATAGATTAGCCAACGACTTGGGAATAACGAAGTTAATCTTATCGAGTGGACATTCTCAATCACACAATAGCTATCTAGGTGGTAATGCTTTTGAGGCTTTAGTGGGCGCATTATACCTTGACCATGGCTACACAGCCTGCATGAAGTTTATGCAACGACAAATCTTAGGCGACCTTATCAATATTGATAAGCTGGCTTATAAGGAGGTAAACTTCAAGTCAAAGCTTATAGAATGGACACAGAAACACAAGGTTTGCCTTGAGTTTAAGCCGCTTTCTTTCGGTAAGGATAAGGAAGGTAGTCCTACTTTTAGCTTCCAAGTTGTGTTGGAAGGCATTGCTTGTGGTGAAGGAAATGGCTATTCGAAGAAAGAAAGTCAGCAAGAAGCTGCAAAAGTAACCCTCCAACGTATTCGTAAAGAGGCAAAGTTTGCTGATAAAATCTTTGCTGCCAAGAAGCAACGCATTGCTTTGGAAGAACCAGGAAGTTCCAATACTATTGAAACAACGGAGGAAGAGGCACTTATTTTGCAATCGTCTGTTGAGCCAAACGATACCCTTTCTGTTGTAGAAGAGCAAGAACAAGTTTCTGTTACCGAAATCGACGAGAAGGAAAGCATAATAGCTGAGGCTGAAGCGAAGGCGTTTGAATAAAGCTATAATAGCAATACGGCCAAACGCAAAGTATCCCGAAGAATTGAAATTGAGGTGTAAAATAATGTTCTTTTGGTAATCAATATCAAAATAAAGCAGTATTTTTGCACTACAAAGAAATAAACGTTTATTTAGAATATGGCATTAAAATGTGGTATAGTAGGTTTGCCAAACGTTGGCAAATCTACACTTTTCAACTGTCTGAGCAGTGCCAAAGCACAGGCAGCAAACTTTCCTTTTTGTACAATTGAACCTAACTTGGGTGTTATCACTGTGCCCGATGAGCGCTTGAACAAGCTCGCTGAGATTGTTCACCCCGGCCGAATTGTGCCTGCTACCTGTGAGATAGTAGATATTGCTGGTCTTGTTAAGGGTGCAAGTAAGGGCGAAGGACTGGGCAATAAGTTCCTTGGCAACATTCGAGAGTGCGATGCAATTATTCATGTTATACGCTGTTTCGAAGACGATAACATCGTTCGGGAAGGTGGAGCAGCCGTAAATCCAGTTGAAGACAAAGAGATTATAGATACCGAACTCCAGCTTAAGGATCTTGAAACCATAGAGGCTCAGCTTGCTAAACAACAGAAAGTAGCTGCTGCAGGCAACAAAGATGCTAAGGTTATGGTAGCCGTTCTTGAAGCTTACAAGGCTGTTTTGGAGCAAGGAAAGAATGCTCGTAGCGTGCAATTCGATAGTAAAGAAGAGCAACAAGCGGCTCACGACCTTTTCCTTCTTACTACAAAGCCTGTTCTTTACGTTTGTAATGTAGACGAAAACAGTGCCAAAGATGGTAACGAATACAGCAAGCAAGTAGAGAGAATAGCTGCTGAGGAAGGTGCAGAAGCGATGATTATTGCTGCAAAGACGGAAGAAGACATTGCATCGTTAGAGAGTTACGAAGACAAGAAGCTCTTCCTCGACGAGCTCGGATTGGAGCAAAGTGGTGTAAACCGCCTCATCAATAAGGCTTATCACCTCTTAAATCTTCAGACATTCATTACTGCTGGCGAGATGGAAGTAAAGGCATGGACATTCCATAAAGGCTGGAAAGCTCCTCAATGTGCAGGTGTTATCCATACAGACTTTGAGAAAGGATTCATTCGTGCAGAGGTTATTAAGTACGAAGACTATCTCAAGTATGGTTCTGAAGCAGCCGTTCGCGAAGCTGGAAAGCTTGGCGTAGAAGGCAAAGAATACATTGTTCAAGACGGAGACATCATGCATTTCCGTTTCAACGTATAGTTTTAAGGAGGATTAGATAATGTTGAACAATCTGCTTTATATAGCATGGCAGCCTAACGAATACCTTGTACGCTTCGGCTCAATGGGCATTCGTTGGTATGGAATGTGCTGGCTTGTGGGCTTTGCTGTTGCATATCTCCTTATGAGATGGCTTTTTAGACGCCACAAGATAGCCGACGAAAAGTTCGAGCCTATGTTCCTTTACGTCTTCCTTGGGGCGTTTATAGGTGCTCGTTTGGGTCATTGTTTCTTTTACGAACCTAAGGAATTCTTCGATTCATGGCAGCATTTTATAGAGATTTTCCTTCCAATTAAGTTCCTTGCAGGCGGTGGTTGGAAGTTCGTAGGCTATCAAGGATTAGCTTCTCATGGTGGTGTTGTCGGCCTCCTCGTAGGTCTTTACCTTTATATAAAGCGTACAAAGCTGAATGCTTGGGTGGTTTTAGACTTTATGGGCATCTGCTCTACCGTAACATCGGTGTTTATTCGCTTGGGCAATCTAATGAATTCGGAGATTATAGGAAAGGTAACTGACGTGCCTTGGGCGTTCATCTTCTACGATGTCGATACTTATCCACGCCACCCAGGACAACTTTACGAGGCGATAGCTTACTTTGTTTTCTTCTGGATAATCTTCCTTATTTATAGAAAATATCCTAAGAAAGTGGGCACAGGACTTTACTTCGGACTATGTCTTGCGCTGATTTTTACTTTCCGTTTCTTTATCGAATACACGAAGGAAGTACAAGTAGACTTCGAATCAAATCTGCCTATTGATATGGGACAGATACTCAGTATACCATTCGTAATACTGGGAGTATGGTCGATTATGAGGTCGAGAGGTAAGGAATACAACGGCTAAAGTAATTGAACAATACCAGAAATAATTCACAATAACGCTCTGCAAGTTTATTGCAGAGCCGTTATTGTTAGTGGGCAGAAAGGTTCTTATAAAACTTTATGGAGGAAACAAATTACTTATTGTAGCATTCGGACATGAACTAAAAGCTGGTTTGGTTTTATATCAAAGATACTTTGTTTTTGTAAAGAAAATAGTATAAAAAAACAATAGAACCACTTTGACTTTGCAAAAGTGGCTGTTTCGCGATGCAATATAGCCTCTTTTACCGTGCAAAACAGCCGCTTTTGGAACGCAAAACAATGGGTTTTGCAATGCTTTGATACAGAGATAGTTAAGCGATAAATATTATTGAAATAAATCTTTACACTTTATTTACTGTTCGGAAGTACAATTCGCTTGATTTCGTTGAGCTTGTTCAATGCCTCAACAGGCGTAAGGTTGTTGATGTCTAAGCCTATAATCTCGTCTCGTATCTGCGTTAATACAGGGTCGTCAAGTTGGAAGAACGAAAGCTGAACCCCTTCCCTACTCTGCTCAAGCTTCTCTGCTGATGGCTTTCCTACGCTACCTACCTGCGCATTGTCGGTCTCCAATTCTTTCAAAACAACATTGGCACGCTTTACAATCGACTTCGGCATACCTGCAATGTCGGCAACATGGATACCAAAAGAATGCTCGCTGCCACCTCGTTCTAACTTTCTTACGAAGATAATCTTGCCGTCTAACTCCTTCACAGATACGTTAAAGTTCTTTATTCTTCGGAAACTCTTGGCCATTTCGTTAAGCTCATGGTAGTGCGTAGCGAAGAGAGTACGAGCCGTTGCACGTGGTTGTTCGTGCAGATACTCTACGATTGCCCAAGCAATGCTGATACCATCGTAGGTGCTTGTGCCTCGTCCCAGCTCGTCGAACAATACCAACGAGCGAGGCGTAACATTGTTTAGAATGTTCGATGCTTCGGTCATTTCAACCATAAACGTAGACTCTCCAAGCGAAATATTATCGGAAGCACCCACTCGAGTGAATACTTTATCGACCAAACCTATTCTCGCACTCTCTGCGGGAACGAAACAACCAACCTGCGCCAATAGTACTATGAGAGCGGTTTGACGCAACAGAGCCGATTTACCAGCCATATTAGGACCAGTTATCATCATTATCTGCTGTTGCTCGTTGTCGAGATATACATCGTTCGGAATGTATTGTTCGCCAAGCGGAAGTTGAGTTTCTATCACAGGGTGGCGGCCTTTCTTGATGTCAATTACCAAACTATCGTCTACCGAAGGGCGTACATACTTGTTTTCTTCAGCTATGTTTGCGAATGACAATAGGCAGTCGAGGCGTGCCACGAGGTTGGCATTGATTTGTATTTGAGGGATAAACTCCTGCATAACCTGTATCAATTCGTTGAAAAGACGCGCTTCGAGAGCGAGTATTTTCTCGTCGGCACCAAGTATTTTAGCTTCGTATTCCTTCAGTTCTGGGGTGATATAGCGCTCTGCTTGTGCAAGGGTTTGCTTGCGAATCCAGTCCGCTGGCACCTTATCCTTAAAAGTATTGCGCACCTCAAGGTAGTATCCGAAAACGTTGTTGAAGCCAATTTTCAGCGAATTGATGCCTGTTTGAGCCGCTTCTTTCTCTTGAATGTCAAGCAAAACCTGCTTTCCATTGTCGCGAATCGACCTCAATTCGTCCAGTTCAGCGTTGAAACCATGTGCTATAACGTCGCCTTTAGCAATCAGTTGTGGCGGTTCTGGCTTTATTTCTTGCTCTATTCGGTCTCTAATCGACTCGCAAAGATTCAGTTGTTCGCCTACTCTCTTCAGCGCTTCGTTGTTTGCATAGAGGCAAGCGGACTTGATTGGCAGTATAGCACGTAGGGCAATCTTCAGCTGAACAACCTCTCTCGGCGACACTCGGCCTGCTGCTACTTTCGAAATAATGCGTTCTAAGTCGCCCATACGGTGGAGTTGGTCGTTCAAACATTGGCGGAATTCGGGTTCACGGAAGTAGTATTCCACTATATCCAAACGCTCGTTAATCGGCTTTACGTCCTTTAATGGGAACACAAGCCAACGATGCAGCATTCTGCCACCCATTGGAGTAATTGTTCGGTCTACCACGTTGAGCAGCGAAGAACCATCTTCTTGCATTGGCGCAACAAGTTCTAAGGAACGAATAGTAAAGCGGTCGAGTCGCACATACTTCTCTTCTTCAATGCGAGCGAGCGATGTTATGTGGTTAATATTAGTATGCTGGGTAAGTTCTAAGTACTGCATAATAGCCCCAGCAGCTATTACTCCGTTGTTAAGATGGTCTACACCGAAACCCTTTAAGTTCTTTGTTCCAAAGTGTTTCAGTAGTTTTTGGCGCGCAGAAAGGTCGGTAAACACCCAGTCTTCCATTTCAAACACACACAAACGAGTGCCGAAATGACGCTCAAAGTCCGACTTTCGTATGCGATCGTACAATACTTCCTTTGGCGAAAAGTTACCAATGAGCTTTTCAACATAGTCAAATGTGCCCTCACCGGTAAGGAATTCTCCTGTAGAAATGTCGAGAAAGCTAACTCCGCACGCCCCTTTTCCGAAGTGAACAGCCGCCAAGAAGTTGTTTTCCTTATAGTTTAGCACGTTGTCTCCCATAGCAACGCCCGGTGTAACAAGCTCTGTTATACCTCGTCGCACCATTTTGTCTTCGGCAGACAAGCCCCGTTTGCCCTTTAAAGCCTCACGTTTCTTCTTCGGATCTTCGAGTTGGTCGCATATTGCAACGCGTTTTCCAGCACGAATAAGCTTTGGTAAGAATGTATCAAGCGCATGATGGGGAAATCCAGCCATCTCATCTCCAGCGGCAGCACCATTGTTTCGTCGTGTCAAAGTAATGCCGAGGATTTTAGAAGCTTCTATGGCATCGTCGCAATACGTTTCGTAGAAGTCGCCACACCTAAAGAGCAATAATGCATCGGGGTGCTTTTCTTTCATCGAAAAGAATTGTCGCATCATCGGAGTGAGCCCTTTGTTGTCTTTTGCCATATTGTTTTTACCTTTCTTACCTTTCGTTATCGTAATTCGTGAAATGCAAAAATACGAATTTTCAGCATACTTTCCAAACGATAATCAATTTATTTAGACTTGGTTTAATGGTCTGTTTTATGAACTCAGCACTATAATTTGAAACCGATTCCAAGCCTTACATCGTAGGTTGTTGTATGACAATTGGGCCGATAATGATAATGAAAATTGCGGAAAACAAATAGCGAAGAAGCTGCCATAAACCAATGTTTAGATAGTGAAATCTCTATTTTGGGTTGTAAAAGAAAGGTTATTACCTTGCCACGGTCGCCCAAAACACTGTAATCAATGTATTCTTTAGCCTCATCTTCGTCTTCGTAACCATGCCAAGAGAATAGTCTTTTTAAGTCGGCGAGTAGGCTAAAGCGAGCAATAGAGCCATAATTGAAACCAGAAAAGCTTTTAATACTATAGCCACTGCCTAAGCTATACTCGCGATTATAGCGGTTGTTGTGATAGTCGGATAGGGCACCACCCAACAAAACACCATTGAAGTAAAGTTCAGAAAAGCATTTTAGCAGTCCTAAATGGTAATACCAAGCTACACCAAGTCCCATACTTGCAGCTTCAGACACTTTGTATGGCACTGTTCCATTGATGGAATCGGTTGAATAAAAGTCGAAATTCTGATACAATCCTATGGTTGTCGTGCTATGTTTGCTTTGTAATAATGGCCAGTTGCGTAGTTGTCCGATGATATTAGCATTACTTACGAGTGATTGTTCCATACCTGGACTGAGCCTAAGTTAGCTCTAAAGAAGTCGTAAGGGCGTTTATTTGATGCTTCAACGGGCGAACCATAATTAAAACTAATGTTGAAAACGGTGCGATAATGTGGTTTTACTCCTGCATTATGGCTGTCGAGCATTTGTATATTAGTAAGAATGGAACAGTCAAGCGGTATATTTGTAGTTGTTTCCAGCTTGCTTTGACTTTTCGATACACGGAAAGCTTCACCCGATATTAAGCGAGTAAAGCCCCGAGAAGGGTTTATTATTGTACCGATTACTTCGCTTACAACACGTTGAAAACCACGTTTGCGGTTATCGAAAATGCGGTCTGAAACCCTATGCAGTACCTCCCCCATTGCCAATCCGCCCGCCGATGTTGTTATAAAGTCGTTGATAGACGGGCGTTCCATTTCTCCGCTGATTTCCCACATTACGCTTCCAAGAGCTACATAAGGTATGGTTTCAACGTAAGACAAGCCATTACTGCGTGCTGCATTATAGTATATTGAGCCATGATAGGGGTGTAAGAACATGTTAGTCCTAAAGATATCGCTGTCCCAATACCACTTTTTGGGCGATAGATTCCTGCTTATCGTTTTCGAAGTAACTTTCGAATAAGGAGTATCGAGTATGTATCTGTCAAAAGCAAGAATACTAAGATTAGCCGCAACAACTTGTGTTGCTGCGCACCAAGGATTCTTCCGAACAACAATTGTATCGGGAATAGAGTCTTTCTGCTGTGTTCTCTCTATTGAAACTGTATCCTTATACGTGTCAAGTAATGTATTGCTGCCAATGAGGCCTATTTGAGTGGCAAACAAGTTGGCAAGCAAAAGTATATTTGCAAGTAGCACTTGTGTTATATTTATTGCTACAAAGGTAGATAATACTTAGAGAATTGCTTAAAAGAACAGATTTTTTTAACTACAATTACGACATTCAGCGCTCTTCATAGATATTTTAACGAGTGCTTAATGTTACTCGAAAAATAATATATTGGTTTTACTTTTCTGAATAGAAAAAATCTCTTTTATTTCTTATTTCATATGTGATGATTAAACAATAAGAATGTAAAGATTTTACATAAGATGTAGTATTGTGTAACAAGCTTGTTATCAGTGTTTTGCAATAGAGCCTGTTTTGCATTGTAAAACAGGCTCTATTGCACGGCAAAAGTGCCTATATTGTCGTGCAAAACAGGCACTATTACAAAACGAAATAACTTATGTCGTTTTCTAATAAAGAAATCTTTACAAAATCAATGCTATTATGTGAACTTTTAATTCAATTTTTTAAGAGAAGGCAGAAGATTACTATAATTTTTAGAAAAGTATTCCGTTATAATGGTAACGCAGTCAAAGCGATTGCCAATAAAAACTTAAAGAATAACAGATTATGATTCTTACAACAACTCCAAACATCGAAGGTTATAAGATTTTAGAGTACAAAGGACTTGTAACGGGTGAAACAATTATTGGTGCTAACTTTATAAAAGACATCTTTGCAGGTATCAGAGACATTGTAGGCGGACGAAGCAAGTCGTACGAAAAGGTGTTGCAGGAAGGCAAGGAGACTTCTATTCAAGAAATGATGCAACGTGCACAGGAATTGGGTGCAAACGCTATTGTGGGCATCGACATCGATTATGAGACAGTAGGGCAGGGCGGTTCGATGCTGATGGTGGCTGTTTCGGGCACCGCAGTGCGTATATAATAAGTCTTTAGCACATATATAATAAAAGGAGTTAAAGCGTAAAGAGAACTTTGAAGAGGTTGTTTTTAATCCTCTTTATTCCCTTTAAGCTTTAACTCCTTTGTAGTTTTCAGCCTTTATTTATCCAACTTCCAAGTTACACCGTCCTTGGTATCTTTTACTTGGAAGCCAGCTTCAGCAAGTGCATCGCGTATTTGGTCGCTTACAGCCCAGTCTTTATTGGCTTTTGCTTTTGCGCGTAAATCGAGCACCATGTCCACTACTTTGCCGTAAGCAGCCTCTCTTGCGTCATTGTTAGCGCCACGTTCGTTTATCAAACCCAGTATATCGAAAGCAAAAAGGCTCATGGTTTCGCTGAGTTCCTTTAAATCTTCTTCGCTAATTTGCGCTTTATGGTCGATAAGAAGATTCACTATGTGGCACGCTTCGAATAGGTTTGAGATGACAGCAGGGGTCATAAGGTCATCGTTCATCGCATCGTAACACTTTTGTCGCAGTGCTGCAACAAACTTTTTAGTATTCTCATCGCTTGCAGTAGCGGCTTGAATACGCTTCAAATCCTCTATAGCGTTCATCAATCTTTCGTATCCTTTCTGTGCAGCTTGTAGGGCTTCGTTTGAGAAATCTACCGTTCCGCGATAGTGAGCAGATAGGATAAAGAAACGAATCGTCATAGGAGAGTAAGCCTGTTGTAACGTTTCGTGGTTGCCAGTGAAGAACTGTTCCAGCGTAATGAAGTTGTTTAACGACTTACCCATCTTCTGTCCGTTGATGGTTATCATGTTATTGTGCATCCAATACTTCACCATTTGCTCGCCTTGGGCTGCTACTGCCTGTGCAATTTCGCACTCATGGTGTGGGAAAACCAAGTCCATTCCACCTCCATGTATATCAAAATGCTTGCCAAGGTACTTCCTTCCCATCGCCGTACACTCACAATGCCAGCCTGGGAAGCCCTCACTCCAAGGCGAAGGCCATCGCATTATGTGCTCAGGCATAGCCCTTTTCCATAAAGCAAAGTCTACTTGGTTTCGCTTTTCGCCCACTCCGTTAAGCTCACGCGAGTTGTTTATCATGTCATTAAGGTTACGACCAGACAGAATACCATAACGATGGTCCTTGTCAAACTTAGCTACGTCGAAGTAAATGCTGCCGTTACTCTCGTAAGCGTAACCGTTTTGCATTATCTCCTTAACGAGTTCTTCTTGCTCTATAATGTGTCCTGTAGCGTGAGGCTCTATTGATGGCGGCAGAACATTAAGCGAACGCATTGCATCATGATAGCGATTGGTGTAGAATTGCGCTATTTCCATAGGCTCAAGTTGCTCCAATCGTGCTTTCTTTGCTATCTTATCGTCGCCTTCATCAGCGTCGTGCTCTAAGTGTCCTACGTCAGTTATGTTGCGAACATAGCGCACTTTATAGCCAATATGCTGTAGATAGCGAAACAAAATATCGAATGTTATTGATGGACGGGCGTGTCCCAAGTGTGGATCACCATATACAGTAGGGCCACAAACATACATTCCGACATTCGGAGCAGCTATCGGCTGGAAGCGTTCCTTCTGCCGATGCAGTGTATTATATATAACTAAATTCTGCATTTGCTTAGTTCTTTATCATTAATAATAGGTGCAAATGTACAAAATAAATAGGAGTTAGCTACTTATCCATTAAGTTTTATTATCTTTGCATTGGATAAAGCTTTAACAACAAGGCTGAGATTTTAGAAAAGATATGCGACAAATAATTCAACATTTCACCGATAACGACGCTTATACGTTTAGTTGTCAGTACTACATTATGCAGACTTATCCTCGTGCTGAGGTAGAATATACATTCTTCGATCGCAATGATACAATCTATCCGAAGGGGTTTGCCGAACTTCTAAACGAACAATTAGGATATATGCCTAATGTTATTATCACGGAAGAAGAGATTGCTTTCATGAAGAAACGTATGTATTACCTACCTCAATGGTACTTTACCTTTCTTCGAGGCTATCGGTTCAATCCGCACGAACTTACTGTTACACAGGACGAAGAGGGGCATTTGGATATTAAAGTACGTGGCAAATGGTACTCAACTATTATGTGGGAGATGCCGATTTTAAGTATTGTTTCGGAGTTAATGCATCATCTTCAAGGCGATATAACGGCGTATAATCCTAAGCGAGAGTACGAACGTTGCGTGGAAAAGACACATAAGATCCTCTCAAACGGACTTATTTTAAGTGATATGGGTACTCGTCGTCGTATGTCGTTCGACCACCACAACATGGTTATCCGCACGATGAAGGAGGTTTATGAACAGGGTGGCTTTACCGATAATGATGGTTTTCACCCTTGGACAGGCCGCTTTGCAGGTACCAGTAACGTATATCTTGCGATGCAATACGACCTTGTTGCGATTGGTACAATGAGTCATCAGATTATCGAATTCGAGGAATGTGTAAGTGGAATATTTGAGTGTAACTTCAACGTAATGCGCAAATTCAGCGATGTTTACGATGGAGACAATGGTATTTATCTTTACGATTGCTTTGGCGATAAGGTGTTCTTCAGCAACCTTTCTAAGCGTATGGCGATGATGTTTAACGGTTTACGTGTAGATAGCGGTGTGGAAGAGGAGCAGTTAGAGAAGATTATTGCAAAGTATAAGTCGCTCGGTATCGACCCTGCCACCAAGCAAGTGGTATTTAGCAATGGCCTTGATATCGACCGTGCCATAGAGATTCATAAGTATGTTGACGGAAGAATGAAAGATAGTTATGGTATGGGAACCTACCTTACCTGCCATGTTGAGAACGTAAAATCAATGAATATTGTTGTGAAACTCACCCGAATGCGTATTACAGAAAGTCGCGAGTGGCACGATTGCGTGAAGCTTTCGTGTGATAAAGGTAAGACACTTGGCAATCCAGAGAAGTGTGCTTACTTGCAAATGATGATAGGGTAGGGCAACAATTGTTTTATTTTTAGGCTGCCTAAGTCCTTAAAACAGCAGTGCACGGGCAAACTCCCAAACTACAATACCTGCTGTAACACTTACATTTAGTGAGTGTTTTGTGCCGAATTGAGGTATTTCGAGGCAGCCATCGCTTAGGTCTACAACCGATTGATGCACACCTTTTACTTCGTTTCCAAGTACTACGGCATAGTGCTTTTGGGCAGTTGCATCGTTGTTGATAGGCGAAATATACTCCGAAAGGTCTTGTAATGCAGTCGAACCCTCTACCTGTTCGACGCTGTAAACGAAGTAACCTTTCTCTTTTAGCTGCTTTACAGCATCTTCAGCACTACTAAAATACTGCCAATCGACTGAGTTTTCAGCCCCCAAAGCCGTCTTGTGTATCTCTGCATTGGGAGGTGTAGCTGTGATTCCGCATAGATAAATCGCCTCAATACGGAAAGCATCGCACGACCGAAAGACGCTGCCAACGTTGTGAAGCGACCGCACATCGTCGAGAACAACGACGAGAGGTAGCTTTCGACTCTGCTTAAATTCCTCAAGCGAGAGGCGGTTCATTTCTATGGTACGTAGCTTTCTCACTCGCCTTTCATATTGAATGCCAATGCGTAAGCCTTTATCTTCTTCACCATCGAAAGCAGTCCGTTGCTGCGTGTAGGCGACAAATGTTGGTGCAAACCTATGCGCTCGATGAAGTAAAGGTCGGTATCGAGTATCTCTTTTGGTGTATGTCCGCTTACAACCCTTATGAGAAGGGCAATGATTCCCTTTGTGATAAGTGCGTCAGAATCGGCTGTAAATACCAGTTTATCGTCCTTAATATCGCATTGAAGCCATACTCGGCTTTGACAACCGTCTATTAAATTCTGTTCAGTTTTATATTCTGCACCCAGTCCTTCAAGCTCGTTTCCGAGGTCGATAAGCATTTGATACTTATCAATCCATTCGGTAAACTCGTCAAACTCAGCAATTATTTCGTCTTGTATTTCGTTGATTGTCATCTTCGTAAATATATTATTGTTTATCTAATCATGTGAATACGACGGTAGTTATAGCGTCGGCTACCTAACATATTGTCTATTTCCAAGACACCATCTCCGCAGGCAAGTATGCCAAAAGCTGCTGCCGAAGCAGTAAAAGTTGAGTAATCTAATGGTGCCTTAAAGCCCATAGACGTTGCCATTGCGATAGCGACGGCAAGTATCATTAGCCCTGTAATCGATGCGGTCCACCTCAATTTCAGTCCAATAAGCAGACAAATAGAGAGCAAAACCTCAAGTACCGTAGCTATCCATGCCAGTACGGGCACGGCATCAGCAGGAATATAAGGCATCAACGATTGTGTATAGGCAATGAATTTGTCCATGTCGCCCCACATACACAGTTCCTTTGGCCATAATCCGAAGCGATCTGCTACTGCTGAAAGCATTGATGAAGCTACGGTAAGGCGCAGAAATAGTTTGGCAATTTGTCGTAGATCTATCATAATTTATTATTTTTTTATGAAGTACTTTTACTCTATATTGGTCTTCAGAAGCTTGTAAACCTTATCGTTCGGGCGCACTTTGTCGGGCACAGGAATAGACACTCGCCAGCCTTCTCAGCCTTATCAACAGGTTGAAGGTCGTATCTTATCTCGTTTGCATCAAACTTTAGAATGCCAGTTGTGGGCCCTGTGATGAGCATATTCTCTCCTTTCTCAATCTCAGAAGCCTCTACAGCTATTTCAGCAACGCCGAGTTTAGAGAAGTATTTCATTACTTTACCCACCAAGACCTTCTTTTCCGTTGCCTTATTTCCGTAGTTCTTTGTCCATTCGCCCAAGCGTTGGCCTTGATAATAGCCGTCCCAGAAGCCACGATTGAATACGGTTGACAAGCGTTCGTCCCATTGGTCCTTCTTCTCTTCGGTATAATTGCCGTCGAGTACACTCTGTATTGCCTCCTTATAGCATGTTACCACCTCGTAAACGTATTCTGGACCACGTGCTCGTCCTTCTATTTTAAAGACTCTAACACCTGCTTTCATCATCTTGTCGATAAAGCGAATGGTCTTTAAATCCTTAGGACTCATGATGTATTTATTGTCTATCTCAAGCTGATTGCCCGTCTCGTTGTCGGTAACGGTGTACGAACGGCGGCAAATCTGCGTGCATTGTCCACGATTGGCAGAGCGGTTCGAGTCGTGCAAACTCATATAGCATTTTCCCGAAATAGCCATACAGAAAGCACCATGACAGAACATTTCGATGCGAACAAGCTCGCCACGAGGTCCTCGAATGTCCTGTTCTTCAATCT
This sequence comes from Prevotella aurantiaca JCM 15754, assembly GCF_000614025.1. Taxonomy (GTDB): domain Bacteria; phylum Bacteroidota; class Bacteroidia; order Bacteroidales; family Bacteroidaceae; genus Prevotella; species Prevotella aurantiaca. The sequence goes on from NZ_BAKF01000007.1 coordinate 40,603, forward strand.
GTCGGTATATTTCTGCTACCTGGTCCATGTTCAGTTCGCGTGCCAAAACAGCTACATCGGCAAACTGTGCATAGAATTTCAGTGCTTCTATATTCGAAATATTGAGCTGTGTAGATAGGTGTACTTCCATGCCAACCTGGCGACAATACACCATAACAGCTACGTCGCTGACGATGACAGCGGTGATATTGGCAGCCTTTGCAGCGTCAATTATCTCGCGCATAGTATTGATGTCCTCGCCATAAATTACGGTATTCACCGTTAGGTAGGTCTTTATGCCACGTTCGTTGCAGGTTTCTGCTATCTCATTGAGGTCTTCTATCGTGAAGTGGTTGGCCGAATGAGAACGCATATTCAGCTGTCCGATACCGAAATAGATAGAGCCTGCGCCTGCCTGAATGGCTGCTGCGAGACTTTCGCGAGAGCCAACAGGGGCCATTATTTCATATTCTTGTATATCCATACTTATCTTTTGTGCAGGCAAAGTTACTACAAAATAATGAGAATGATTGCAGTTTGAGAACGAAACCAGTATTTTTCGACTTTACTACCATGGCTTGGAAGTGTTAGTACCATGGCGTGGTACTATTGCTACCAAAGCATGGTAGCATTACTACCACGCCTATATATTAAGCTCATATCGACTATATGCCACCGTTTCAAAACCTCTTTTGCAAACCTATGCTGCTACTTTTGTTGGTTTTTAATGTGCTTCCAGCCAGTTCTTTCCCCAACCAGCATCAGCTATCAGAGGCACATTGAGCGGGTAGGCGTTTTGCATTTCCTCTATAACAATGCGTTCTACACGCTCTTTTTCGTCGGGAAGTACCGAGAAATTGAGTTCGTCGTGCACTTGCAAAATCATCTTTGAGCGAATATTTTCGCGTTTAAAGCGTTGCCAAATGCGCACCATGGCCACCTTTATAATGTCTGCTTCAGCTCCTTGTATAGGTGCGTTGATGGCATTTCGTTCGGCAAATCCCCTCACAGTAGCGTTACGACTGTTGATGTCGGCAAGGTAACGGCGTCGGCGGAAGATGGTTTCGGCGTAGCCTTTTTGTCTTGCTTCCTCTTTAGCTCGCTCCATATAAGCCTTTACCTTTGGGAAAGTGGCGAAGTAACCGTCTATTAGTTCCTTCGCTTCAGCGTTAGAAATGTCCATGCGTTGGGCTAAACCGTACGTGGTAATGCCATAAATAATGCCGAAATTAGCCTGTTTTGCTTTCTTACGTTGCGTGTCTGATACGCTATCCATGCTCTCGTGCCATATCTTAGCCGCTGTTGCGCGGTGTATATCCAGCCCTTCGCGGAAGGCTTCCATCATGTTTTCGTCTTCAGAAAGATGGGCCATGATGCGCAATTCAATCTGACTATAGTCGGCAGAGAAGAACTCGCACCCTGCTTCTGGTATGAAACACTTGCGTATTTCCTTGCCATCGTCAGTCCTTACAGGAATGTTTTGCAGGTTCGGATCGCTTGATGAGAGTCTGCCTGTAGCTGTAAGGGCTTGGTTGAACGACGTGTGTATGTGTCCAGTATGGGGTTTTATAAGTTTTGGAAGGGCATCAATGTAAGTGCTTAGTAGTTTTTTAATACCTCTGTATTCCAATATTTTATGCACGATAGGGTGCTTATTCTCCAAGCTCACCAATACTTCTTCGCTTGTAACATACTGTCCAGTCTTGGTCTTCTTTGGCTTTTCCATTACCTGGAGCTTACCAAACAGAATTTCGCCGACCTGCTTTGGACTTGAAATATTGAAACTTTCGCCAGCCAATTCGTATATTTCCTGCTCGTATTGGTTCATGCGTTGCGTAAAAATATGCGAGGTTTCTTCCAGCGCCGCCGTATCTAAACGAACGCCATGCAGTTCCATATCGGCAAGCACAGGCACGAGAGGCATCTCTATTTCCCAGAATAATTCTTCGGCTTCCACCTCCTTTAGCTTCGGTTCGAGCACGTTTTTCAGTTGCAATGTTATATCTGCGTCTTCGCAAGCGTACTCGTAAATATCGCTTGGAAGTAGGTCGCGCATATTCTTTTGTTGCTTTCCTTTGGCACCGATGAGGCTCTCTATCGAAATGGTTTTGTAGTTTAGAAGAGTCTCTGCCATGTAGTCCATGTTATGGCGAAGCTCTGGTTGGATAAGATAATGCGCTATCATGGTGTCGAAGAACTTACCTTTTAATGTAACGCCATATTTATGTAACACTTCGTAATCGTACTTAATGTTTTGTCCAATCTTCAGAATCTTCTCGTCTTCGTATAATGGTTTAAATATATTTACCATCTTTAAGGCTTCTTCACGATTGGCTGAGACGGCGACATAGAAGGCCTCTTTTTCGGCAACGGAGAAGCTTAAACCCACTAATTCTGCGTCGATGGCGTCTGAAGATGTCGTTTCTGTGTCTAAACTGAGGAATTCTTTTGTCAAGAAATAATCACAAATTTCCTGCGCTTCTTGCTCATTCTCAATGAGTTTGTACTTGTGTGGCACTGTTGAAAGGCTGCAGGAAGGCCCTTTTTTTGCCTCTTCCGCATCTTCGGGCGTATTTTCTGCAAACAAATTGAGCTGTAAATTGTCTGTCTTTTGCACTTTTTGATTGCCTTTAACAAACTTGTTAAGAAGTGTTTTAAACTCTAATTCGGTGAAAATTGTACGCAGTTTGTCTTCGTCGGGTTGCTGTATCTTCAATTCGTCCCATTCCATATTGAATGGAACATCGGTGCGAATGGTTGCTAAGAATTTTGATATCTTAATATCATCGACAGCATTTTCCACTTTCTCTCTTAGCTTTCCTTTGATTTGATCGGTATGTTCGAGCATGTTATCAATAGAGCCAAACTCGTTGATAAGCTTTACAGCAGTCTTTTCTCCTACGCCCGGGCAACCAGGAAAGTTATCGGCTGAGTCGCCCATAAGCGCCAGAAGGTCGATAACTTGGGCTGGGGTAGGGATGCCATACTTATCTTCTACCTCTTGCACACCTATTATATCGTAGCCCCCGCCATGCCTTGGCCGATACATATAAACATTCTCTCGGATAAGCTGACCATAGTCTTTGTCGGGCGTAAGCATAAAGGTGGTAATGTTGTTGTTGCCCGCCAGTGTTGCAACCGTACCGATAATGTCGTCAGCTTCGAAGCCATCGACTTGCAAGATAGGTATGCGCATGGCATCAAGGATTTGTTTTATGTAGGGCACAGCGAGCTTTATATCTTCTGGTGTCTCCTCTCTTTGTGCCTTATATTCGGGGTATGCCTTGTGGCGAAAGGTGAGTCCGTGGTCGAAAGCCACAGCAATATGTGTGGGATTTTCCTTTGTTAGCACTTCGTTCAGCGTATTGCAAAAGCCCATAATAGCCGATGTATTCATTCCTTTTGAGTTGATACGTGGGTTTCTAATGAGGGCGTAATACGACCGATAGATAAGTGCGTAAGCGTCGATGAGAAACAATTTGTCCATTGTAAAAATATTATTTAAGGGTAAAATTACTAAAAAAATGCCATATTTACCGATATTATTCATTATTTTTGTATCAAAATAGTTTTAGGAATGGATTATCTGTCGATTATAAAAGAGCCGATTAGTCAGGAATTAGACGACTTTATATCACTGTTTAACAAATCGTTAACGCACGAAGAAGGTTTACTTTCGCATGTGTTAGAGCATATTAGAAACAGGGGAGGGAAGCGTATGCGCCCCATACTTATGTTGCTGATAGCGAAGAATTTTGGCGAAGTTACATTCGTGGCGCAACATGCTGCCATTGGCTTGGAATTGCTACACACAGCCAGTTTGGTGCATGACGATGTGGTAGACGAAAGCGGAGAACGCCGTGGACAGGCATCGGTGAATGCTACTTATAATAATAAGGTAGCCGTATTAGTGGGCGATTACATTCTTTCGACGGCGCTTCTGAACATGGCTTATACGAAGTCGGAAGATATTGTGCGCGACCTTGCAGAATTGGGACGTACTCTTTCAAATGGCGAAATACTGCAATTGACCAACATTTCCAACCAAGAGATATCGGAAGAAGTATATTATCAGGTAATAAAACAAAAGACAGCGGCTTTGTTTGAGTCGTGTGCGGTGATTGGAGCAAAGGCTGGAAAGGCATCGGAAAGCGACATTGAGGCTGCTAAAATGTTTGGACAGCGCATCGGAATCATCTTCCAAATAAGAGATGATATATTCGATTACTACGATTCTAAGGAGATAGGAAAGCCTACGGGCAACGATATGCTCGAGGGAAAGCTGACACTTCCTATTATATACGCACTGAAATCTACGGGTAATAAGGAAATGACTGCATTGGCAATGAAGGTGAAAGAAGGAACGGTAACTGCTGATGAAATTGCCCAATTAGTGGCTTTTGCAAAGGAAAGCGGCGGTATAGAATATGCTGAAAAGAAAATGTTAGAGTTCCACAGCGAGGCTTTGCAGTTTATTTCAAACTGTGTTCACAACGAAGCGATAGCTCGTGCGCTAAAAGCTTACTTGGATTTTGTAATTCAACGAAAGAACTAAAGCAAACCTAAAAATATCTTTTTTCTTGATGAATAAGAGTAAATAAGGCAAAGTGTCTGTAACAATGACCATCAATTAAAACCTCTTTGCCAGACAAAAAATAAAGGCTGAACTTCCATAGAGTGGGGGTTCAGCCTTTTAGTTTGCTTGTTTCAATCTGTGTGTAAAGCCTTTGCAATGCTGCTGCGATGGCTCTGCAATACTGCTGCAGATATCTTGCAGCGATGTTGCAGAATCGCAACACTGGTTTTGCAAAGTCTATTCGCTATTTTAAAGCGCTATATACGGCAATTTGTGTGTATTGGTACAAAGATATAAAAAGCCCGATTTCAGCGCTGAAATCGGGCTTTATTGTGTTTTTTGAAAGATGGTTTAGAAGAACTTAACCTCTTTGCCTTCAATGTCACTTAGCAACAAATTCGTTAGACGACTGGTGCCAAGACGGAACCAATAGTTCGTTAGCCACTTCTCGCCGAGTATTTCTTTGTAAATGGTATAGAAAATAATAGCGTCCATAACGGTATTTATGCCGCCTGCAGGCTTTAGTCCTACTTGGATACCAGTCTTGTCATAGAACTCTTTAATAGCTGTACACATCACGTAAACAGCCTCTGGTGTTGCGCTAATCTTCTCTTTTCCTGTGCTTGTCTTGATATAATCAGCACCTGCAAACATAGAAAGTAGGGCTGCAGTCTTAATGTTTCGAGCGTTCTTAAGGTCGCCTGTTTCAAGGATAACCTTCATTGGTATGTCGCCACAAGTCTGCTTTAACTCGTTCACTTGGTCGTAAACATCTTCATAATCGCCTGATAGGAACTTGCCAACAGGTAGCACTATATCTATTTGAGTAGCCCCATCCTTGATGGCAAGTGCTGTTTCGATGGTCTTAACTTCAAGGAATGTTTGCGAAGAAGGGAAGTTTCCTGTTACGTTTGTTATATCTACACCATCTACTTCCAAGCTGTCGGCAATGAGTTTTGTGAAGCATGGATACGCACAAACAGCTCCAACGTGTGGAAGGGTAGGGTATTCTTGAGCAAATTTGTTCACTTTCTCTACCATTGCGAGCACTCTTTCCTCTGTATCATCGGTTTGAAGAGTCGTTAATTCTACGCTTCCAAGAAGGAATTTCTTAACGTCTAAAGTGTCGTTTTCAGGTACTTTGTCTTCTATAATCTTTTTAACTGCCTCCTTAATACCCTCGTCTGTTATATCGAGATTGTATTGTTTCAGCATCTCATCATACTTGCTGGTAAGTTTAATTTTACCGTCTTTGCTTTGCATAATAATCTATTATTTAATTTAAATATATGTTTTCTTTAATCTATTATATGTAACCTTAGGCTTGAATTCAGATGTTATCAGTCGGCTGCAGTAGATGTTTCGATTTGCGTTAGCTTCTTGTTTTCTTTGTGTCTGTCTTTGTCACGCTTTGTTTTCTTGTCGAAACTCTTTTGTAATTCATTTGTAAGGTCTACACCAGTTTGGTTGGCTAAGCACATCAGAACCCACAGAACATCTGCCATTTCCTCTCCTATATTGGGCTTTTCGCCTGCTTTAAAGCTTTGGTCGCCATAGGTTCGAGCCATCACACGCGCCAGTTCGCCTACCTCTTCGGTAAGGCAAGCCATGTTAGTAAGCTCGCTAAAGTAGCGCACTCCATATTGTTTAATCCAATTATCAACAAGCTTTTGTGCTTCTCTAATGCTTATTTCGTTCTGCATTTTGCTATTCTTTGTTCTTAGTGTCCATACATATTGTAACAGGACCGTCGTTAAGCAATTCAACTTTCATGTCTGCACCGAACTCTCCTTCGCCCACAGTCTTGCCCATTGCAAGACTTAATTCCTTGCAGAAATTGTTGTATAAAGGAATGGAAATATCGTGTTTGGCAGCATGAATATAGCTTGGGCGGTTTCCTTTCTTATAGCTTGCCATGAGTGTAAACTGCGAAACAACAAGGCTTCGCCACCTATTTCCATAACACTTTTGTTCATTACACCTTGCTCATCGTCGAAGATTCGTAGGCCAACAATCTTGTTTACAAGCCATTTAATATCGTCTTCGCCATCGTCCTCGCCTATGCCAAGGAGAATAAGTAAGCCTTTTTCTATCGCTGACTTAATGTTTCCGTCGATTGTTACTGATGCGTGTTTAACGCGTTGTATTACAACTCTCATATCGCAAATGTACTTATTTTATTTTAATTATAGGGAGTTTGGGTGGAAATAATTGTATATTAGCACAGCTTTTGAGCCTCCTATGATGTCAGTAAGTGTTTGAATATCAGATTCTTTTACCTTTTTGACAGTCTTGAAGTGCTTTAATAGCTGCTCTTTACTTTTACTTCCAATTCCTTTAATATCGTCTAACTCGCTATGTAGTTGGTGTTTTGAGCGCTTATCTCGGTGGAAAGAAATTGCAAAACGGTGTACCTCGTCTTGTATTTGGGTAAGGATTTTAAAGAGTTCGGAGTTTGTTGGAATACCAATTGTTTGTGGTGGAAATCCAAATAGTAACTCGTTGGTTCTGTGACGATTATCTTTTGCTAATCCAGCTATAGGGATTTTGAGCTCTAACTCGTCTTCAACGATGGCTCTTACAACCTCCATTTGTCCCTTACCACCATCAGTTATGATGAGATCGGGTAGGGAAGTACCCTCTTCTATCATACGTTTGTAGCGTCGTCGTACTACTTCTTGCATGGAAGCATAGTCGTCTGGACCTACAACAGTCTTTATATTGTATTTTCGATAGTCCTTTTTCGAGGGCTTCATGCCCTTATATACCACGCAAGCAGCTACAGCATCGGTGCCTGAAATGTTTGAGTTATCGAAGCATTCTATTTGGTAAGGTAACTTCGCAAGCTTAAGCCGTTCTTGCAATTCTTTCATTAAACGTGTTTGTTTCTGCTCAGGATTAAGCTTTTCTACTTGCTTTAGTCGATCGAATTTGTGCTGTTTAGCATTCATTTGAGACAGTTCAAGCAAATGTTTCTTATCTCCTCGTTGTGGAATAAAGAAGGTTGCGTCTTTTATATGGAAGTCTAATTCAAAGGGAACGATAATCTCTTTAGCTGTACTCTTAAAGCGTTCTCGGATCTCTGGAATAGCTTCGTTAAGTAGTTCAGCGTCCGTTTCATCTAACTTTCGCTTATATTCGAAGGTGAAACTTTGGTTTATAGCACCATTTGTAACGTGTAAATAGTTGATAAAAGCATTTTTCCTGCTATCATCATTTACGATGGAGAAGACGTCTACGTCGGCAATTGTGTAGCTAACAATTTCGCTTTTTGCAGCAAAATTCTCTAATGCGATATAACGTTGCTTGTATGCTTCTGCTTCCTCAAAGCGTAAATCCGCTGCACATTCTTCCATTTTGGCTTTCATTAAGCGTTGTACTTCGCGCGTATTACCCTTTAATATTTGACGTGCCATTGCTATGTTCTGCTGATAATCTTCGTACGATTGCTTATCAATACATGGCGCTCCGCAGTTTCCTAGATGGTATTCTAAACACGGCTTATACTTCTTTTGTTCAATCCCTTCCTTTGTAATCGGGAATCGACATGTGCGTGGTTTATAGAGTTTCTTAACTATTTCGAGTATGGCATACATACTGCTGATGTGGCTGTAAGGTCCATAAAAGCTGCCATATCTCTTATTTATGTTACGAGTATTAAAGATTCGAGGATAAAACTCATTTGTTATGCAAATGCTTGGGTAGGTTTTGCCGTCCTTTAGCAGTACGTTGTAGCGTGGTTGGTACTGTTTTATAAGCTGGTTCTCTATCAATAGCGCATCCTCTTCGCTATTTACGACAGTATAAGTTATATCATAAATTTTAGAAACAAGTACTTTTGTCTTGAAACAGTCGGCTTCTTTATGGAAGTAAGACGCTACACGGCTCTTTAAATTCTTAGCTTTGCCCACGTAAATAATAACGTGTTCCTTGTCATAGTATTGATATGTTCCAGGTCTCGAGGGCAAATTAGATACTATGTTCTTAAGATAAGCTATTCGTTTTTCGTTCTCTTCTTTTGTCATACGTCTTACTTTATTGTATTAAAGCGTTTTATCTAAATCTTGTTTCACGTGAAACAAAGTTGCAAATAACGCTGATTAAATCTTTAGACTCTTTCTTTAAAGCAAATACCTTTATATTTACAGTCTAATGCAGAATAGTTTTTATATAGCTAAAACCGAAAGACAAGGATGTTGTGCCTTTCGGTTTATTTGCTTTTTCTGCTCTTTCTTAAGATTGAAAACCATATATAATAAGGTGATAGTCTTGGTTTGGGAAAACAGAAATGTCTTTTCTAAGTGATAGTAAATGCTGTTTTGTGATGCAAATTAGCGCTTCTGAAAAGAGGTTCAGGAATTAATATCACAATTAGCACAGCTTAAAATTGCAGTAAAGAGGATATTTCTATATCCTTATCAAAAGTATTACGGCAGTCAGGAAATTCGCTTTGCAGTTCTATTATAAAGTTACAATAAACCTTCTTAGGCTTAAACTTCTTTACTAGATTACACGCGGCGCGCATTGTTCCGCCTGTAGCGAGTAAGTCATCGTGTAATAGAATAACATCATCTTCACATATAGCGTCTTTATGAATCTCTATTGTGTCAATTCCATACTCCTTTGCGTAGTTTTCTTGAACGGTTTCACAGGGTAGTTTACCAGGCTTGCGACAAAGCACAATGCCCGCTCCAAGTCGCAAAGCGAGTGCTGATGACATTACAAAGCCACGACTTTCAATACCTACTATCTTTGTAATTCCTTTATCTTTATAAATCTCATGCATTTCATCTATGATTTCTTTAAGTGCTTCAGGAGATTTAAACAAAGTGGTTACGTCGCGGAAATTGACACCTTTAATAGGCCAATCGGGTATGCATCTTAAATTTTCGAGTAGTATTTTGCTGTTCATAATCAATTAGTTATGTATTTATTGTTTTTTAATTGTTACACGTGAAACGTTTAATGAGTTATCTTCCCATGAGTACTAAAAGCACGTTGATGTCGCTAGGGCTAACGCCTGGGATTCTACTTGCTTGTGCAAGAGTTTCAGGTTGTATGCGTTCTAATTTTTGGCGGCACTCTGTTGATAAATCATGAATCTCACTATAATTGAAGTGACCCTTTATTTTTATATCTTCAAGGCGGCGCATTTTCTCTGCAAAAGTACGCTCACGTTCGATATAACCTTTATATTTTATTTTTATTTCAGCTGCTTCTCTAATCTCATCTTTTCTGTTTGGTGATTCTTCCAATACATCTTTAAGATGTGATAAGTGTTCTGCCAAACCATACAAACTTATACCAGGACGTGCAATTAGTTCTGAAATTTTAAATGGACCCTGAATTGCAGAACTTCCAATTGTGTCTAAATAACCATTAATTTCGTTCGGTTTAATCGAAGTTATATTGCAATAATCAATTATTCGTTCTATATTTTTTTTCTTTTGGAGCCACCAATCATAGCGTTCGCGCTTTACTATGCCAAGATTATAACCTTTTTCTGTTAGTCGTGCATCTGCATCATCTTGGCGAAGCAATATCCTATATTCAGCTCTGGAGGTAAACATTCTATATGGTTCGTCAACCCCTTTTGTTGTTAAATCGTCGATGAGTACGCCTATATAGCTTTCATCACGCTTCATAAGGAAGGGTTTACTTCCTGCGCATAGCAGTGCTGCATTTATTCCTGCTACTATTCCTTGACCTCCTGCTTCTTCATAGCCCGTAGTTCCATTTACTTGACCCGCTAAGAACAATCCTTCAATAATCTTTGATTCCAACGATGGATTGAGTTGCGTCGGGTCAAAGTAATCGTATTCGATTGCATAACCTGGGCGATACATCTTAGCGTTGCGTAGGGCTGGAATCTTTCGTAGCGCTTCTAATTGTATTTCCCACGGCATAGATGAAGAAAAGCCATTCAGATACATTTCATTTGTGTCTACACCTTCAGGCTCTAGGAAGAGGGGATGTGTGTCTTTGTCTGGGAATGTTACAAGTTTAGTTTCAATAGACGGGCAATAACGAGGACCTATACTTTGTATTTGTCCGTTGAAAAGGGGAGATTCTGTAACTCCCTTACGTAGAATATTGTGAGCTTCCTCATTGGTGTTACATGTCCAACAAGGTAGTTGTGGAAGAGTTCTGCGCGGCCCGAAATAAGAAAATTGATGGTAATCATTTTCGCCTGGTTGTGCTTCCATCTCATCAAAGTGAACCGAACGTTTATCTATTCGTACTGGAGTCCCCGTCTTCATTCTATCTTTGCGCACTCCCCAATATGTTATACTTTCCGCAAAGTTATGTACTGCTGGTTCAGCACAGCGACCGCCTTCCACCTGTTTTTTACCTATATGCATGAGTCCGTTAAGGAATGTTCCAGCTGTAATGACTATTGCGCGTGCAAAAAGCTCTATGCCCCATATTGTACGTACTCCTATTGCGTGCCCATTCTTTACGATTAGTTCTTCAGCTTGGTCTTGGAATATATCAAGATTATCTGTAAGGTTCAGAGTTTTTTTCCATTCTGTTATAAACCTCTCCCTATCGCATTGCGCTCTTGGGCTCCAAACAGCTGGTCCTTTCGAGCGGTTGAGCATCCGAAACTGAATAGCAGTAGCATCAGTAACAAGTCCCATTTGACCACCCAAGGCGTCAATTTCTCTCACAATTTGCCCCTTTGCAATTCCTCCTATTGCAGGATTACAACTCATTTGGGCTATTTTGTTCATGTCCATTGTTACCAAACATACCTTTGCACCAATATTAGCAGCGGCTGTAGCTGCTTCGCAACCAGCATGTCCACCGCCAATCACTAGCACATCATATTTGAAAGTAATGCTCATTCTTTTTCTATTTTTTGGCAAAAGTAAGAAATTAAATTCAATTATTTAGCACAATTCCGACATATTGCTATTACATATTCCTTCCTTTTCCTATTTTCCCATTTGTATTTTCTTCAGAAATATTGTGATAATATCATTTTCTATATATTTGTAATATCACTATAAATGTGTCAAGCAAATGCTACTTACTTGTTATAATTATAAGATTGTTTTCGCTTAACTTTTGTTACTTTACCTACGTTTTCACTTCTTTATCTACTTTAATAATTGAGATTGTAGTTTCATTTCGTTTCTTACTGCTTGTTTAGACGATGTCAATATTACGCTTTAAGCACCTATTGAAAGGTCGTTTTTTATTAAAAAAACTTCGCTTTATCATTATTTTATAGTATTTTTGCAGCGGATACATTCCCACTTGATACCAACTTTTGGGTATTTGCTGAAAGAATGATACTTTATCAGTATACCCCTTGGATTATGCATTTACAAAAACAAGATCAAATTAATTCAAACAGTTTAAATATTTAAAAACAAAACATTTATGTGGTTAATCAATTCTTCTATTGGTAGAAAAGTTGTGATGTCTGTAACAGGTATCGCACTTATTCTATTCCTGACATTCCACATGTCGATGAATATTGTTGCGCTTTTCTCTGGAGAGGCCTACAATATGATTTGTAAATTTCTTGGTGCAAACTGGTATGCAGTAGTTGCTACTGTAGGCCTTGGAGCACTGACAGTGGCTCACATCGTTTACGCTTTCATCTTAACTGCACAGAATCGTAGTGCACGTGGTAACGAACGTTACGCTGTAATAGGTTCAAGTCCTAAGGTTGAATGGGCGTCTAAAAACATGTTGGTGTTGGGTATCATTGTTCTATTGGGCTTGTTGCTTCACTTGTTTAATTTCTGGTACAACATGATGTTTGCAGAAATAATTGGTATGCATCAAGATATTGACCCTTCAAATGGTTTTGAGTACATTATTAAAACATTTGAGAACCCAATTTATGTTGTAATTTACATCATTTGGCTTTGTGCTATCTGGTACCATCTATCACATGGTTTCTGGTCAGCAATGCAGACTCTCGGTATCAGCGGTAAGGTTTGGTTCAACCGTTGGAAGAAGATAGGTTTGGTTTATACCACACTTCTCATGTTAGGTTTCTTAATTGTTGTGCTTGCTTTCGCATTCAAATGTGCACCAAGCCTTTGTGGGACCTGCTTTATTCATTAATTCTAATAGAAAGATACAAAGATTATGGCTAAGATATTAGATTCAAAAATTCCAGAAGGACCAGTAGCAGAGAAGTGGACCAACTATAAGGCTCACCAGCGTTTGGTTAATCCTAAGAATAAATTAAAGCTTGATGTAATTGTTGTTGGTACCGGTTTGGCTGGTGCCAGTGCTGCAGCATCGCTTGGCGAAATGGGCTTTACTGTTTATAATTTGTGTATTCAGGACTCACCACGTCGTGCTCACTCTATTGCTGCTCAGGGTGGTATTAATGCTGCAAAGAATTATCAGAACGATGGCGACTCAGTTTATCGTTTGTTCTATGATACTGTAAAGGGTGGCGACTATCGTGCTCGTGAAGCAAATGTTTATCGTTTGGCAGAAGTTTCTAACAGCATCATTGATCAATGTGTGGCACAAGGAGTACCTTTCGCACGTGAGTATGGTGGTATGTTAGCAAACCGCTCTTTCGGTGGTGCACAAGTTTCACGTACATTCTATGCAAAAGGTCAAACAGGTCAACAACTTCTTCTCGGTGCTTATTCAGCATTAAGCAAGCAGGTTAATGATGGTCGTGTAAAACTTTACACACGCTATGAAATGGAAGACGTAGTTGTTATTGATGGCCATGCACGTGGTATTATAGCAAAAAATTTGGTAACTGGCGAACTTGAACGTTTCTCTGCAAATGCAGTTGTTATTGCAACAGGTGGATATGGTAATGCATATTTCCTTTCTACTAACGCTATGGGCTGTAACTGTACAGCAGCTGTTCAGTGCTATCGTAAGGGTGCTTATTTTGCAAACCCAGCATACGTTCAGATTCACCCAACTTGTATTCCTGTACATGGTGATAAGCAATCTAAGCTTACATTGATGTCAGAATCATTGCGTAACGATGGTCGTATTTGGGTTCCAAAGAAGATAGAAGATGCTAAGGCATTGCAGGCAGGAACAAAGAGAGGTTCAGATATTCCAGAAGAAGACCGCGACTATTACTTGGAGCGCCGTTATCCAGCATTTGGTAACTTGGTTCCTCGCGACGTGGCTTCACGCGCTGCTAAAGAACGTTGTGACCATGGTTTCGGTGTAAATAATACAGGTTTGGCTGTTTTCCTTGATTTCTCTGAAAGTATCAACCGTCTTGGTTTGAATGTTATTCTCCAGCGTTATGGTAATCTCTTTGATATGTATGAAGAAATTACTGACGTAAATCCTGGTGAATTAGCTAAGGAAATCAATGGAGTTAAGTACTACAATCCAATGATGATTTACCCTGCTATCCACTACACAATGGGAGGTATTTGGGTAGATTATGAATTGCAAACCACTATTAGTGGACTCTTCGCTATCGGCGAATGTAACTTCTCTGATCATGGTGCTAACCGTCTTGGTGCTTCTGCATTGATGCAAGGTCTAGCAGATGGCTACTTTGTATTACCTTATACTATACAGAACTACTTGGCAGATCAATCTCTTTGGACTAAGATCCCTACCGATCATCCAGAGTTTGTTAAGGCTGAGAAGGGTGTTCAAGACGAAATAGATCGTCTTATGAATATCAAGGGTAAGCGCAGTGTAGACTCTATTCATAAAGAGCTTGGCCATATCATGTGGGATTACGTAGGTATGGGTCGTACAGAAGAAGGATTAAAGATAGGTCTCCAAAAGATGAAGGAAATACGTAAAGAATTCGAAACTAACCTCTTTATCCCAGGAAGCAAGGACGGACTCAACGTAGAGCTTGATAAAGCAATCCACCTTCGTGACTTCATTACAATGGGTGAGCTTGTAGCTTACGATGCACTTTCGCGCAATGAAAGCTGCGGTGGTCACTTCCGTGAGGAGTATCAGACTGAAGAAGGTGAAGCTAAGCGTGACGACGAAAATTACTTCTACGTAGGTTGCTGGGAGTATAAGGGCAGTGATACTACTGAACCTGAACTCATCAAGGAACCTCTCCAGTACGAGGCAATTAAGGTTCAAACACGTAACTACAAGAACTAATTTAAGTCAAAGTTGCTTTGGCAACACATTAAAAAGAAATCAACGTAATGGAAAAAATAATAAGTTTCACGCTTAAAGTATGGCGTCAGAACGGACCTACAGCACAAGGTCATTTTGATACATTCGAGATGAAAGATATCCCTGGTGATACTTCTTTCCTTGAAATGCTGGATATTCTCAACGAGCAGCTTATCGAAGATGGCAAAGAACCTTTTGTCTTCGATCACGACTGTCGTGAAGGTATCTGCGGTATGTGTTCTCTTTACATTAATGGACACCCACATGGTCCAGCTACAGGTGCTACAACCTGTCAGTTATACATGCGTCGTTTCAACGATGGAGATGTTATTACTGTTGAACCATGGCGTTCTGCTGCATTCCCAGTAATTAAGGATTGCA
This sequence comes from Prevotella aurantiaca JCM 15754, assembly GCF_000614025.1. Taxonomy (GTDB): domain Bacteria; phylum Bacteroidota; class Bacteroidia; order Bacteroidales; family Bacteroidaceae; genus Prevotella; species Prevotella aurantiaca. The sequence continues at coordinate 55,649 of NZ_BAKF01000007.1, forward strand.
TGGTAGATCGTGGTGCATTCGACAAGATTATACAGGCTGGAGGTTACACAAGTATTCGTACTGGACAACCACAAGATGCTAATGCTATCCTTATTCCTAAGGAAGATGCTGACGAAGCAATGGATTGCGCTACATGTATTGGTTGTGGTGCATGTGTTGCAGCATGTAAGAATGGTTCAGCAATGCTTTTCCTTTCTTCTAAGGTAAGTCAGTTGGCACTTCTCCCACAAGGCCGTCCAGAAGCTGCTAAGCGTGCAAAAGCAATGATTATGAAGATGGAAGAACTTGGCTTTGGTAACTGTACAAATACTCGTGCATGTGAGGCTGAATGTCCAAAGAATGAATCTATTGCTAATATAGCTCGTTTGAACCGAGAATTTATCAAGGCAAAGCTTGCTGATTAAAGCATGAAAAAGTAAGAATAGAGAGACAAAAGTTTCTCTTAATCAAAAAAGAAGAAACCCCGCGATGCAGATTGCATTGCGGGATTTTTTTATTTTTTATATACGACTAAAGCCATTTTCATTGAGCTTACGCTGTAAGTATAATGAATAGTATCCTTGAAGGGACTCCATATTCTCTTTTCTTGCTTATGATAAGTTTCCTTTACCTTATTATATATAACAAATGAAAAAAGAAGCTTGAAAAAATATAATTATAAATTCAACAATTTGTAATTACAAAAAATAAAATTATAATTAAGTTTTTTAATTTTGTAATTATAATTAAGTTTTTTAATTTTGTAATTATAATTTTCTGATAAGTAAATCCCTCTTCTTTTGACCGACAATATTTCCTTTGCAAGGGAAGGATATTTACTTCACCTGATAATAAAAAACAGCAATAAGTTTAATATAATTGGTCTGCTGTTTTACATTTTAACTACTATAACTTTTAAAATTACAATATAATCTTTGCGTCACACTTCGTTAGTTTTTAATTCAATATAAGAATAGCTGAAGCAAAGACTAGAATATTATTTGGGTAGGTTTTTGTGGTGGCAAAAGTGGCTAATAAGATCTTTTGATAAGTATAACCTAAAATAATTTCTTTCAAATCACGGGTTTTGGCAATGAATTTATTTGCACGTTAAAAAATCAATAATATATATACATAAAATTTAAAAGGTTTATTGTTGATATTTCTGTAAACGCCTTAACAATAGATGAATAATATTATTAAAGGAATTAAAGAAATGTAACTTAAATACAAAAATCGGCACTTTTTGAGTATGAAAATACATTAAATAAAAAAATATTATACTTTATTTTGTTGGTATTATTATTTTTTGTACTTTTGACCCGATAAAAGTGCAAAAACGATAACTACGACCGAGTTAACGAGAGAACAATAAATGCAAGAAATTAGACTTTCTATGCTCAAATTGTTGTGAGATAAAAATAACTATTAATATCATATATCTAATTTAAAAGTATCATTATTATGAACAAAAAAGTTATCTATCTGTTGACAACAGCAGCATTCTTAGGGCTAAGTAGTTGCTCTAATGTTGATGACACAATTGATGTTAGCCAACAACAAAAGAAGGGTATTATTACCGACCAAGCAGAAATCCAAGCTTATCTTGGTAGTCTTAAAGCACCTGGAGCATCAGCTACAATGCGTGCATCTGCACCTACAACTTCTGATGTTAGTACTGAAGAAGTACCTGGTTATAACGATGGTATGCCAGGATACTGGGTTATAACAAAGAAGCACTATAAGGCTTCTGCTATGTTCGACGAAACAATGATTCTCGATCCTAACGCAGAAATCCTTTATCCAGGTTGTGTTTTGAAAGGTAGCTCTATTGAAGATGGTACCTATACTCCATTAACTGAAGCTGAAGTAGGTGATATTACTTTCTCTATTAGCAAAGTAGTAACTGAAGGTACACCTTCTGAAAGCATCAGAAAAACTATTTTCAACCCACGCTTAAGTGAATATCGTGAAGCATTCAACGATTGGGCAAAGTTGAACTATCAGCCAAATGCTGTAACATCAATGCACAGTGTTGAGTCTATTACTTCTAAAGAAGAAGCAATGGCAAAGGTTGGTGCAACATTCAGAAACCAATATGTAGACTTTGGTGCTAACTTCGGTTTCGATTTCGATAAGGAACAGAACCATATCTTGGCTAAGTTTATTCAGAAGCAGTACACTGTTACTACCGACTTCCCAAAGACTCCAACAATCTTCACCTCAATCAATCCATACCTCATCGACCAATATCAACCAGTTTACGTAAGCAACTTGACTTATGGTCGTATGATTTTCTTGAGTGTTGATACTAAGCACTCTCTCAGTGAAGTACGTGCTGCCCTTAACTTTGCAATTAAGGCTATCGATCTTAACATTGAACTTGAGACACAATATAAAAAGGTGCTCGACGATAGTAAGATCAACGTAACAATCATTGGTGGTGGTGCAAAGAGCCAGAATACGGCCCTTATAAATGGTTGGGAAGGCTTCAAAGAGTATATGACTGCAGATATCTCAATGTCAGAAGTAACTCCTATCAGCTTCTCTTTGCGTTATGCTAAGGATAACTCTATGTGCCGTGTAGTATCAAATGGCGAATACGATGTTATTACTCGTTCTTTCGTTCCTGAATTTAAGGAAATGTACCTTGAACTTAGCCTTTCAGGACTTAAGGGAACAGAAGGTAGCCGTAAGGTAGAATATGGTCCAGAATTTGAATTGTATGGTACAGGTTGGATCACTTATAATGGTGAAAAGATTTCTGACATCTTCAACATTGGTCGTAAGAATTATATCAACGTTAAGAAGGGTAGGGAGTTTACACAAGTATCAGGACAAAAAAGTATCGTTTGTTTGAAGAAGAAGGATGGCGAATCATTCCAAGACTTCCTCCGCAACCGTGTACGTGTTTATACTCACATGCGCGACTACGATGCACGAATCATACCGAAGAACGATAAGGATTATAGCGAAACATACCAAGAATTCTTTGTTTCAGATCTTCTTGCAAAACAAAAGAGCATGGAACCTAAGTTCTCTGTAGTTGGTAGTGGTGCAGGCGTAACAGTTGAAGCGCAATTCGAAATTTCAAGCATTTACTTTAAGTAATAAATTATAAGGAAAGGTTCTGTTGCGGCATTCTGTTGTAACAGAACTTTTTCTGCTTTTATGACTTAATCTAATATTTATTAGTTAATCTTATTTGTAAATCTAAACTTGTTTACAATGAATAAAATGATTAAGAAATCATTCAAAGTTGCATGTGCAGCTTTTGGAGTGGTTATTCTCTTCTCATGTTCAGATCGAGTAGAATCAGTCGATACTGTAACTAATGAAAGTGTTTTTGTTAACCAAGACGAAGCTATTGAAATCGCAAAGCGATTCATTCAGAACAATGGAACCGATGCTGCCGCAACACGTGCGTAAGTGGAGGAAAATTAAAAGTAGTTTTGACCGATGAAAAAACTGCTACTCGTACAGGCGGAACTACTCATCCTTCATACTATGTAATCAATCTCGATTCTACAGCTTATGTTGTAGTATCTGGTTCAAAGGTTACTTCTCCAGTTCTTGGTTTCTCTTTTGATGGTCCGTTTGTAACAGAAAATATTCCTGATGGAGCTCAGTATATGTTTAATGAGTTTGCATCACAGATTAAAGTTGCTAACGTTAAAATCAAACCTTCTGCAGAAACAGAAAGTATGCGTGAAGCTTACTTAGAGCCTTCTCCTACTCGTGCAGAAGCTATTGTAGGACCATTGTTGGGCAATATTAAGTGGAATCAAAGTCCTTACTACAATGCCTATTGTCCTTCCAATACACCAGTAGGTTGTGTTGCAACAGCAACATCGCAAATTATGCGTTACTATAAGTATCCAAAGCGTGGTACAGGTTCTCACAGCTACAGATCTTCTTATGGTACATTGTCATTTAATTACGATTATGACATCAACTGGGATAATATGCCTGGTCCAGTATTGAGACAACGCAATGACGATATCGCACGTTTCTGCTATGGTGTTGCAGTTTCTATCGATATGGGCTTTAGTCCTTATGGTAGTGGTACTTGGCAACAATATGTGCCAAGAGCATTGAAAACATATTATAAATATCCATCAGCAGTACAGAGCGCTGAACGTTCTGACTACACTTACGAACAATGGGTAGCACTTGTTAAGCGCGAACTTGATGCTAGACGTCCTGTACAATATTGTGGTGGTGGTAGCGGAGGAGCTCACTCTTTTGTTTGCGATGGTTATACTCAAAACAACTACTTCCACTTCAATTGGGGATGGGGAGGTATGTCAGATGGTTACTTCCTACTTTATGCTCTCAATCCTGGCTCATTAGGTACTGGTGGTGGCGCTGGTGGTTATAATAATAACCAATCTATCGTTGTTAACTTCGCACCTCCAGGTGGTGTAGAACCAAATCCAGATCCAGAACCAAACCCTAATCCAACTCCAGAACCAGACCCAGTAGATGAAGGTGGTTATCCTAAAGCATGGGGAAAGCAATGCCAAACTACATTTATTAAGAATGTACAAATTGGTTCTGTAGGTAACGAAACTGGTAGTTCAGGTACAGGATATGCTTATTACAATAAAGACCTTATTGCATTGGCTCCTGGTGCAACTTATGAATTAACACTTACTCCTGGTTTTACAGGCACTGTATATACAGAATATTGGACAGCATGGATTGACTTCAATGGCAATAAGAAATTCGACAGCAATGAAATGATTGCTTATGGTCTTTCAATGGGAGGTGCAAAACTAACTCGTAGATTTACTGTTCCTACAAGAGCAACACGTCATAAGGTACGTATGCGTGTTTGTATGAGCTGGGGAACTTATGCAAAATCAGAAGGAAGCTTTACATCAGGTGAGGTAGAGGATTACGATATCCAGGTATCTGATGATATTAATCCAACACCAACTCCAAATCCAGATCCAAAACCAGATCCAGATCCTAAGCCAAATCCAAATCCAGAGCCAAATCCAACACCATCAGGTTATTGTCAGACTGGTGTAACAAGCCCATCTACTGCAAACATTCGCTTTGTAGAGCTTGGTGGAATCCAGAATTATTCATCTTATACTTCAGGAGGATACTCTGATTTCACAAATAAGGCAACAACTGCATACTCTGGTTATAGCTTGCGTTATACCTTGAGTCCAAACGGAAAGAGTGGTTATAACTACTGGCGTATGTGGATAGACTTCGACAATGATAAAGAGTTTGATAGTTCTGAAATGGTACTTCAGAAGGTAGCTTACGGAACGATTTATGGCCGTATCAACCTTCCTCGTGGCTTATCAAAGGGTTATCACCGTGTTCGTATCTCTATGAAGCAAGGTGGATATGCTGATGCTTGCGACCGTTTCGAGGTTGGTGAAGTTGAAGATTATTTGATTTACGTTAAGTACTAAGGTTAATTTATCTCATCAATTTATAGCCCAATGCATGGATAAAAGCTCCAGCATTGGGTTTTTCATTATTTTATTGCTATATTTGCAGATTAAATAATAAGATTATTCTAAATGATAGAAGATATGAAACATTCCTTTCAATATTTATTTAGCGTGGGTCAAAGGACGCTAAAGACTTTCAATAGCATTGCAATACTATTGTTAATGCTTACTTCAGCGACTTTAATATCCTGCAGTAAAGAAGATCCAGAACCAACTGATGACGACTTTACAAAAGAAAAAACAATCTTTGTTTATATGCCTTGGACAGGTACAAAACAGAACTTGTATGATTTCTTTGTGTACAATATCGAAGATATGAAGAGAGGTATTGTTGATCAACATGGTCTGAAAAGTACTAACTTATTGGTTCTAATTGCTAATTCAAGCACCAAAAGTCATCTTATGAGAATTACTTATCGTAACGGAAAATGCTATAACGATACTCTCAAAGTTTACAATGAAGGTGCTATGAATACAGCAGATAAGATGGCGAGCTTATTAAATAAGGTGGTTGAAATTGCCCCTGCTCCTACTTATTCTATGATTGTAGGTAGCCATGGAGTAGGCTGGGTATACGCTTCAAGTACATCAGCACATATCCGTAATCGTATTGCTGCTGACCGCGACAAAAACGAAGCGTTAGGATTACCTATTACTCGACAGACTCGTTACTTTGGTGGTTCAGACATTCAGATGGATATTGATGCTCTCGCTAATGGTATACGACGTTCTAGACTTCAGCATTTGCAGTTCTTGCTCTTCGACGATTGCTACATGGCAAATATAGAAACAGCTTACGAATTGAACCGTGTTACCGATTATCTAATAGGTTGTCCAACCGAAATTATGGGACATGGAATGCCTTATCGCCAAATGTGGAAGTTCCTTTCGCCTACAAAACCAGATTATAAGAGTGTAGTAGATGCGTTCTATACCTTCTATTCAAACTATGCTATTGGTCAAAATAAATATCATTATGGAACTATTTCCGTAACCGATTGCAGCAAAGTAGATGCTATGATGAACGTGCTTAGCTCCATTCATAGGAAATATAAAATAGGAAAAGCAGTTAGTTCAGACCTTCAAGTACTTGATGGTTATGTTCCAGAAGCCTTTTTTGACTTCGGGGATTATATTCGTCGCCTATGCTCAAGAGATGTTGAACTAACGAAAAAGTTTGATGCTGCCTTAACAGAACTTGTTCCTTACGAGGCTCATACCGAGTATTATTTCTCGTCTTTGACCAATGCTGGAGAACATCGCATAAACACTTGTAGTGGATTAACTATCTCTGCGCCATCTACTAATACTATGGTGGTGAAGAGTAAGCCTAAGAGCCATTTCTATGCGCTTTTTAGATAACAGGCAAAACAAGTAAAAAATAGAAGTAATAAAAGTTGAGAGTAAAAATCGAATAAAACTTTAAAGCAATGGCAAATAACAGCGAACACACAGCAAGAGTAGGGTTGTTTGTGGGAAGTTTCGACCCTTTCACCATTGGACACGACTCAATTGTACGTCGGGCATTGCTTTATTCGATAAAATAGTGATTGGTGTAGGCGTGAACGAGCGCAAAAAGTATATACAAAACACCGACCAACGTGTGTCTACAATACAGCAACTCTATGCCGATGTACCAAAAATAGAGGTGAAAGCATATACCGACCTAACGGTAGACTTTGCCCATCGCGAGCACACCACCTATTTTATAAAAGGTGTTCGTACCATAAAAGATTTTGAATACGAGCGCGAGCAGGCAGATATTAATCGCCTTCTGGGTGGTATGGAGACTCTTTTACTTGTGGCAGAACCACAGTTTGCCAGCATCAGCTCAAGCCTTGTGCGCGAACTTATACACTTTGGTAGAGACGTTAGTGAGTTTCTGCCACAGAAACGATAAAACAATTACCGAATGATAACATACAATGCAGAGGGCGTTAAGCTCCCAAAGATAGGTAAACGCGATACTACTCGTTGGATTAAAGCAGTAGCAGCGAGCCACAACCGTAAGGTTGGCGAGATTGGTTACTTGTTTGTTGACGACGAGAAAATACTTGAAGTGAACAACGAATACCTTGGCCATGACTACTATACTGACGTTATCACCTTCGATTATTGCGAGGGTAACGTGCTCAATGGCGACATTGTAATATCGCTCGACACAGTTCGTACGAATGCAGAGAAGTTTGGAAAGACTTACGAAGAAGAACTTTTTCGTGTCATTATCCATGGTGTACTCCATCTTTGTGGTATCAACGACAAAGCGCCCGGCGAACGAGAGATAATGGAAGAAAACGAAAACAAAGCCTTAGCATTGCGCTAAGGCTTTGTTTTGCAGTCCTAATCATACTGCCCAATCATCAAAGGGAGTTGTTATAAACAGCTTCCTTTTTTTGTATCGAAATACTTGTTACTTGTAAAGAAAAATACAAATGAAAAACCATGAAAACTGTTTCGCACGCTAATAGTGCCTATATTGCGTTGCAAAAGTGCCTGTTTTATCGTGCAAAACAGGCACTTTTGATCTGCAAAATAGGCTATTTTGTAAAGTGTTGATTACGAAAGTGTTACGCGATAATACCTCTTCTGTAAATTCTTTACATTTAAATTGCCTTACTTTAGTTTGTTGAATAGGTTTTTACCATCAAGTTTCAACATCCTCCTCCTCCGTTTCTACCAGTCGTTTCCCTTCTATTCCGCCCTATCCACGTGCAAGTGTTGCCCAATTATAAAATATTTTCTATAAATTAGAAAAAACGCAAAAATATTACTACCTTTGCATGACTATACTATCTTTCTTTAGATACGGACTCTGGCTAAAGGAGGAGTCAAGGAAAGAAACAAATAAAAACTAAGAGTTCTAATTTTATTCCTAAACAATATTATTATGAGAATTAAAACTTTATTATTTGCAGCTTTAGCTCTTGTGCCATCTGTTTTATCGGCACAGGTAATTGAAGGAGATGTGTTAGTAAAAGCCGATGGTGCACCTATCGACTACAAAATTCCTGAAGGAATACGCGAAATTGCTCCGAATGCCTTTGCAACTTCGTCTGTAAGAAGCGTACAATGTCCAGCTTCTCTCGAAGTTATTGGGCAGTGCGCGTTCTTCTATGCTGTCGACTTAAAGTCGGTTACGTTTGCTCCAAACAGCAAATTAAGAGTGATTGGAGAGCAGGCTTTTAGCGATTGTACTAACCTTGAGACTATCGAACTACCTAATTCAATAGATTCTATTGGTACAAATGCTTTTGTATTGTGCGAAAATCTGAAGAAGGTAACCATACCTACTGGTCTTAAAAAGCTTTCGCGCAGTACGTTCATGTCATGTTCTAACCTCATGAAAGTGAAGTTTCCAGAAACTTTAAAGGAAATAGACGAAACATGTTTTGCCAATTGTGTATCGCTTACTTCGCTTACTTTAACGGGTGTAGAAACAATTGGCGAACGTGCTTTCTACAACTGTAAGGTGCTTACAAATGTGAAACTGAACGAAGGTTTGAAGGAGATTAAAGACAATGCCTTCCAGCGTTGCGTTGCACTCGAAACTCTTGAACTGCCTGCATCAGTTGAAAAGACAGGTGCAAAGCTTTTCTTACAATGTCCAGAGTTTAGTGGTTTCACCGTGGTTGCAGGCAGTACGCACATGATGACAGCCGATGGTGTACTCTATTCTAAGGATAAAACCACGCTCTACGAGTGTCCACAAACACTGAAAAGCGACAATTTTGTTGTGCCTGCTGAAACCAAACTAATCCGCTCTATGGCATTCTTTGAGTGTCAGGGTATAAAAACGATTACACTTCCAGCAAATCTTGAGAAGGTAGGTACAGGTGCTTTGTCGAATAATGGTATGGCTTTGTTCAACTTTACTACAAACAACTATATGGTTCACGAGGACAATGCGCTTTATTATAGAAGTACAACTGGAAAAGGACTCTACCTTATTGCAGTTCCTTGCAAGGGCACTAAGACCGAATTTATGCTTCAACCAAAGACTTCTTACGTTGCTGATTATGCTTTTTCTTATAACAACAACGTGCAGAAAATATATCTACCCGACTCTGTGGTAGGTATTGGCGAACGTGCTTTCTATGCCTGCCATGGCTTGAAAGATATTTACAGCTATCGTAAAACAGCCCCAACTCTCCGAGAAGAGGTGTTTGGCGATGTTGAATTTAATAAAGTGTACTTACACGTAAGAAAAGGTTCGGAGAAGTCGTATGCCGACAATAACTGGTTGTTCTTGTGGGGCGACAACATTGAAGGTGATTATCCTGCTGTTGCAGATGGTATAAATGGCGTTGTTACAGTAGGTTCAGTGCTCTCTGTTATTAGACAAAGTGAAACCGAAGTACGCATTATAGCCGATAAAACCATAGGTTCTGTAGAGCTATACAATACTTCAGGCGCTTTAATTAGCGTAAGCAAGCCACTCGGTAGTAACGAAATTGTGCTGACTTTGCCTCATTGTGGTGTTTATGTTGCTAAGTTGAGACTTGCTGATGGTAGCATAAAGGTTGTAAAAATCTAAACGAAAACTTTATTATAACGGCTTCTGTGATTCTTTCATGGAAGCCGTTTTTTGTTCTTCATGTGTTTATACTGCTCTCTTTTTATGTTGTAATAAACATTTATTATCTGTAAAATCTCAATTTCACATCCATATTTTTAACCTCCATCAATCATTTTAGCATCTATAGATATTCATTTTATTGTTGAGCCGACAGATAGGCGTATTGAGAAGAAGTAGCATATTAAAGCAAGTTAGAAAGGCAATCAACCAGACAAAATGAAGACGAAAGACGACTGGGAGAAACCATATAAACAAGGTATGGTAATGTTATAGTATAATGCCTTTGAGTGGATTAAGTTGTGAAAGGTAGATAGGCACAAGTTATATTACTTGGCTACTGATGCTCATATATTAGATTATTGCCACTTAATAGCTGGTAATGGTATTTAGAAAAGCAAAAGCGAGCAATTTGCAATGGTGCAAATTGCTCGCTTTTATGTTTATTGTAGTGTTCAATTACTTCTTCTTATCAGCCTCAATCACATCAAGTGCCTTCTGAACAATGTCGTTCTGTTCGTTCCATATTCGGAAATATTCGTTCATATCCCATAGGTCTCGTGCTACGAGAGACTTTAGTTGATGGCGCATATAAGCCAAAGTCTGATTGAGTTCGTTAGTATCTTTTGGTTCAATCTTTTGTTTCTTAGCCTCTGCAATAATTTGATTGGTAAGACTAACAGGCAATTCGTAGTTTGCTACGAAGGCCTCGAATGTCTTGTAATTCTTCTTTAATGCCTTTCTGTTGTTGTCCACATACTTCAAGAAAGCGTCCATAATAAGATTCTTTGCCATAAGTTTGCGGTGGAAAGATGTAAACTTTGTTGTATCCAACGGCACAAAATAGTCGGGCATAACGCCACCCCCGCCATATACAGGGCGATGTTTACGAACTGTATAGAACTTCAGAGAGTCAGCAAAATGAATACTATCAGGGTTGGTTAGCTCCCCGTGCTTCAGTCGATTTTCCAAGTCCATGTCGTAATCACCCTTGTCTCCTTTCTTGTAAGGCTTCTGAATGCAACGTCCACTTGGTATATAATAATGAGCAACGGTTAGTCTTATCATACTTCCATCGGGCAGTTCGAATGGTCGTTGAACCAATCCTTTACCGAAAGTACGGCGTCCAATGACAGCACCACGGTCGTTATCCATAATCGCTCCAGAAACAATTTCTGCAGCAGAAGCACTCAATTCGTTTACCAAAACATAGACAGGAATGTCCTTTAGGCGTCCGTTGCCTCTTGCTTTGAAGTCCTGCCTAGGTACACGACGGCCCTCTGTGTATACTATCATGTCGTTATCTTGAAGGAATTCATTTGCTATTCGTACCGCAGCTTCGAGGAAACCGCCACCATTGTCCTGCAAATCAAGTATCAAACGCTGCATACCTTGCTGCTTTAGCTTATCAATGGCTTGCATAAACTCCTCGTGCGTCTTTATACCGAAGCTCTCTAAGCGTACGTAACCTATACCAGGACGAATTATATAAGCTGCATTGACCGTGTGAACAGGTATTTTAGCACGTGTAACAACGAAATTTAGCATTCCTTTTACACCACGGCGAATAATGCCCAACTTTACTTTTGTTCCTTTCACACCACGCAAACGTTTCATAATATCGATGCGATTCATCTTTACACCCGCTATCAGTGTGTCGTCTACCATAACGATACGGTCGCCAGGAGCGATGCCCACCTTCTCAGAAGGACCATTAATAATTGTCTGAACTACCACCAAAGTGTCGTCAATGATATTGAATTGAACACCAATACCTTCAAAGTCGCCTTGCAAAGGCTCGTTCATAGCCTTTGTTTCCTTTGCATCTGTATAGGTAGAGTGGGGGTCTAAGTTTTTCAGCATGCCACGAATTGCATCTTCTACCACCTTTTGCTCGTCAACATCGTCTACATAAAAGTTGGAAATAGCTATCTCCGCCATTTGCATCTTTCGCATGGGAGAGTCGCTACCAAAGTTTAAGTTCACTTGCGCAGTAGCAAAAGTGCTGAACAGCAAAAGTATTATTGATATCAGAAAAATTTTCTTCATAATCTTCAGTTCTTATTTAAAGTAGAGCTGTAAGCCTACTTTGGGTTTGTTATTATCTAATTAAGTAAAACTTAATCCATCGGAACATCATTTGAAAGGTCTTCCTCTATCACTAAGTTATCAATGATAAAGTTTTGTCGCTCCATTGTATTTTTGCCCATATAATATTCCAATAAGTTTTTCACCTGGTCGTTTTTGTGAAGGGTAACCTGCTCTAACCGCATGTCAGGGCCGATGAAATGGGCGAATTCATCGGGAGAAATCTCTCCTAAACCTTTAAAACGAGTGATCTCAGGGTCGGGTCCGAGCGCCTCAATTGCATTGATTCTCTCTTCCTCGGTATAGCAATAAATTGTGATAAGGTCGTTCTTCTTCTCACCTTTCAAACGTTTTGCGTCCTGTTCTTCTATGATTTGCTTATTCTTTATCTTTGTTCTTTTGTTACGTACACGAAACAATGGTGTTTGCAAAACGTAGACATGACCTTTCTTTATCAACTCTGGGAAGAACTGAAGGAAGAATGTTATGATGAGTAAGCGTATGTGCATACCATCAACATCGGCGTCGGTAGCAACAATTACCTTATTATAACGGAGGGTATCTAAGCCATCTTCAATGTCAAGAGCAGCCTGCAATAAGTTGAATTCTTCGTTTTCGTACACCACTTTCTTAGTTAGTCCAAAGCAGTTGAGAGGTTTTCCGCGCAACGAAAATACAGCTTGCGTATTTACATCTCGGCTTTTTGTAATGCTACCGCTGGCAGAATCGCCCTCAGTAATGAAGATAGAACTTTCTTCTTTTTGCTCATTCTTAACGTCGCTGAAGTGCACACGGCAATCACGAAGCTTTCTATTGTGAAGGTTTGCTTTCTTTGCGCGTTCGCGTGCAAGCTTTGTTACACCAGCCATGGCCTTACGTTCGCGTTCAGTTTCCTTTATTTTATTTTCCAATATGTCGGTAAAGTCTTCTTTATGAATATGCATAAAGTTATCGACATTGGTCTTTATGAAATCTCCAACAAACTTATTGATGGTGTCTCCATCAGGTGCCATTACTGTAGAACCAAGCTTTATCTTTGTCTGAGACTCGAAAACGGGTTCCTCAACATTGATAGCAATGGCCGCAACTATACCATTTCTAATGTCGCCATACTCATATTTGCCGAAGAATTCCTTGATAGTCTTTGCTATATGTTCCTTAAATGCACTTTGATGTGTACCTCCTTGTGTTGTGTGTTGGCCGTTAACAAACGAGTAATATTCCTCTCCATATTGGTTTGTATGGGTAAAGGCTATTTCAATATCGTCGCCTTTCATATGTACAATAGGATAAAGCGGGTCGCCAGTCATGTTATCTGAAAGCAAATCCTTAAGTCCATGGCGGCTTACAATGCGATGTCCATTGTACATAATGGTAAGCCCTGTGTTCAGATAAGTGTAGTTTCGCAACATGGTAACGACAATATCGTCTTGGAAACTATAGTTTTTAAAGAGTGTATTGTCTGGCTCAAAGTAGATGTAAGTGCCTTGTTCGTCATTCGATTTGGTTGTCTTATCAGTTTGTTTATTACCTTTTTCGAATGTAAGCGAGCGTACCTTCCCTTCTCGAAAGCTCTTTACCTCAAACTTAGAGCTGAGCGCATTTACCGCTTTTATACCAACACCGTTCAGACCAACACTCTTTTTAAATGCCTTTGAGTCGTATTTACCACCCGTATTCAATACAGATACCGCTTCAACAAGCTTTCCTTGAGGAATGCCACGCCCATAATCGCGAACCGAAACCCGAAGATTGTCTTCTATTTCAATCTCTATGCGCGTACCTTCGTTCATCTTAAACTCGTCGATAGAATTGTCGAGAACTTCTTTCAGTAGCACATAGATACCATCTTCAGGTAGTTTTCCATCGCCCAATCGTCCAATATACATACCAGGGCGAGTACGTACATGTTCCATATCCGAAAGATGTCGGATGTTATCGTCGGTGTATGCTACTGATTTCTTACTTTCTTCGGCCATATTTTCGTTTAAACGATATTTCTATATTATTCTTTTCTGAATCCTATTTCTTGTTTTATAAAATATAATTTCTTCTTTTATAAGTTCTTTCTATAGCAACGACGGCGTTTGTGATTAACACTATCGAACATCTCCCATTGGCTTTGTACTCCGCTATTGGTCTCCATTTCTACTTGACTTTCGCCCCATTTAATTCCATATTTAATGTAACGTGGGATTAAATCGTAGAACAATAGTGCATTTGCACCCTTTGAACGATATTCAGGAAGGAAGCCTAAGAGTAGTAAGTCTACTCCTTCTGTCTTCGTAAACTTTATCACTTTCAATAAATGCCACCAACCAAAGGGGAACAAACGTCCTTTTTTACACTTTTGTAAAGCACGGCTTAATGAAGGAATAGTAATACCCATGCCAGCAATTTGATTATTTTTGTTACCGTCTTCAATTACTGTGATGAAGTCTAAGTTGGCATATGGGAAGTACTGATCTATGTATTGGTCGATTTGTCGTTCGGTAAGTTCAGAGAAACCATATAGATCTTTGTATGTATTATTGATAAGTTCGAAGATCTTTCTACCATAACCACCTTCAAAAATTTCCTTTTTTGTGAGCTTTTTGATATGTAGGTTGTATCTTTTTTGGATCATTTCAGAGAGCTTTACAAGCTTTTCGGGAATAGTATCGGGCACGCTTATCTTGTATTCAACATAGTCTATGTCTTTTTCCCAACCTCCGATTGCCTCCACGTGCTTTGGGTAATAGTCGTAGTTATAGTTTGTTGCTATGGTACCCAACTGATCGAAGCCCATTGTTAGCATGCCTTCAGCATCCATATCGGTAAAACCTAATGGTCCTGCAATGGTTTCCATACCTTTCGAACGTCCGTAATCGGCCACTGCTTCAAGCAGCTCTTTAGAAACTTCAATATCATCAATGAAGTCTATCCAACCAAAGCGAACGTCTTTTCGTTCCCATTTTTGATTAGCTTTGTGGTTGATAATAGCTGCCACACGACCAACAATCTTGTTATCTTTAAGGGCTATGAAATATTCAGCCTCGCAAAATTCAAAAGCAGGATTCTTATCTTTAGAGAACGTGTTCCATTCATCTGTATAAAGGTTTGGTACTGCATAGGGATTCCCAGCATAAAGGTCGTAATAGAATTCTATAAAAGATTTTAGGTCTTCTTTGTTCGCTACCTTCTTAATTTGTATTGATGACATAATCTAAAATTTCTATCTTACGTTACTTTTCGACTTACAAAGGTACTTATTTTAAGCAATATTGCCAAATTTAAGTCTCTTTTTTGGTGATTATTAATATATGTCTTTTGTCGCCATGCGTAGTGGCAAAAATATAATTTTCGCCTCCGTCGCGTAGTTTAAGTCGTTTCTTTAGCTCATCAACTCGCATCGGAAAGTTTCTAACAGCGACATTTGCTTGCGTTATATCTGCTAAAGCATGGCGTAATTCTTTCTTATTCAGTGTGCAGGTATGTAAGATTTTGAATTTTCTACCAGGGAAGTCGGAAAGCAAATTAGGCGAAACAAATAAATGGGAGTTGTGTGCTAATGCTGATACATTATATGTTTTGCTTACCTGAGCAAAGCATCCTGCTTTCATTATCGAAGCGTTCGGCTCGTAAAGATAGGGTGGAAGAGCGACATCTTTGCCAAGAATGTTCTGTTGGAGTAATCCTTCTTTTTCGCTGTGAATATCTTCTTCGTAACTAAAAATATCGTTATCGTTTACGCAAAATACCTTAATCGTATTGGCTTTGTTATCTATCTCCGTCTTATTCCTATTGGTAAGTACCAGTAAAAGCTCCTTACATTCGTTGCTAACCGATATAATGTGAACTTCCGTAACATATTTTAGTTGTGTTACCGCACTATGCCAATCTAACATCGGAGAAAGTTTCAGCACTACAAAGTGGCTTTTTTCTACCATTTCATCGCATAATCCTAATACATTGGGCTCGCAATCTGCTATTGAAACAACCTTGCCTCCATTGCTGTTGCGACGTGCTGGGTCTAAGAAAAGGATAGAAACATATTCTAATTCATGTAAAATTTCGATGGCATCGCTATTTTTTGTGCTGTTATTATTTAAACCTAAGCTCTTGAAATTCTGTGTTGCAATACTACAAAGTTGGTCGTTTCTTTCTACGTAAAGTGCTTTCTTAAAAGGTTTCGACATATATGCGAAGTCTACACCAAAGCCTCCAGTAAGATCTGTAAGTATAGTCTCGCTATCATTTGGAAGTTCTTTCAGCAGACGGTTTGCTAATTTCTGTTTATATAAAGCAGTTTGTTCGCTTGAACACTGCTCCATATTGAGGTGAGGCGGATATACAATACCCTCATTACTTGCCCATGCAGGCAGCTTGGTTCGTGCTAATTGTCGTCCTCTAATTTGGTCAAGCGCATAAGGTAAATCCACCTTTGGAAAACGTTTTCCTAAGAGTGCAAGCATCTTAACATCGTCGTTAGCATACTGACGGATAAATTCTGAAGTCTCCAAGTGCTATATATAATAATGTGGGAAAATTTATTTTACTACCTTTAAATTGGCTTTTGCCCAAGCACGAGAACATAAATTAAAGTGCCACCACTCTGTTCTTAGCGGTTGAAAACCAGCTTCCTTCATCACACGGCGCAGCAATTGTCGGTTTGCCAGACTTTCTTTTGTAAGTATTCCTTTTGCTAATAGCTGCTGTTCTTTATCAATATGACTCTCGTAACCTAAGTGATCCACCTTTACACCCATTGGAATGGTATCTATTCGGCACGGTGTTGAACCCTCTCGCCATTGCTTTTCGTTCCACGAAGCTTTGCAAATGCTTATATCCACAGCCATTCCGTAGTTGTGCATGCCTCCTCCGTTGGCGGGATTTGATACGTAAAAGCTGTGATTGGTATGCTTTACAGCGTCCCACATCGTTTGTTGTACGCTCATTGGACGTGTTGCGTCGAAGATGATGAGGCTTAAATCGGGACGAAGGCGTTTCAGTTCGGTTTGTGCTTTCTTTAAAGCTGCAGCACATTGAGGTAATGCATAGGCTTCGCGAAGATTGGTATAAAGCAACTTGCGGCAGAAGTTGTCTGTCCGAGCGTACATCAAAGCTACCTTAATAGTAGGATCTACGCTTTTTATATCAACCAGTCCTTGCTGCTCCATGTATTGCGCTGTTGTCGACTTTTGGATTTGCTTGCTGGTTACTTGCACTGTTTTTTTGTTGTTTTTATCTTGCAAATTCAATATTGCAAAGCTCGAAACAGCAAGCCAAAGTGCTAAAAATAACGTTCCTTTCTTCATTGTTGTACATTTGTTTATTACACAAAGTTACAACAATATCCTGTTATAAGCGAACTTCTTCTATAGAAAAATGTAGTTGCTTATAAGTATGCTATTGCCCGAAAATACTTATCTGCAGAAATAAGAACACGGGTTTTTGTAATTCGGATAATATGAATAGAAAGTTGTTTGTAATTTTCTTAAATTTGACTACAAAACTTTAATAAAGATTGTTGAGGCTTATTTTTATTGTTACAGAGAAGAAACTTTGGAGTAAAAGTCGTAATTTTGTTTCCAGATATCTATTATTGAAATTATTACATAGACCAAGAATCTGTAGAAGTATAACCAATTGAATCAATCATTAAATGGTAAATTTAACATTTGTACAAAGGGGGTCTCTTTGTAACAAAGCTTTCCCGATTACTTATGTAAAGCGTAAAGAGGCTTTTCCTTTTCCTCTTTATTATCTTAACATCGGTGAATTGGTAAAAGACCGCAACCGCATTTATCGTGCAGCGGTGGATAAAAAGCTTGGAATTGCCCGTCTTAAGCAACCGCCACTTATGGCAAATAAGAGTCTTTATAGGATGGATATGAAGTGTTTTACAGAAACAATGACCTACTTTAATGCTTCCTTTTCACAAGAGATTACTAGAACTCAAAGAGTAGTCTGTAACATAACGGAATATCAGACGAAGCCAATGCCAAAATCCTTAGGGCTCTCTCACTTCATGTATCTTATAGCCGTTGATATCGGTTTTGGTAAGATAACTAAACCTGATCCCACCTTTCTCCCTAAAGAAGTTAGTCTTAAACATCACAATCGAATCCCTTTCAGGGTAATGAAAAGTACATTTGAACAGCGTCAAGAGTAAAACCAAAACTATTTTACTGTCCCATTGAACAAGTTCTCCTCCCATTATTGTGATTAAACTATGACACTTATAAGATATGCTAAATAATTTTAGACACCTCAATCTACAGGCATTGCCTGATAAAGAAAGTAAGAAATAAATAACAATCATGAATAAATACCAAGACTTTACATACGACTTAGTGCCTCCAACTTGGCCCGTCTGTTTTATAAAAAGCTGCCCGATGGCAGAAGATTGCATCCGTCATTTGGCTGGAACAGTATTGTCTGACGATGTTGCTTTTGGAGCAGCAGTTTACCCTACAGCACTGAAGAATGGCAAATGCTGTAAGTTTAAACAAATCAGAGTTATCCATGCAGCCTGGGGTTTTGATACTATCTTTAATCAAGTGAAGCGAAAAGATAGTGCATCTCTGCGCAATTCTATTAAAGAATACCTTGGCGGACACGGCACTTATTATCGTTACCACAATGGAAAACTTCTCCTTACGCCAGAACAACAGGAATGGATTGTCTCCCTTTTCCTTTCCTATGGCTATACAGAGAACCTCAAATTTGATAATTACAAAGACATTTACGATTTTTCATAGATGCTTTATTACCACACTACCATGGCTTGGTAGTCTCCGTACCATGTGTTGGTAGCAATGCTACCAGGCCTTGGTACAGTTATGTTTTCAATATAGTGAATATATTGTTCCTTATCAATTTAAAATAAAAAACCAATATAATATGCCTAAATCATACCTCTTAGAACTAATAAGACAAGTGTTAAGTGAGAAAGATAGCCCTGTGAGTGCGTTGCTTCTTTCTTGTAAACGAATAGCCACAATACGTGCAGATGTAGAAAACCTATGGTGGATTGAGTACGAATTACATGATGGTGATGTTTTGAAAGATATCGCAAACCAATTCATGTGGAGCTTTGATAGGAAGAAATTTGATGAGTTAGAAACTTTATACACAAAGATATGGACTGACGAAAGGCAAATAAATCAGTACGAAGTGAGTAATGGTAAGCTTATCATCAAAGATAATACACTGGCTTTTTCAGTAGGTGGGATAGAATCTCGGAAGCATTCGTTGGCTATAAAAATTGCATCTTTATCTAAAGCAAGCGACGATAAAATACCCGAAACCAACCATACAGAAAACAATGATGCGCAGGTTCGAAACGTTCTGAACAGCAGCATTGAAGCGATAGATTGTATTTTAAACCGAATTAAAACCCGAGCAATAGATTACCTCATAGCTAATGAGGTAGAATTGATGAGAGGCAACAGTCTTTCAAGATACTATGAATCTAATAAGAAGTTCGTAATTTCTACCCTTTCTTCTATTGACGAACAATTTAAAGAAGAGCTAAATAATATAGACGTACACCTTTATTCTGGCTCGGCAAATAATCTATCTGAAGCCCTATGGAATATAAGAAAGGTGTTGTGTCATTATGCTAATGTTGTTTGTCCAATATCAGATGAGACCATTGATGCAGAAGGAAGGAAACGGAAAGCAAAGTCTAGCGTCTGCTTAAACCATATTATATCAGCCCTATACCAAAAGGTTGACAAGCAAATATCAATAGAATTGCTTGACATTGGAGTTACGGAACTGTGGAATAAGGTAGAGAAACTAAATGCTTTAGGAATCAAAGGAGTGCGCACTAAGGTAACAGAAGATGAAGCATTTCAATGTGTTTCTCAGTTATATGTACTGCTGGGACAAATGATAAGAATATTTAATTAAAGTATCATGCAATAGTAGAGATCAATTAGAACAGCTATATTTATATTGTAAATAAGGTGATGAGGGTGTGTCAAAGTTTTTACTTTTGGCATACCCTCATACCCTTTAAATACAGTCTTCACCGCCTTTAAGAAGTTCTTCTTGTTGGTAATTGTAAAACTTTATGCCTAAAATTTCAGCTATTATTACCAATCCATTCTATTAAAACCATTTATTTGTCAAACTAAATAGTACTTTTTAAAACAGAAATAATAGAGATATAAATGTTGCTTGAAACTATAGTTATCTTTTTGTATAGCTTATCTTTCAGTGCATAACAAAATCTGTCTAAGTGAGGTTTTTCTATCAGAATGACATTATTTGACTTGTCCTTGCACGATTAAAAAAAATTATTTTATATCTTTGCAGTGGTTTTTTCGGACAGAAACAAACTCTATTTAATTTTTATGGCGTAATTAAAAAATCATAAAATATGAAGTATGCTTTAATAACAGGCGCATCACGAGGTATTGGACGTGCCGTAGCCTTGCTTTTAGCAGAACAATATTCAATAATAATCAATTACCATTCTAATTCACAAGCAGCACAAGATGTAAAGCAAGAGATAGAGACCAATGGTGGTCATGCAGAGCTTTTACCCTTTGATGTATCTGATCCAAAGGCAATAGAAGGAGCTGTTGATGCATGGGAAGCAGCTCATCCAAATGAATTTATTTCCGTTTTAGTAAACAATGCAGGTATTCGTCGTGACAACGTTATGTTTATGATGTCAAACGAAGACTGGCATGGAGTGCTTGATACGAATATGAATGGCTTCTTCTACCTCACACGACGACTTCTGAAACACATGATGCCTCGTAAGCATGGTGGTCGAATTGTTAATATGACGTCATTGTCTGGATTAAAAGGTATGCCTGGACAAGTTAATTATAGTGCGGCAAAGGCAGCTCTGATAGGTGCGACAAAAGCATTGGCACAGGAAGTTGCACCTCGCAATATTACTGTAAATGCTGTAGCTCCAGGCTTTATTCAAACGGATATGACAAAAGAATTGCCAGAGGAAGAGTTGAAGAAGCTTGTACCCGTAGGCCGTTTTGGTAAGCCAGAGGAGGTCGCAGCTGTAGTAGCATTCTTAGTTTCTGATGCTGCAGCCTATGTTACGGGAGAAGTAATCAATGTGAATGGAGGATTATATACATAAATTGTGTTAGGTATATTTTAGTATTTTAGAAAAGTTCAGCTGTTCCATTATTTTGTTATATGAACAAAAAATAAGAGGAAAAGCTATTACAAATAAAAATGGAAAGAAGAGTAGTTATAACTGGAATGGGAATTTGGTCTTGTCTTGGAACCGATCTTGAGACAGTAAAGCAATCATTGTATGAAGGAAAATCAGGTATTGGTATTCAAGAAGAGCGCCTTGCTTATGGTTATCGTTCAGCTCTTACAGGTATTGTAGAAGACCCTGTCATAACAAAGAAAATGCTGGATCGTCATACACGTGCCTGTATGTCGGAGGAAGCAAGATATGCATATATGTCAAGTCTGCAGGCCTTTGCACAAGCAGGAATATCAGACGACTATCTCTGTAAGAATGAGGTAGGCTGTATATTTGGTAATGATTCTTCGGCACAACCGGTTATAGAGGCTTCAAAGATAATGGACGAGAAGCACGATTCTGCTATGTTAGGCTATGGACTTATCTTTCAATCGATGAACTCTACTGTGAATATGAACCTAAGCACCATATTCCATTTGCGTGGTGTTAACTTTACAGTCAGTTCAGCTTGTGCCAGCGGTAGCCATTCGATTGGTTTAGGTTTCATGATGATTAAACAAGGATTGCAGGATATGGTTCTATGTGGTGGGGCTCAAGAAACAAACCATTATTCTATGGCATCGTTTGATGCACTTGGTGCTTTCTCGGCTCGCATGGATGAACCAACAAAGGCAAGTCGACCATTTGATAAAGATCGTGATGGTTTGATACCGAGCGGTGGCGCTGCTTCATTAGTTTTGGAAGATTATGAGCACGCAAAGGCACGTGGAGCAAATATCTTAGCTGAAATTGTTGGTTATGGTTTCTCAAGTAATGGCGGTGGTATCAGTCAGCCATCTGATGAAGGTAGCGAGATAGCAATGAATCGTGCATTGAACGCTGCAGGCATGAAAGCTGATGATATAGACTATATTAATGCTCATGCCACAAGCACCCTTCAAGGTGATATGTATGAGGCAATAGCATTGAATCGTTTGTTCGAAGGAAAGCATGCTCTTATTTCATCAACAAAGAGTATGACGGGACATGAATGCTGGATGGCTGGTGCGTCAGAAGCAGTGTATAGTATTCTAATGATGCAACATGATTTTGTTGCACCAAATATCAATTTTGAGAATCCTGATGAACATTCAGAGAAATTGAATCTTGCAACGACTACCATTGACACAGAGGTTAATATTGTGCTGAGCAACTCGTTTGGTTTCGGTGGAACAAACTCAGCGTTGATCATTAAGAAGTATAAGGAGTAAACCGCAGACATTGTAATCCTTAAATATTTAAGATATGAGAAAAGATTTCAAAGGATTTATAATTTTGGTAGTATTGCTCTTATGCAGTGTTGTTGCGAATGCACAGAGCGATGAAAGTTATGGTTGGGAACAGGCTCCACGTTATAGAGGTTTCATAGGAGAAGGCTTAGTAATAGGTACGGGAGATTATAGTCAGAACCGAAATTACATATATACCTCGCATGGTATGGAACTCTCACCAGGCTTCTTTTTAGGTGCTGGTGTCGAAGCTACTTACTGGTGGGGACTTGAAGAATGGAATTTTCCAGTCTTTGTAGATACAAGGATTGAATTCCATAAGTCTATGCGTAAGAACTTCTCACCCTACATAGCTGCAAAGGTCGGATATAGTTTAGGAAACATTGATGGTCTTTATATCGCTCCACAAGTAGGTTGTCATTTTTATTTTGGACATAGTAAAGTTGGAATCAGTACTGCTCTCGGCTATTCTTATCAAGGTTATCGTTCAGATTTTGGAGGAATTATCGGCAGTTCTTACAACTTTGGAGGTGTGGAGTTTTCAGTTGGAGTAGACATTTAAATCGTCATTAATTCATTATTAACTTAAAAATATGCTATTATGAAAAGAATCTTATTGATGCTATCGTTTGTAATGTGTTGCGTGGTAAGTCTGTTTGCCAAAGCTGACGTAACATTGAAAAGTGGTTCACTTTCTAATCTCAAGACCTCAAAAGCAAAAGTTTTTGTAGTTTGGGACTACAGTCATGCTACTTTGGAAGGTAAGGGTGTAAAAGCCTTCTTGAAAGAGAAAGGTCCTGATTGGGAGCGTGATTATAAGTCAGAAATAGAACGTTCAGAAGCAAACTTTATGGAACGTTTCAATGACAAGACAAAGAGTGTTACCATTACTGACAAGAAGAGCGAAGCCGATTATACCATTGTTATTGAAGTAAAGGATTTCCATTATGGAAGTACTGGTGTCTCTGTTTTGATTGGTTTTGGTGCTGGTGATGCACGCATGAGTGCCTTGATGAACTTTTATGAAAAGAATGGAAAGCAGCCATTTGCTATTATAGATGTTGATGGTGTGGCTGGTGCTGGCTATGGCAATGAGAAGCGTCGTGTAGAAACATATCGTGAATTGGCTGAACAGGTCGTTAAACTGATCAAGAAGGCTAAGTAGAATTACCTACCTCTCTTGTTATTTTCAGGAGAGTTGGGCTCAAAATAGAGTAAGTCCTTGCAGAACAATTTATAAAGGAGATTAAAACAAGGGAGAAAGAATGAATCTATTTCAATCAGAAAGTGACAGGTATACACAAGAACAATTATCTGCTCGTGAGGCACAGCGTCTTGCTGAGTACATAGCATGGGGTCCTGTCATTTTTCAGATATCCCGCCTTATGGTGAAGTGGGGGATATTGGAAGCATTGCGTGATAGCTTAGAAGGGTTGACCTTAGAAGAATTAGCAAAGCAGACCAAGCTTTCAGAATATGCATTAAAGATATTGCTCGAAGCATCATTGAGCGCAGGAACAATTTTGATTAACAAAGAGACCGATCGTTATACAATTTCCAAGACAGGTTGGTTTCTACTTAACGATCCAGCTACACGTGTCAATATTGATTTTAACCATGATGTAAACTATCGTGGCATGTATCATCTTGACGAAGCACTTCTGGAAGGAAAACCAGCAGGATTGAAAACGCTTGGTGATTGGCCGACCATTTATGAAGGCTTGTCTAAACTAGAAAAGCAAGTTCAAGATAGTTGGTTTGGTTTTGATCATTTCTATAGTGATCACTCTTTTGACAAGGCATTGAAGATTGTTTTTGCTAAAAATCCTAAGCATTTGATGGATGTAGGTGGTAATACGGGACGTTTTGCGTTACGTTGTGTAGAATACGATTCTAATGTTAATATTACAATTGTAGATCTGCCCGGCCAGATTGGAATGATGAAGGAGAATATAGCGGGGAAAGAAGGTGCAGTTCGCATTGATGGTTTTCCAACAAACATTCTTGATGAACAAAATGAATTGCCACAAGGAGATTGGGATGCAATTTGGATGAGTCAATTCTTAGATTGTTTCTCTGAACAAGAAATATACAGCATTCTCTCCCGTGCTGCTAAAGCGATGACTGCTGATACCACCTTATATATAATGGAAACCTTTTGGGATCGACAGAAATATGAACCAGCATCTCTCTGTTTAACGATGACCAGTGTTTATTTCACAGTCATGGCTAATGGTAATAGTAAAATGTATCACTCTGACGATATGTTTAAACAGATTGAACGTGCAGGTCTAAAGGTTGTGAATATCCATGATGAAATAGGGCAAGGACATACAATATTAGAAGTAAAATTGAAATAATTTATAAGTAAAGTAAGTAATGGAAAGAAAAGAAATTGAAGAAAAAGTAAGAATGTTCTTAATTGAGGATTTGGAAATAGACGAAGAAAACATTGCACCTGAGGCAAAATTGAAAGATGATCTTGGTATTGACAGTTTGGATTTTGTTGATATCGTTGTTATCGTAGAGAAGAACTTTGGATTTAAAATTAAACCTGAGGAAATGCAGGGAGTGGTTACGTTATCACAATTCTACGATTATATAGAAAGTAAAGTTGGCTAATACAACTTATGGCAGTGATTGGATGCATCGGTTGTTGATAGGATCGTTGCGTTGGTTGGACGTAAGATTACTCTATACGTTCACATCGCTTTTTGTAATTCCTGTCTGTTTATTACTGAACACCAATTACAGCCGAACGTCAGCTTACCGATATTTCCGTTGTAGGCATGGTTATGGACGCTTGCGTTCAGCATGGAGTACTTATGTCAATCATTGTTTGTTTGCTCAAGTAGTAATTGACCGCTTTGTAGTTTATGCTGGAAAGCGTTTCAAAGTTGAAATAGAAGGGTATGAACACTTCCAGCAGTTAGAAACTGAAGAGAAGGGATTTATGATTTTTAGCTCTCACGTTGGTTGTTATGAGGTTGCAGGCTATTCACTAACCTCTAAGACAAAGCGATTTAATGCATTGGTTTTTGGAGGTGAGAAAGCTTCTGTTATGGAGGGACGGCAAGAAATACTAACTCATCATAATATCCGCATGATTCCTGTTATGGAAGATATGAGTCATCTCTTTTTAGTGAATGAAGCACTTGATAACAACGAAATAGTAAGTATGCCAGCCGATCGTATTATTGGCCCTATTAGAACTATAACTTCTAAGTTCTTTGGTGATGAGGCTCGTTTTCCGGCAGGTCCTTTCTCTGTAGCAACGATGAAAGGGCAGGATGTTCTTGCTGTCAATGTCGTGAAAATATCTGTCAAGTCTTATAAAGTATATGTAACAAAGCTCAACTATGACAAGCTAGCTCCACGTAAGCAACAAATACAATTATTAGCTGAGAGCTATGTAAAGGAACTTGAACATAGAGTGCGCCAGTATCCTTTACAGTGGTATAACTTCTATGATTTTTGGAGGAAATAAGGTATGAAAGACAATATGGCGAATACAGAGGTTGAGAATTTTTCAGAAGAAATGTTTCGCACAATAGATATACATGAGTTGTTGCCACAGCAAGAGCCTTTTGTAATGATAGGTTCACTTGTACATTTTGATAAGACGTTAACAATAACAGAAACAGAGGTGCGACAGGACAATATCTTTGTAGATGAAGGAAATTTCTCAGCTTCTGGTCTAATGGAGAATATAGCACAAACCTGTGCTGCTCGTATTGGATTTGTCAATAAGTATATCTTAAAGAAAGGAATTCAATTAGGATTTATTGGAGCTGTACGCAACTTTGAAGTTTTGGAATTGCCAAAAGTTGGCGATGTAATAACAACACGTGTAGAAGTAAAGGAGGAAGTCTTTGGTATGACATTGGCTGATGCTATAATTACATGCGGTGAAAAAGTGTTAGTAACATCAGAGATGAAAATTGCCGTCAAAGAGCAGAATGCTTAGAGAAAATAATAAAATCCATATAGATATGAAAGAATTGAAAGCATCGAAGGAATTTGCAATCCGCTTTAGTGAGGTTGATTCCATGAATGTAGTGTGGCATGGTTCTTACTCACTTTATTTTGAAGATGCCCGAGAAGCTTTCGGAAAGAAATTTGGATTGGAGTATATGGGATTTTTTGAACATGGTTATTATGCACCATTAGTAGATCTTTCATTTCACTACAAGAAACCCATCAAGTATGGAATGACACCGCGCATAGATATTATTTACCGTCCTACTGCGGCTGCAAAGATAGTCTTCGATTATGAAATATACGATACAGAAGACAATAGCCTCATAGCCACAGGAAGTTCCGTACAGGTTTTTATGGATCTTAATTATCAATTGGTCTGGGATAATCCATCTTTCTACCAAGAATGGAAAGAACGATGGGGACAAGTAGAAAACAGATAATTCGTACAGTAAAAATCTGAAGATATATGATTTATGTTTTAGCCGATAATATTATATCTCCTTTGGGCAGAACGTCAGAAGAAAACTATCATGCAGTAAAGGCTGGCAGTTCGGCTATTCGTTCCTATGCTCCTATGACTGATGGAGTGCCTAATGGTTTTATGGCTTCTTTATTGTCTTCCGATTTTGAGGAAATAGTTTTCAGCTCTGCAAGCAAAGCTATTAGTTTATCAGGAATTAATGTATCAGATAAGCGTATAATATTTATCTTGAGTTCTACCAAAGGAGCCATTGAAAATCTTGGTAAGACGGAAGATGAGAAACTATATCTTGGAGAAACGGCGCAACGCATTGCCACTAGATTAGGTTTTAGAACACGTCCTATTGTAGTATGTAATGCTTGTATTTCTGGGTCTTCAGCTTTAATCTTAGCATCTCGTTTGTTGCAATTAGGTACGTATGAATATGCTGTTGTATGTGGTGCAGATTGTCCAAGACAATTCATTATTTCTGGTTTCCAATCGTTAAATGCAATGTCTTTTGAAGCCTGTCGTCCCTTTGATATAGAACGTCAAGGATTGAATTTAGGTGAAGCAGCAGCAACAGTAGTTTTGAGCAGTAAGATTCATAGTCTGTCGGAAGAAAAAAGAAGCAAACGTATATGGCAAATAGGTCATGGATTTATTAAAAATGATGCATTCCATATCAGTGCACCCTCAAAGATGGCTGAAGGTTTATCAGAAGCGTTGCAACAGACAATGGAAGGAATAGATAAAGAAGAACTTGCTTTTATCAATGCACATGGAACTGCTACGATGTTTAACGACCAAATGGAGTCGATTGCACTTCAACGTACAGAACTTATTGATATTCCCATCAATGCATTGAAAGGATATATCGGACATACATTGGGTGCAGCAGGAATTTTTGAGACCATTCTCTGTATGAAATCCATAGATGATAATACCATTTTAGGAACACGAGGTTATGAAGAATCTGGAGTATCGGGAAATGTAATGATTACTTCAGAAAATCGCAGAACAGAAAAACCTGCTTTCATTAAAATGCTCTCGGGTTTTGGAGGTTGCAATGCCACTCTTTTTGCAAAATCTGTAGAGTTATCATTTAAGGAATCAGAAGAAAAAACTATAATAAATCGCCCTTCTAACACAAAGAAATCGCATCATGTTCGTATTACTCCTAATGGTGCTTGGTTAGATGGGAAGCTTCTTTCACTCATTGGTGAAAGAGGCGAGAAAAGTCTACTTACATCAATTTATAAACAACTGATAAACGACTATCCAAAGTATTATAAAATGGATGGTCTTTGTCGGTTAGGCTTCGTTGCATCGGAGTTGTTACTTCAAGCTGAGAAAGCCGAATCAGAAGTGGATAATTCTGTTACCAAAGAGCGGGCAATCATACTATTCAATCACACTTCTTCCATCTCGTCCGATAAACGTTATTTAGCGTCAATAGCCGATAAGGACAATTTTTTCCCAAGTCCTTCCGTTTTTGTATATACATTACCTAATATCGTTACAGGCGAAATAGCGATTCGTAATGGTTATCATGGTGAGACGTCTTTTTATATTCTCCCCCAAAGAGATGAAAAACAGATGAGTGAAGTTATAGAAACTGCATTTGTAGATAGAAAGACAAAAAGCGTATTGACAGGATGGCTCGATTATGAAGACAACGAAAATTTTGAGGCAGATATGTATATATTATGTGCCGAATAAATTATAATTAATAAATAAAAAAATTATAATAACAAATAAAAAATTTATAATAATAAAATTGACAGTTTATAATGAAAGAATTGATAAAGGAACTTAAAGAAGAAATTATTAAGGCGTTGAACCTTGAAGAGATGACTCCTGACGATATTGATGAGAACGAAGCTCTCTTCGGTGATGGCTTGGGTTTAGATTCAATTGATGCTTTAGAACTGATAGTTCTTTTGGAAAAGAAATACGGCATTAAATTGGATAATCCTGCTGAAGGAAAGAAAATTTTCACGAACGTGGCTGCTATTGCTGATTATGTCAGTAAGAACAGAAAGAAATAAGTGAGTCCACCTCTTTTAAATAATGCGTGAACAGATAAAATGAATATTGCAATTACAGGTGAAGGAATAGTTTCTGCCATTGGCTTAAATAAGCAGGAGGTGCTACAATCATTGCTTAAAAAGCAAAGTGGTATTGGAAAGATGAAACATCTCCAGTCGATTCATCATGAGTTGGCTGTTGGAGAAGTCGACTTGTCAAATGAAAAGATGAAGGAGATTCTTGGTATTCCTGCATCACAGATGATGAGCCGCACTGCCTTAATGGGTATCATTGCAATACAACAGGCATTGGACGATGCCAATATCATTATTGACGATATCTTGGCGCAAAAAAAGAGAGGAGAACATTTGCGTATCGCTCTTATTTCTGGTACTACTGTAGGTGGAATGGATATCACTGAACTTTGTTTCGATAATCTAAACGAAGAGAGTGATTTAGAATTCTTACATCATCATGACTGTGGAAGTAGTACAAACTTTATGGCCCAACACTTCGGTATTTTTACGGAAGTAACGACATTGTCTACGGCATGTTCATCTGCTGCTAATGCAATTATGTTTGGTGCACGATTATTAAAACATGGATATGCCGATATTGTTGTGGCAGGTGGCACTGAAGCATTGTCGCGTTTTCATCTTAATGGTTTCAACTCATTGATGATTCTTGATCATCAGCAATGCCGTCCTTTCGATAATACCCGTGCAGGACTGAATTTAGGTGAAGGTGCTGCTTTTGTTGTGCTTGAATCTGACGAAATAGCATTAAAACGAGGTGTGAAACCACACGTGTATCTTACTGGTTATGGTAATGCTTGTGATGCATTTCATCAGACAGCATCTTCAGAAAATGGTGAGGGGGCATATCTTGCAATGAAAGAAGCATTGGATATGGCGCAAGTCAATCCAGATGAAATACAATATGTAAATGCTCATGGTACAGGAACTCCCAATAATGACCAAAGCGAGAGTGTTTCCTTGCAGCGTCTTTTTGGTAAAAATATGCCTTTGGTATCCAGTACAAAGTCATTTACTGGTCATACTACAAGTGCTTCAGGAGGTATAGAGGCTGTTATCTGCATTTTGGCAATGCAAAACCATTTCGTTCCTGCTAATATAGGTTGGAAAAATCAGATGGAAACAGGCATTACGCCAACGCTTGGAGTTGAAAATATAGCTTTAAAGCACGTTCTTTGTAATTCGTTTGGATTTGGTGGAAATGACTCTTCTTTGTTATTCTCTGTTCAACCCACAGTAGTAAATACTACTGAAGGTTCGGAAAACGAAATTAAAATTCTATCCTGTGTAGAGATTACTTCTGAAGAAGAATTAGAAGGAATCCGTAAGTACGTAAAGCCTTTAGAAGTACGTCGTATGGGAAAAATTATGAAGAGTTCGCTTCTGTCTTCTATGGAAGCATTGGCACAGGCAAATATTGAAATACCTGATGCAATTATCACTGGCACCATTTATGGTTGTTTGGAATATAGCGAACTTCTGTTGGAACAGATGAAAGAAGAAGGTGAAACAATGTTGAAGCCTACTCATTTCATGCAAAGTACGCATAACACTATAGGCAGCAATATTGCCATTAAAACAAAATGTCATGGCTATAATGTTACCTATACGCAAGGAGTAGAATCTTTAGAATGGGCGATTCGCGATGCTGAAATGCTTATAAAGGAAGGAAAAGCAAAAACAGTTCTTGTAGGATGCCACGATGAAAGTACACCACTCTTTAACTCATTACTGGAGCGTGATGGTGCTGAGAAACTTCCAGTGGTTCATTCAATAGCAATGGTATTAACATGTGGAAAGTAGTTATATTATCAGTTATTCAGAGTTCCCTATTGGCAGGAGGGCAAGTTTTTTTTGAAGTTTGCTCTTCAGAAAATGTTACCTTTTGGTTGGACTCGTGTATTCTGGGGTAGTCTACTTCTTAATTGGCAGTTTGCTTGTAGCGGTTTATTCTTTGGGGCAAGTTCGGTTTTATGGATGTATATCATTAAGAACTATCCTTTGAGTGTCGCTTATCCAATGATTAGTTTGAGTTATGTGTTTGGTCTTTTAGCAGCACTTCTCTTTTTCCACGAATCAGTATCAGTAACCAAGTGGGTGGGAGTAGGCCTTATAATATTAGGTTGTTGCATAATAGCCAAGTAAAAATAAATGTAAGATGAAAAAGTTATTATTATTGATGGCGCTGTGTTTCGTCATGTTAAGTATTTCTGCACAGGGAACAAATGAAGCAAAGATAAGACAGCAGATAGAGACTGCTGCATCAAATATGAAATCGATGCAATGTGATTTCGTACAGACGAAATATCTTCGTATGCTTAATGACAAGATGGTTTCTACAGGTAAAATGTATTATCAGCAGTCTGACAAGCTTCGTTGGGAATATACCTCGCCTTATTCTTATGCATTTGTATTGAATGGGTCTAAAGTTCTTATCAGCAAAGGAAGTCGTAATGATGTCATAAATGTCAATCAAAGTAAGTTTTTTAAGGAGATTGCTCGTATTATGATGAACAGCGTTGTGGGAAAAGCACTCAATGATAAACGTGATTTTAAAGTAAGTCTTTCAACAACAACGTCAGAATATATAGCAACACTCTATCCGCAACAGAAACAAATGCAGCAGATGTTTCAAAAGATAATTCTTCATTTTAACAAACAAAAGGCGATGGTTGCAAAGGTAGAACTTATAGAGAAACGTGGAGACCATACAGTTATTGAAATGAAAAATGTGAAAGTAAACAGTCCGATAAATGCAAAGATATTTACTGTTAATTAGTTTTATTCTTCTTTCCACCTTAATGGTTACGGTGAGAGCGCAAGAAGTTGACCAAAAGCCATTGCAAGACAGCATAGGTAGCAGGGCAAAATTTTCCACAACCATAGAGATGTCAAAGGGCTATCTTAGTGGAATTTCCGTGCTTGTGAGAGAAACTGATGTCTTTCGTGGTGTTCTGTTCAATGAATTTGGTATCACAGCACTTGAATTTACTTATAATCCTCAGAAGAAGAAAGTTAAGTTAGAGCAAGTCATCGCAATGCTCGACAAATGGTATATCCGACGTGTAATAAAAAAAGATTTGCGATGTGTGATAGAGAATTTATTGAAAGGTATTTCTCAATATAAAGATGAGAAATATCATATTAGTTATAAGTTCTCGTTGATGGATGAAAAAGCAGAACCCAAAGTAATAGAAGAAAGCATTGATGCAACTGAAGAATAATTTATATAAGATAATCAGTAACGAGGAAGATAGTTCGATGGTCAATTATACCATTGAACTAAATCCTTCTTGCGTTATCTATCAAGCACATTTCCCAAAAGAGCCTATCACACCAGGTGTATGTATTGTTCAGATAGGTAAGGAGCTCATTGAAGAATTGCTTACAGAAAAGATGTCTGTATCTTGTAAATTAGAAATCGTCAAGGTTAAGAACGTAAAGTTCTTATCTGTAATTTCTCCTCGTGATACTTTGCATATTATGTATCAAATGAAGAAAGTGGAATTGTCTGACGATAATAAAATGGTTGAAGCGCAATGGGTGGTTCTTTCAGATGAAAAGGTAATGGCAAAGACTTCTTTAGTGATGAAAGTCGTATGATGAATGAGGAACTGAAAAAGCAATTAAAAAGTAGACGCATCTGTGTTGTCATTCCTACTTATAATAATGACAAGACGATAAAAGCAGTGGTGGAACAAAGTCTTCACTATTGTGATGATATTATCGTTGTAGCAGATGGGTGTACAGATAATACCATGAGCCTCTTACATGATATTGATAATATCAAGATAGTGGCATATCCACAAAATAAAGGAAAAGGATATGCTCTGAAAACGGGATTTAAAAAAGCTTTAGAAGAAGGCTTTTCATATGCTATAACTCTTGATGGCGATGGACAACACTATCCAGAAAATATTCCACATTTCCTAAAAGCTAATCAAGAACATCCCCATGCCTTAATAGTTGGTAACCGACAATTAGAAGGTGTTGACCGTTCAAAAGGCAGTTCATTTGCCAATAAGTTTTCTAACTTTTGGTTTTATATACAAACAGGAAAACGTTTAGCTGATACACAAACGGGTTATCGCCTTTATCCTTTGCGTAAATTACATGGATTGTCTTTGCTCACTTCACGTTATGAAGCAGAGTTGGAATTACTTGTTTTTGCTTCTTGGCACGGAACAAAAATAGTTTCTATTCCCGTACAGGTATATTATCCTCCTCGTGCAGAACGAGTAAGTCATTTCCGACCAGGAAAAGATTTTGCACGTATTAGTGTTCTAAATACTGTACTTTGTTTCTTGGCAATTGTTTATGGATTACCTCTTAGGTTGTGGCGCGCATTGATGATTTTCGTTCGAACAACTTATTCTTTATTATTCTTCCTTTTTTTTACGTTATTGGTCTTTAGTCCCTTTGTATGGATTTATACCAAACTGTTCAAAATGACAGAAAAAAGAAGGTATCGTCTCCATCAACTCATTTATCATGCATCACGTTTTGTGATGATTCATCATGGTATCCCAGGAACGAAATATCAATATAAGGTGCCAGAAGATATTGACTTTAATAAGCCACGTATTATCATTTGTAATCATCAATCACATCTTGACTTGATGTGTCAGTTGGTATTTACACCAAAAATAATTTTTCTTACCAATGCATGGGTATGGAATAATCCTTTTTATGGCTCACTTATTCGACATGCTGAATATTTGCCTGTTAAGGAAGGATTAGAAGAAATAATGCCTCACTTGCGTTCACTCATAGAACGTGGTTATAGTATAGCTGTTTATCCAGAAGGTACACGTTCTAAAGATTGCCGTATCGGAAGATTTCATCAAGGAGCATTCTATATGGCACAGGAATTTGGTTTAGAAATACTTCCGATGTATCTCTATGGACCAGGAAAGATTCTTCCTAAGACAGGTTATCGTCTACATAAAGGTAAATTCTTTGTTGAAGTAGGTGAACCTTTGACACAGAATGAACTATTAGCAATGGGCGATCTAAGACAACAAGCTTCTGAGATGCGTAAGCGTTACAAGAAGAAGTATGAAGATATAGCTAATAAGATGGAACGATGACAAAGCAGAAGGTTATTATTATTGGCAGCGGATTAGGAGGTTTGTCATCAGGAGTTATCTTGGCTAAGAATGGTTATGACGTAACTGTACTTGAACAAGGTATTCAAGTAGGAGGTTGTCTACAATGTTTTACTCGGCGTGGTGCAAAGTTTGAAACAGGAATGCATTTTATTGGTAGTGCTGCACCTGGACAGACATTAGACAAGTTGATGAAATATTTGGAAATAGACAAGGAAGTAACCCTCTCACAATTGAATAGTCAGAGTTATGATGTTGTGGCCTTAGATGGTAAACGATATGAATTTGCCAATGGTAGAGAAGCTTTTATTAAAAAGATGGCAACGTACTTTCCCAACCAATATTCTAATTTGGTGAAGTATTTTGATTTGATAGAAGAAGTTGCCAATGCATCTTCACTTCATTCTCTAAAGTATGCTGAATCAGACTCTGCATTGAATATGGAATATCAGTTACGTTCTATCAGCGAAGTGATAGACGAGATAATTACCGACCCAGTTCTTGCAAATGTTTTGGTAGGTAATCTTCCGCTTTATGCTGCAGAGAAGGGAAAAACGCCTTTCTCTACCCATGCTTTTATCATGGATTTCTATAATCAGAGTGCTTTCCGAATCAAAGGAGGTAGCGATAAAATAGCATCCGCCTTAGTTAATACCATCAATCGTTATGGTGGAAAGGTGCTAAAAAGAAAGAAAGTAACAAAGATAGTTTGTGATGATACGCATGCCGTTGGTGTGGAAGTAAATGATAACGAAATGATGCCTTGCGATATTATTGTTTCCGATGCGCATCCTATTCGTACATTAGAACTATTAGATACAAAATTGATTCGTCCTGCTTTTCGTAAGCGCATCAATCAAATCCCGCAAACGGTGGGAGGTTTCTCTGTTTATCTACATTTTAAAGCAGATACGGTTCCTTATCTAAACTATAATTATTATGGTTATCAGAGAACAACGCCTTGGGATTGTGAGAAATATACAGAACAAAGTTGGCCAAAGGGATTCCTTTATATGCATTTCTGTCCAGAGAATGATTCGCAGTATGCTTCAACAGGAGTTATTCTTTCTTATATGCAGATGGCTGATGTTGAGAAATGGAAAGGAACAGCTATTGGGAAAAGAGGAGAAGATTACGAAACTTTTAAGAAGGAAAAAGCAGAACAACTTTTAGATGTGTTAGAAGAACATTTCCCTTGTATACGTTCACAAATTCAAACATATTATACCTCAACTCCGCTTACTTATCTTGACTATACTGGTACGGAAGGAGGTTCTATGTATGGTAATGCTAAAGACATCAGTTTAGGAAGTGCGTGTAGAGTTCCGCAGCGAACAAAAGTTCCTAACCTCTATCTTACAGGGCAAAATATCAATTCTCATGGTATGTTGGGAGTTTTAGTCGGTGCTATCGTTACTTGCAGTGAGTTGTTAACAGCAAAAACCATCTATGAACAGATAAAGGAGGCAAATGAATGAAAACAGTAGTTATTATTGGTGGCGGATTAGGTGGACTATTCGCAGGTGCTCTTTTAGCAAAGGAAGGTTTTAAGGTTACAATCTTAGAGAAAAATGCAACTGCAGGTGGCGGACTTCAGAATTTCAAACGCTTTGGTATGAAGTTCGATACGGGTATGCATGTTATTGGTGGAATGCGTCCAGGAGGAAATATTTATCGTATCTGTCAGTATTTGGGAATAGCAGAAAAGGTACAGCTGATGAATGTTGATGATAATAGCGCTGATAGTTTGTATTTTGCTGAAGATCGCACTACTTACCAGATTGGAAAAGGTAAAGAAGGTTTTATTGATTCTTTGGTGGCACATTTCCCAGAAGAAAAGAAAAATCTTCAAGCATATACAGATGCCATCTTTCGTCTGACTGAAGAAGTAGACCTTTTTCATCTTCGTCCTTCTTCTGATATGTTTACTACTCATACTTCCGATTTCTTTCTTGCTGCTGATGCTTTTATTGCAAAGTATATCACAAATCCAAAGCTACGCAGTGTCGTTGCTTATATGAATCCTTTGTATGGTGGTAGAGGTGATGAGAGTCCAGCTTTTATTCACGCTATTATTAGTTCGCTATATATTCAAGGTGCAAGTAGATTTATTGGAGGTAGCGAAACATTTGCTAATCTTTTAGTTTCTGTCATAGAAACTTATGGAGGAGCAGTTCATTGTAATGAAGGAATTGAATGGGTGGAAGTAAATAACCGTCATGTAGATTATGTGAGGTCGAAAAAGGGTAAAATTTATCAAGCTGATCACTACATATCAGCCATTCATCCTTGTACCTTACTTTCTCTTATGTCAGAAAAGGCTTTTCCTAAAGCTTATCGTACAAGACTTAACGAGATTCCAAATGCTTATTCGGCTTTTTCTGTGTATATAAAATTAAAACCAGAAACCTTCCCTTATATCAATCACTCAGAGTATTATATGACGAAATACGATGAGATATGGCATTTTGGCCAACAAAATAAGGTATGGCCATTGGGCTTTCTTTTCATGACTCCTCCAGAAGACCAACAAGGAACATACGCAGAGAAAGCGTTAGTTACTGCTCCTATGAGTTATGAAGACGTAAAAAAATGGGAAAAAACGAGTGTTGGGAAACGTGGAACCGACTATGAAGCATGGAAAGAAGAAAAAGCTCAGCAATTGTTAAGTCATATTGAAGAAATTCATCCAGGTTTCGGTGCCTGTGTGGAACAAGTGAATACAGCCTCTCCGCTTACTATTCGTGATTATTATGGTGCAAAGGAAGGCACCATGTGTGGCTTTAGCAAGGATTATAAGAATATTCTATTATCACAAGTACCAGTAGTAACGAAGGTTGATAACCTTTTATTGACAGGACAAAACAATAGTCTACCAGGCTTCTGTGGAGTTCCTTTGACAGCAATCAGTACTGTTGAGGCTATTTTAGGCCGCAACTATATTTTAAATAAAATCAATGAGATGACGAAATGAAAAAGCAGTGTTACATTCTCTTACTGTATTTCTTCTTGAATTCTCTGTTTATAATAGCACAGAAACAGGCTCAACGTGTCAATATCTGGCAGGGAACAGAAATTAGAGCTAATGTTCCTATGACACCTTATTTGGCATCGGGAGAAAAAAATATCGCCATTATTGTTTGTCCTGGCGGTAGTTATCTGTGGCACGATATGAATAGTGAGGGAAAAGCTGTAGGCGAATGGTTACAACGCAATGGTATATCAGCTTTTGTTTTGCGTTATCGTACGGCAGGGGTAGGAGCTTTTCTTACTCCTTATAGATATATTTTTAGAGGCATTCGTTATCCAGATGCACTTAATGACCTACAGCGAGCAATGCAATACATAAAGGCACATGCTGATGAATATGGTATTGACCCAAATCGTATAGCAGCAATGGGATTTTCAGCAGGTGGGCATTTAGTGATGTCGGCAGCAGAATTATTACCAAAAGAACAACGTCCTTTTTTTGTTGTTCCAGTTTATCCTGTTGTTACAATGATTGAGTCTTGTGTTCATAAACGTTCACGTAGGGCACTTTTGGGTGATAGTCGGAAGAATAATCATCAGTTGCGAGATTTACTTTCTTTAGAGCGTCATGTGCCTAAAGATTGTCCTCCTGTATTCTTAGTTAATTGTAAAGACGACCCTATTGTGAAATATCAAAATTCTGAACTTCTTGATTCTGCATTGACTCGTCAGCAAGTTCCCCATCGTTATATTCAGTATGAAACGGGCGGGCATGGATTTGGAGCATCAGATAATAAAGGTACAGCAGAATGCCGACAATGGAAAGAAGAATTTATTATGTGGTTTAGACGACTTACCAATAGCGATAATAACACTCGTTAGTGGCGTTGTAGTGAACTTTAATACTTTATAAGAACAATAAAGCATAAAATAGAAATGGAGATAACTCAATTTGATGACATCAGACCATATAACGCAGAGGAAATTCCTGCTGCAATGGAACGTATAGCTAATAGTTCTTCATTCCCATTATTGGCTTCATACGTATATCCCGATGAACCTTTAGAAGAAGTGCGTGAAAGGATTGCTAACTATAAAACAGTGCGGGAGTTCCAAACGGAAACAATGCGCATGGTAAATCAGCGTGTGATAGAACATAGTATCTCGGAGTTCTCTTGTTCGGGATTGAATAAATTGGACCCTGAAGCGCATTATCTATTTGTTTCTAACCATCGTGATATTATGTTAGATTCCAGTTTATTGCAGTATTTCTTTGTTACTCAAAACTTTGATACTACTGAAATAACATTCGGAGCAAACTTAATGATGAATGAATTAGTCGTTGATATTGGAAAGAGTAATAAGATGTTTAAAGTGGAACGTCCAGGCAACAACATCAAAGATTTCTATCGAAGTTCAAAGCATTTATCTGAATACATTCGCTACGTTATCACACAAAAAGGACAATCGGTATGGATAGCACAGCGAAATGGTAGAACAAAAGATGGTAATGACACAACAGACCAAGGCATTATTAAAATGTTTTGTATGTCATGCCCAGATGATAAGTTAAAAGCTATTG
Source organism: Prevotella aurantiaca JCM 15754 (assembly GCF_000614025.1). Taxonomy (GTDB): domain Bacteria; phylum Bacteroidota; class Bacteroidia; order Bacteroidales; family Bacteroidaceae; genus Prevotella; species Prevotella aurantiaca. Next base: position 94,379 of record NZ_BAKF01000007.1, read on the forward strand.
ACCAATTGCATATAGTTCCTGTAGCAGTTTCTTACGAATGGGAACCTTGTGATGTATTGAAAACCCTTGAACTTTATGAATCGCAGTTCTCTAAATATACGAAAAAACCAGGCGAAGACTTAAACAGTATTCTCACTGGTATCGTTCAAGAGAAAGGAAAAGTACATTTTGAATTGTGTGAACCAATCTCTTATGCTGAATTAGCAAAGTTTGAAAACGTAACAAATAACGAATACCATAAACTTGTAGCTCAGCTTTTAGATAGCCGTATTCGTGCTGCTTATCGTCTTTATCCTAACAATTACATTGCTTATGACCTGCGCTATGGCACGACAAAGTATAAAGACTGTTATACGGATGAACAGAAAAAAGTATTTATGCAGCATCTGCAGGCATTAGAGAAATACGATACTTGTGATATCGAAAAATTGAAGGACATCTTCTTGGGTATTTATTCAAACCCTGTAAATAACAAATAGAATGATAGAATCAATACTGAGGTTATATGATTATCTGAGAGCACACAGATGGATTGGTGTGCTTTCATTTGCAGTTGTTACCTTATTGTTGATAGGTTCGGTACTCCGATTAGGCTATAAAGAGGATATAGCAGACTTTCTTCCTGTTGACAGTAATCAACACAATGCATTAAAGGTTTATCAAGATATTTCAGGTGCAAATAAAATTTTTGCTGTCTTCCAATATCGTGATACTACGAAGGCAGACCCTGAAGCGATGATAGAAAGTGTTGATGCTTTCGTTGAGGAGGTTCAGAATTCTGATTCAGCACATGTAATCACAAATCTGACATCGCAAGTAGACTTGGATAAAATGTCGGAAGTAACAGGCTTTGTCTATGGAAATATTCCTTACTTCCTTACAGAAAAGGACTATGCTCGCATGGATAGCGCACTAAGTTCTCCAGATTACATATCAAAACAGTTGCAGCAAGATAAACAGATGCTGATGTTCCCTGCCGGAGATATCCTCTCAGATAATATTCAACGTGATCCTCTCAATATTTTTACACCTGTTGTACAGAAGTTACAACGTGCTGATACTGGTTTGAGGTACGAGTTATATGATGGATATATCTTTTCTCCAGATATGCAGAAAGCCATTGTAATGATTAACTCGCCTTATGGAGCAAGTGAAACAGAGAATAATACTCACCTCATAAAGCTATTGCAGAATTGTAGTAAAAAAGTTGTTGCACACCATAAAAATATAGATGTTCACATTATTGGTGGTCCTGTTATTGCTGTAGGAAATGCTTCGCAAATTAAATCGGACAGTATTTTGTCGGTCATTATTGCCGTAACTCTCATAATGGCATTATTGCTTTTCACCTTGCGCAGCGTGCGTAATATATTACTGATTATCCTTTCCATAGCGTGGGGGTGGCTTTTTGCAATGGGTGGGTTAGCATTGCTTCACGACAATGTTTCAATTATTGTAATCGGAATTAGCTCGGTTATCTTGGGTATTGCTGTTAATTATCCATTACACTTTATAGCCCATTTATCACACACGCCTAAAAAGAAAAAGGCATTACGAGAGATTATTATGCCGCTCTTAGTAGGTAATGTTACGACTGTTGGTGCCTTTTTAGCTTTGGTTCCATTACAATCATTAGCTTTGAGAGACTTAGGACTCTTCAGTTCTTTCCTTTTAATAGGTACGATTCTTTTTGTACTTATTTATCTGCCGCATGTTTCAAAAGAAACAAAGGAAGTAAAGCATACCTTCTTAAATAAGTTGAGTGATATTTCTTTAGAGAATAAGCCTATCTTCGTTGGCATTGTTATCGTTCTCACTATTGTTTTCGGCTATTTTAGTTTTCAAACAAAGTTTGATGCCAATATGGCTAACATCAATTATATGACGGAGGAACAAAAGGCTGATATGGCTTATTTCCAACGAATGATGACAGCTAATGGTGAATTTCAAAAGATCTATGCAGTAGCAACCGATTCTACAATGGATGGAGCATTAGATAAAAATCTTCGATTGCAGCCCATTCTTGATAAATTGGTAAAGAATAAAGATGTACATGATTATAGTTCTTGTAGTCAGTTTATTGTTTCTACTGTTGAACAGAAACGCAGATTGGCTTTGTGGCAAGACTTTTTAATGCGAAATAAAGAGAAACTTACCACTTCGTTACGTTCTGCTATGCAAACAGAAGGTTTTGCGGCTGATAGTTTTAATGACTATTATGCTTTATTGAACAAAAGCTTTCAACCACAATCAGCTTCCTATTTTTCACCGCTAACAACTTCAATTTTTGCAGGAAACCTTAGTGTTGATAGTGTTGGGAAACAATATAATGTCGTTAATGTGCTTTCTGTAAAGGAGCAAGATATTCAGAAAGTAAAAAAAACTCTCTCGGATAAAGATAGCTTTAGCTTTGATATTATGAGCATGAATAGTGCTATAGCCAATCATTTGTCTAATGACTTTAATTACATTGGTCTTGCTTGTGGTTTCATTGTGTTCTTCTTTTTGTGGCTATCGTTTGGTAATCTTGAACTGGCATTGCTTTCTTTTATTCCGATGGCAGTAAGCTGGTTGTGGATATTAGGTATTATGGCATTATTTGGAATGCAGTTTAATATCGTCAATATCATTCTTGCAACATTTATCTTTGGACAAGGTGATGATTATACAATATTCATGACAGAAGGAGCAATGTACGAGTATGCATATCGTCGTAAGATGCTTGCATCGTATAAACAATCAATTATCATTTCTGCGTTGATTATGTTTATTGGTATTGGCACTTTAATCGTGGCAGATCATCCTGCATTGCATTCTTTAGCAGAAGTAACAATAGCGGGAATGTTTTCAGTGGTGTTGATGGCTTATATATTCCCTCCGCTTATATTCAATTTTTTGGTGAAGTCGTCAGGAAAGTACAGACAGCGTCCTATTTCTATTTTAAATCTGTTGGTGATGGGATACAGTGCTTTTGTTTTCTTTACACAGTTAATTTCAGTATATGTTTTGGGATTTATTCTTTTAGAACTGTTACCATCTTCGGAAAAACGTCGCATGTGGCTAAGACGTTATCAGCAACGTTTATTTTTATTTGATTTAAAAAATATTCCGCATGTTCGTTTTCTTGTAGAAGGAGTTACTGAAGAAACTTTTGCTGCCCCTTCTATTATAGTTAGTAATCATCAGTCGATGTTAGATTCTGCTGTTTTTATGGCTTTAAGTCCTAAAACAATTCTTGTTTCAAATGGGAAGGTAAGTAGTAATCCTGTCATTCGTAAAATCTATAAATGGAATGGTTTTATTACTTTAGAAAATAAAGACTCTATCAACGACGAGATGATAGGAAACTACATAAAACAAGGATATAGTCTTGTAATTTTCCCAGAAGGAAAACGCAACGACCATTCTTCAATTTGTCGTTTCCATAAGGGGGCATTCTTGTTGGCACAACGTTATCAGCTGGATATTCAACCTTTCATAATTCATGGTTTGAATGTAGTTCTTCCCCAAAATAGTATTCAAGTATTCGAAGGAAGTATTACGATAAAAGCCTATAAACGTATAAAGTTTGAAGGAGATATTTCTTACTCTGAACTTACTTCAAAGGTATATCGTTTTTATAAGCAGGAATATGCTGCCACAACAAAGAAGATTGAAACAGCAGCTTACTTCTCTCATCTTGTTCAAGATCGTTATCGCTATAAAGGTGTTGATATTTATCGTTCTGTGCGCAAAAGTTTGAAGCGAAATAACAACTATGCCGGATGGGTAGATACACATGATGAACACCCTATTGTATTGGTTAAGAATGGTGGATACGGAGAATTTGCTTTGCTTTATGCATTAGTACATCGTTCAACAAAGGTGTTGGTATACGAAGAAGACGAGATTAAACGTGCATTGTTAACTCATTGTGCGAAGGATATAGCCAACAACCTATGTGTTGTTGATAGTATAGAAAAAGAGGAAATAGAAGACGCAAAGGTATTTTCTCTGTAAATTGTGGGTGAGGAATACGAAGAAGTATTTTTCCTGCGTTTATTCAAATAAAAATAACAAGAAAATATGAAAGAAGATATTCGTAAAAGATTAGAAGAGGTGTTGCCAATTGTGGATTTCGACTCTGATTTCTTATTTCAAGAACTCGATTCGCTTGGCATAACAACCATATTGATGGTTCTTTCTGATATGTATGGTGTCGAAATGAATCGTGCTGACGTAACACCAAAAAACTTCAAGACTCTGGATAGTCTTGTTGAACTTGTAAAACGGAAACTGAATAAAGATGGTGATTGAAGATAAGTTGCGCGAGAATGCCGAACGTTTTCCTGATAAAATAGCACTCATCTGTGGCGATGAGGCTTATACTTATGCGCAGTTATATAAAGCTGTAAGCGTGAAAGCTGCTTCTATGGAAAACTGGCAGGGACGATTGGTACCTCTCATAGCTACTTCTACGGCAGAATTCCTTATTTCTTATTTTGCCATTCATCTTGCAGGTGCAGTTGCTGTTCCTTTACATAAGGACCTTCCAACAAGAAAGTTTGACGATTATTCAAAGTTGCTGGAAAAAGGAACAGTTCCAAAAGAAGTTGCCGATATCTTGTTTACAACGGGAACTACGGGTAACGCAAAAGCAGTAATGATAAGTCATCAAACTATATGGGCCAATGCAGAAAATCTTGTACTTTCGCAAGGATTCAACCATGATATTACATTTATTATCAATGGACCATTAAATCATATCGGTAGTCTGTCGAAGATTTATCCAACCATCTATGTCGGTGGAACGATTAAAATAATCGATGGTATGAAAGATATAAAGTCTTTCTTTACGGCTATTGATACTATACCCAATAAGGTTGCTACGTTTTTGGTGCCTGCTGCAATCCGTATGCTGATTGCTTTATGGAAGGAAGAACTTAAAAAACTTGCAGATAAAATAGACTTTATAGAAACTGGAGCTGCTCCTATGGCTGCTTCTGATATGAAGAAGTTTTGCGAATTGCTGCCAAAGAGTCGCCTTTATAATACTTACGCTTCAACGGAAACGGGCATAATTTCCACTTACGATTATAACGATGGCGAAAGTCTTGCTGGTTGCGTAGGAAAATCGATGAAACATTCCTCTTTCTTTATTACCGATGATGGTCATGTGGCTTGCAAAGGAACAACACTAATGACAGGTTATTGGAATGATGAAGAAGCTACAGAAGCTGTTATGCGTGATGGAGTAATTAAAACTGCAGATTTAGGGTATATTGATGATACAGGCAGACTTCGTTTACAAGGTCGCGGCGATGATACAATAAATATTGGTGGCTATAAAATTGCACCATCAGAAGTAGAAGAAGTAGCGTTGGCATTTCCCACAGTGAAAGATTGTGTATGTATTTCTGCAGAGCATCCTGTGATAGGCGAAATATTAAAATTATTGGTGGTGCCACATCATAATTATGAGAGAAAGGAATTGATAACCTTCCTAAAAGATAGACTGGAAAGTTATAAAATTCCTGTCCTCTACGAAGAAGTAAACAGTATTGAACGAACCTTTAATGGTAAGATAAATAGAAAGTTCTATTTTTTTTCACAGAAAAAGAATACGCAGTAAACTTTTCTTTCAAAGTAGATTTTATGATTTGCTCCCATCTATCGCAAGTAAAGGTGTTAAAAAATAAAAAAAGGGGGTATCAGAATAAATTATTATCTTTGCAGTTGTTCATTATAGTCTGACACAATATAGACAAAACTTAAGTTTAATAAAAAATCATTGATATGAAACACTTACGATTTTTTTCTTGGTTGCTTTGTTGCTCTCTTTTAGTATTTACGTTAGCTTCATGCGAAGAAAAAGAGCCAGATTTAACAAAGAAAGAAATGGATACTCGTTTGCTGGGTACTTGGAAGCAAATAAATTCCAATAATTCAGAAAATAAGAAACTTATATTTATGTCTAATGGAGACATTATTGGTTATGATTTCGTACCGGGAGGGAAAAAGAGAGTTTTTTATACAGAAAATAATTGCCATTTATTTGTATTTGTAAAGGGTTTGGGTATAAAATTATCTAATTGGACATACGAACATTACTATAAAATAGATGGAAATAAGCTAACTTTATGGTATAGTTTGGATGAAATGAATTCAAATAATCCAGATTGTCTTATCTATCAGAAAGAGAACTAAGTAGTAACAAGCACTTTTAGAGATAAGAGTTATTGATTCGAAAAAGAAGTAATTATACTCTACGAAAGTTTTAATAAAAAAAATAAATTTTATAATTATAATTTTCTGTTTTTAT
>NZ_BAKF01000006.1 GCF_000614025.1 Prevotella aurantiaca JCM 15754
AACAAAACGGAGAAGTTCAAATTTTAACTTCTCCGTTTTTATTGTTTATTACGATACGAACATCGTAGAAATCGTATGCGTAAATATTGTTTCAGTGTAAACGAAACTTATTTCTTGCGTAGTTCTTCTATGTTTGCTTTGATGGTTTCTATCTTTTCTTCCGAGTCACTTTGCTTCTTACGTTCCTTAGCAATCACTGCTTCGGGAGCGTGTGCAACAAAGTTATCATTAGAGAGTTTTGCTTTTATACCTTTCAAGAAACCTTCTAAGTGCGCAAGTTCCTTTTCTAATTTCTCGATTTCAGCCTTTACATCAATCAGGTTTCCAAGCGGAACTGCAAAACCGTCAGTGCCGACCATAAAGCCAGAAGCGTCAGAACTCTTTTCGTTTACTACATTAATGCTTTCGAGATTGCCCATTTTCGCAATCACGCAGTTGTATGCCTCATAGTTGTTTTTACCCACAACCTCTAAAGAAAGCAATACTTTTGGAGCAATGTTCTTTTGGTTGCGAACGGTGCGAATGCCGCCAACTATTTGCTTCATATTCTCTATTTCGGCAATCAAAGTCTTTTCTTCGTTGGTAGGAAGTGCCAATTCGAGTTTCTCCAACATAATGCTTTCGCCTTCGTTACGATTGTAGATGTGTTGCCAAAGTTCCTCTGTAATGAATGGCATGAATGGGTGTAGCATCTTCAAGAGGGTATTAAAGAAACGGAGCGTTGCGTCGTAGGTCTGCTTGTCAATGGGTTTGCCATATTCAGGTTTAATCATTTCTAAGTACCAACTTGAGAACTCGTCCCAGAAAAGCTTGTAAACTGTCATCAAAGCTTCTGATATGCGATAGCTCTTGAATTGTTCTTCCATTTCAGAATTCACTTCTTTTAGCTTTGAATCGAACCATTTTATAGCTATTTTATTAGCTTCGGGCTGTTCTATATCTGCTGTTTCCCAACCTTGAACAAGGCGGAAGGCATTCCATATCTTGTTGTTGAAGTTACGTCCTTGCTCGCAAAGACTTTCATCAAATAATATATCGTTACCTGCTGGTGCAGAAAGCATCATTCCCATACGTACACCATCAGCTCCATATTTATCTATTAACTCTAATGGGTCGGGAGAATTGCCAAGGCTCTTACTCATCTTTCGTCCGATATTGTCGCGCACGATGCCTGTGAAATAAACGTGCTTGAATGGGAAAGTCTGGCGGTATTCATAGCCAGCCATAATCATACGAGCAACCCAGAAGAAAATTATATCTGGACCTGTAACTAAGTCACTCGTTGGATAATAATACTTTATTTCTTCATTGTCGGGGTTGTTAATTCCATCAAATACTGAGATTGGCCATAACCAACTAGAGAACCACGTATCTAGACAATCGCTTTCTTGTTCCAAGTCAGCCATTGTTATGTTAGGATTTAAAACCTTTGCTTGTTCAAGTGCCTTTTCGTCGGTTTCTGCTACCACAGTTGTAGGTTTGCCACTTTCGTCTTTAAAGTAATAGGCAGGGATTCGATGTCCCCACCAAAGTTGGCGGCTGATACACCAATCCTTTATATTCTCCAGCCAATGACGATAGGTGTTCTTGTACTTCTTTGGATAGAACTCAATCTCATCATTCATTACAGGATCGAGTGCGATGTCTGCAAAATGTTGCATTTTCAAGAACCATTGTGTTGAAAGCTTCGGTTCGATAGGCACGTTAGTACGTTCAGAGTAGCCCACCTTATTATCGTAATCTTCCACTTTCTCCATTAAGTCAGCAGTTTTAAGGTCAATGGCAATTTGCTTGCGTACCTCCATACGATCCTTACCAATATATAGGCCAGCAGCTTCGGATAATGTTCCATTATCATTAAATATATCAATGGTTTCTAAGCCGTGCTTCAAACCGAGTGCGTGGTCGTTGATATCGTGGGCAGGAGTAACCTTTAAACAACCCGTACCAAACTGAATATCTACATACGAGTCCTCTATGATAGGAATACAACGACCTACCAATGGTACAATAACACGCAATCCTTTCAGCCAAGTATTCTTTATATCGTCTGGATTGATACACATAGCTGTGTCGCCCATAATAGTTTCTGGACGTGTGGTAGCTACTACTGCGTAATAACCCTTTTCATCTTTATGCATCACATTGTCGTCATGTTTGCGTTCAACCTTAGATTGGTCTTCTGGCGCAATGTAATATTTAAGATTGTAAAGCTTTGAATGTTCATCTTTGTAAATAACTTCCTCGTCGGAAAGAGCAGTTTCTGCACTAGGGTCCCAATTCACCATGCGTACACCACGATAGATTAAGCCCTTCTTATATAAATCGCAGAATACCTTAATAACACCTTCGCTACGCTTCTCGTCCATTGTAAAGGCAGTACGTTCCCAATCACATGAACAACCAAGTTTACGTAACTGCTTTAAAATAATACCTCCATGTTCGTCAGTCCATGCCCATGCGTGCTTTAAAAATTCTTCTCTTGTAAGGTCGGCTTTATTTATTCCTTCTTGTGCGAGTTTGTTTACAACTTTCGCTTCGGTAGCAATGCTAGCGTGGTCAGTACCAGGAACCCAGCAAGCATTCTTTCCTTCCATACGTGCATGACGTACAAGAATATCTTGAATGGTGTTATTGAGCATATGTCCCATATGCAATACTCCCGTTACGTTGGGCGGTGGTATAACCACAGTATAAGGCTCACGTCCGTCTGGCTTAGAGCTGAAAAGTTTATTGTTGAGCCAATACTCATACCACCTCGCTTCCACGTTTTGTGGGTCGTACTTACTTGCTAATTCCATAAGTTGTATATTATTATTTCTTTATTATCTTTAAAAACGATGCAAATTTACGAAAAAATCAGTTGAAATCTGTATCTTTGCATAACAATTAGCAGTACACTGTACTTCTTTTAACTTTAAATTTGATAAGATTGCATACAAAAGAAGAAAAAATTGCGGCATTTGAACGTTTGCTTGATATACAAGAACGATTGAGAAAGGAATGTCCATGGGATAGGAAACAAACCTTTGAAAGTTTGCGTCCCAATACAATAGAAGAAACGTTTGAACTTGCTGATGCTTTGATGAAGCACGACAAGAAGAATATCTGTAAAGAACTCGGTGATGTTATGGAGCACGTTGTATTTTATGCGTTGCTTGGTAGCGAAACAAACGATTTCGATATTGCTGACGTTTGTAATGCTCAATCGGATAAACTGATGTTCCGTCATGATTTTATAGATTGGACCGGATGGATAGTTGATGATGATAAAATGGCAATTAACAAACAAGGTCAGGTTGTTTATAAGGACGAATTAAATACAGATAGTCAAGCAGCAACCTCTTCAAATGGTAATGTACCGTCTACTGCGACACAAGTTGAATCTACATGGGAACAGCGAAAACAAAAAGAAAGAGAAGGTAATAAGATGGTTTTGTCTGGAGTTCCTGACTCACTGCCCAGTCTTATAAAGGCATATAGAATACAAGATAAAGCCCGAAATGTTGGTTTTGATTGGGAAAAGAAAGAAGATGTTTGGGAAAAAGTAAGCGAAGAACTTAAAGAACTGAAAGTAGAATTGGCACGAGAAGATAAGGAGAACTCAACAAAAGAGTTGGGAGATTTCCTATTTTCAGTTATCAATGCTGCTCGATTATATAAACTCAATCCTGACAATGCTCTCGAACATACTAATCAAAAGTTTATATCACGCTTTACATATGTTGAGAAACAGGCAAAGGAACTTGGTAAAGAATTGAAAGATATGACTTTGGAAGAAATGGATAAACTATGGGATGAAGCAAAAAACATAGAAAAAACAAGTAACATTACTTAATATTAATAATATGAAAAGATTGCAAATAATAATTGTTTTTGCACTGATAGCAACAATTTTTACTGGTTGTAAGAACGATAAAGCAAACAAAGTAATAAGTCCAACTGCTAATAAGACTGATTCGCTTAATGCGGGCGATACAACCATCTATGGTACAATGCTTGATGGCGGTATGAACTCTATATTGTTATTGACCGATGCGGGTGATACATTAGAGATTATTCAAAATCCTAACGATACTACTGAAGTTGTAAAAGGTGGCAAACTCAGTGGTGATCGTTTTGCTGTAATCGCTTATAAAGAGTATGGTGATATGATTTTACGTAATGCAATTAACATAACATCGTTACTTGGGAATTGGACAAGTCTTGATAAAAACTTTGAAATAAAAGAGGGTGGGGAAGTAACATCTATACTTCAGTCAGAGAAGAATGTATGGACATCATGGAAGATATTCAATGGCAAACTTTTGCTGTCAAGAGATACTTTCGACGTGATAGAACTTGGCGCAGACTCAATGGCACTTGAAAATAAAGCCGGGATATTTGTATTCGAGCGTAAGAAATAGTCGTGACTCCTTTTAAAATACATATATTGGGTTGTGGAAGTGCTTTACCCACGCTCCATCATAATGCAACTTGTCAAATAGTAGAAATACGTGGTAAGTTTTTTATGATAGATTGCGGAGAGGGTACGCAAATTCAAGTGCGTCGATCAAAGGTGCATTTCTCGAAAGTACAAGCAGTATTTATTTCGCATCTTCATGGCGACCATTGTTTTGGACTATTCGGCATGATTTCTACTTTTGGTATGACAGGACGTACCGCGCCTCTTCAGATATATGCACCGAAAGAGTTTGAAGACTATTTTAAGCTCTCAATGGAACTATTCTGTAAAGGTCTTGAATATAAAGTTACTTTCCACCCTGTAGATACGACAGAAACAAATGTTATCTATGAAGACAAAAGTCTTACGGTAGAAACGATTCCATTAGAACATCGAGTACCTTGTTGCGGATTTTTGTTTCGCGAAAAGCCTACAGCACCGCATATTCGCCGTGATATGATAGATTACTACAATATTCCTATCAGTCAAATCAATAATGTAAAGGCCGGAGCAGATTGGACTACTATTGATGGAGACATTATTCCTAATAATCGTCTTACAACCCCAGCAGACAATCCACGTAGCTATGCCTATTGTTCTGATACAAGATATATGAAGCAGCTATATAAAAAGGTGAGTGGTGTAAATGTGCTCTACCATGAAAGTACTTATGCTAGCGAACATAAGGACCGTGCAAAAACATATTATCACAGCACATCGCAAGAAGCTGCAACAGTAGCTCATGAAGCTTGTGTCGGAAAATTACTTTTGGGCCATTATTCCGCACGTTATATAAACGAAGATGTACTTTTAAGCGAGGCAAAGGCTATTTTTCCTAATAGTTTCCTTACCAACGAAGGTATGGTGTTCGAAGTATAATCTAACATTACTTTTCTCTCTAACTGCAGAATATATAAAGTCGCCACAGTAAGAAATACTGTGGCGACTTTACGTTTAAGGCTTTCTTGCTTAGATTAGTGTGAGTTCGAGACAAAAGAAAGTCGTGTGAAGAATTGTGGAACTGAATGTCGAAAATGAAAAATTAATTATATTGAACTTATCTCTCTTTGTTAATGTTAGAAAACACTCTCAACATATTTAAAAATTAATAAGACCATTTAGAAAAAACGTAATTACATTACATCGAAAATGTAATTACATTTTTTTATTTTATAATTATATTTTCTGATTTTGTAATTATAATTTTTTACACGACTTATTTATTTCGAATTTATGTTCGCATAGAAATTTGTAGATTGTTATATCCTATCTATCTTTCTAATTTTTTATAATTCTATCGTAATACATAATTACGTATTACTTGTAAACTGTTTCTGGCTACTTTTTTACAACTTTCGTACCATTCACAATATAGATTCCCTTTGGAAGGTCTTTCAAATCTTTATCCAATCTCATTCCACTCATAGAGTAAATACCTTTTGGAGCTACTGCATTCACAACTGGTGTAGCGATTGCAGTAGGATCTTTCGTTATAACAATCTTACTTTTTACCACATTGTTACCAACTGTTACACAACGCATAGATGGATTATAGACAGCTCCAACTGGTTGAGTAATACTGCAGCCATTTAATGTAAGCGATGCTATATCAAGTATCGAACCGGTTTCTTTACCTTCTACTGTTACCGTAGCATTTTGGATAGTTACATGCTCTATCATGCCGTCATTTCCGGTGATACCATATTTACCACTTTTTGCATTTACGATACAATTGTCAATGGTCAAATCAGTTCCCATTGCAAAGAAAGCACAATTATCTCCACCTTCTACATTGAGGGTTCCACCACCAGTGATAAACATTGGAGCTCTAAATCCAACAGCTGTACGTATTGAGGTTAGATTATTAGTGCCGATGACTTTTACTGTTAGTCCATCAATTTTTGAAGAAATTGCATCATTTTCTCCAGAATTGATAGTTGCATTTTCCAGTGTTAAGGTCTTGGTTTCTGGGTCATAACTTACTTTTCCGCTAACTCCAGCTATCATCGAGAGATCATTACAATTGTTTGAGCTTACTTGTGAGTTAGAAATCCAGAGATCGTACATGGTTTGCGCCTGAACTGGTGATGTTAGTGTCAACATTGCGATAAATAATACAATAACTATTGCACATTTGTCTTTAAGTAATGTTTTATACATTTAAATTTATACCTCCCTATTGAAACTCTTGATAGAGTAACGCCGTGTCGAAGGTTTGGGCGTTTAGGTTAACTTTTGAATATTTGATGGTATCTAAATAATTAGTATTTTATAGCATTCTCCTCAAGACCTTTTACAGAATTGAATTATCAGCATAATTGCTATTTATGATATTTAGGGGTGTTCAACTAGAGAATGCAAAAGTACAAAATGTTTTTCAATTGGCTTTATTTGTTATATGGAATCTTCTGGTATAAACTATTTATGTATAATCACCCATGGTATATAAATTTAATACCATGATGATAATTCTTTTGACTACTTCTTTACGGTTTTTTGCCGTTAATGATGTAGATACCCTTTGACAAGTCTTTTTCGTTCCCATTGAGTTTCACACCACTAAGAGTATAGATTTCTTGTGGAGCTACAGAGTTGCTGGTTGTAGTATTGATACCTGTTGGGTCTCTCACGATGAGAATTTTGGTCTTTACAACTTTCCTATTGACAACTAGACCACCACTTGAACGGTCGAATCTTCATTCTTCAGGTTCCTTTATATAGAACCTATGAGAGAAAAATCATCGTAGTATAGGATAGAACCCTCTTTTGTTCCTGTAAGTTGTCAACAACAAATGTCACTCAAGGCAATTACTAATGAGCCGCTTCTTCCTAAAACCGCAGAAACTCCTACTGATAGTACTGAAAATGACAATACATGTCGTTTACTTATCGTTGAAGATAATTACGATATAGCGACTTACATTGGTTCACTCTTTTCCCAAAGCTATGCTATTTCCTATGCTGGGAATGGAAAGGAAGGATTGGAAAAAACATTAGACCTTATGTCTGACCTTATCATTACCGACTTGATGATGCCTGGCATTGATGGTTTAGAATTGTGCCGACAAGTATGGGGGAACGATGTCGTCAATCATGTTCCAATTATCGGGGTAACAGCTAAGATAACTGAAGAAGAACGTATTAAAGGTATAGAAGCTGGTGCTGACGCTTATCTTTCAAAACCTTTCAATACTGATGAACTGCGTATTCGAGTAGAGAAATTATTGGCAGGGCGTAAATTGTTACAGGAGAAGTTTACAAAAATACTGGTAAGTAGCAAGAAAGGTACAGACCAAGAAACCGATTTGTCTAAAGAAACTGATTTACGTTTCCTTAGCAAAGTAACAAGTTTAGTGTATATGCAGCTAAACCGAAACAAAGAAACAGATGTACCGATAATAGCTTCGTAAATGTGTGAGTCCTCGTCAGTTTTATCGTAAAATAAATGTATTGACGGGTTATGCACCATCAGCTTATATTCAACATCTTAAAATTAAGAAAGCCTGCAATCTGGTGGAGAAAGACCCCAATATAACTTTTACAGAAGTAGCCGACCAATGTGACTTTGATGCATATCCTAACTTTGTTAGAGCATTAAAGAATGTTTGCGGCATAACTCCAACCGATTATCGCAGAAAGCAACTTCTCTGATTAATCTTTAAATACGTTGCCCATTATCTGCCTTGAGAAATATAGCAATATAAAAATACACTTAAAAGCCGCCTAAGAAACTCCTGAAGCGGCTTTTGTATTTTCAAATAAATCCCCACGAGCGAGGTCTCCTGTTACTTGATCGTGTGATAATGAAACTGGAAATAAACTTTTTATTTCTTCACTGTCTTTTGTCCATCTACAATGTAGATACCTGCAGGTAGATGTTTGAGCTTCTGATTTACTCGCCCTCCGTCTAATGTGTATATACCTTTCTTCTTAGCAGTTGTATCCATATTAGCTGACTTAATGCCAGAAGCACCCTTGGTGATTACAACCCAATCAGTAACTACTTCTCGGTTTGCACCATAAAGATAGAAGTAAGGATATTCGTATTCTTCAATTTCTTCCCAATAGGTTCCAGTAGGCGAAGTAATTGCACAATTAGTAAAGACAGGCGGATTGTCCCATACCCAACCAATACTACCTTTGTGAGAGCTATTACTCTTGGCACCACCTTTAGTACGCACGTCGCAGTTATCGAATACCCAATAGCCACCATAGAGCCCATTGCTTCCACCAGTTGCTTCCACGCTACAATCTTTTATCATAATAGAGCCTTGGTTGAAAACAGCCTTGTTATATTTATCGTCAGTTGCTTTTGTCGAACCTGTTAGTATAAGTTTATCATCGCCTATTATAGACACTTCTTTGTCCATATTCCATATTGCAGTATGATTATCAGAAATAATTGAACTTTCTTTGTTTACACGAATAACAAGTCCGTCAACCCTGTTCTCAAGTCCATGTGTTGTTGTGGCATGTATGGTTGCGCCATCAAGAGTCAACACCTTATTTTCATTGTTGTACTTCGCCTTACCAGTTACACCCTTTATCGTGCTAAGGTCGTCGCAGTTAGCCGAAGTGACAGCAACACCAGCAATCTTTAGGTTATAAACACTTTGTGCAAGTCCTTGCTGCGGTATAGCAAAGAACAGCGCAGCAACTGCTGCATACATACTTTTAGTAAAATTGTTTTTCATTGTTCAACGTTGCCTCTCCATTTACCCTTTATTAAGGGAACGCCTTACCGAGGCAGGGGCGTTTAGGTTAAGTAATGTAATCGGTTACAAATATAGTTTTTTTTTCTGAAAATCTATCCTTAATGGTCAAAAAATGAGAGGACATAGCAAATGTCATGGGATACGGTAAAGGAAATACACTCCTCTTACCTTGAGCGTCATTATAGCCCTCCATCTTTGGATAAGGTGGATAATATTGGTATAGATGAGTTTGCTGTTAAGAAAGGACATGTTTATAAGACCATCGTCGTGGATTTGGATAATGGCAGGGTAATCTATGTTGGCGATGGAATGGGTACGAAAGCTCTGAAGAAATTCTGGCAGAAAGTCAAACGTAAGAATATAAAGATAAAACATGTGGCAACAGACTTGTCTGTGGCTTTCATAGCCTCTGTCATGGAGAATTGTCCCGATGCAGTACATGTGTTTGATCATTTCCATGTAGTGAAGTTAATGAACGAGAGACTTGACGATATCAGACGTAAAGTTTATAGTATGGAAAAAGATATAAATAAGCGTAAAGTACTCAAAGGAACAAGGTATCTGCTACTGGGCAATGGTGCAGACATCTTTGATAAACAGCACAAGACAAGGCTTGAGAATGCTTTAGCTATGAATGAGCCATTGTCAAAAGCATACTATTTGAAGGAACAACTGCATCAGATATGGTCGCAATCTACGAAAGATATGGCAGAAAAAGTGCTTGATGACTGGATAAGGCAGGCAGAACAAAGCAAGATAGCTCAACTACAGAAAATGGCTGTTATCGTAAGAAACTATAAGAAAGGAATCCTTACTTGGTACGATTGCCATCTATCAACAGGAAAAGTCGAAGGCATCAATGACAAGATTAAAGTAATGAAACGAAATGCCTATGGATTCAGGGAGGAGAGGTACTTTACACTAAGACTCTATGCACTGCATGACTGCCGTAACACTCGAAATGTCGGATGAACCCAAAAACTTGCAGATATAAGCAAATAATTTACAGGATAATATACTATGAATCAGAGGAATATTAGGTTTTTAAGGGAGGACTACTTATTTCTTGAAAATAGAAGTACATAAATAATAATTATAAATTTAAAAAACGTAATTACATTTTTTGAAAAATGTAATTACGTTTTTTTTGTAAAGTATATACTTTTTCTTATATTCTAAATTCAAAGGATAATTCTTTTCATTACAACTTCATATGCATTAATAAAATCTCTATCATAATATATTTGCATTGGGATATTCCGTTTGTAATTTCATTTTAGCTTTTTCTATTAATTCTACTTTTGGAACGTCTATTTTTAGCGTATTATAATTGTTAATAGGCATTTTCATAAGCTCATTATTGGGAATATACTCAGGAAGTCCTATGCGTTCACGAATATTTAACCAAAGAAGAATATCTATAAGGAATACAAAATAATCAGAAGATGGGAAGTCTGGAATATGATTTTTGTATTCATCTTCATCTGATTCTAAAATATGAAAACTAACCATTTCATTTACAATTTCAGTTAGCAAGGTTTTATCTTTAGTATTCCAATATTGAATAGCTTTTTCATATACACCCATCTCCTTACGAAAATTTAAACGAGTGTAATCAAGTTCTATACCTTGCCATTTACAAAATATTGATAACATAAACCAAGGGTGTTTATATGCAGAATTCCATCCTTTATATTGTTTGCCGTAAAGCATCTTTAATAACACATCTCCTAATTTTAATGCTATAGAATCCCAGCCTAAAAGCAATGCCTGAGCAAGATACTTAATCGCATTTATGAAAGAAATAGATTCTTTATATTGTTCAACTGTTGTTCCTAAAAAATAATCCCATGTAATAGACTCTATTGCATAATATGTTGATAATGCTAATAAATAATGATCTAGTTTATTCTCTTTAAAAAAAGAATAAATAAAATTCCAATGTTGCCAATTAGAAATTCTTTCTAATTTAAGACCAATAATAGCTCGACTCTTATTACCACTTATATAGCTATTTATATCTTCGTTAGAAGTGAAATAGAAATGTGTAAGCTTTTCTAGTTGATATTCCTTTTTTTTAAGAACATACTGTACTGCCTTCTCTATATTTTCCATAATTTATCTATTGTTTTCTTTCATAGGTGTAAGATATAACACACAACAAACAACTACAAATATAGTAATTTACTTTGATATATGCTCATCTTTTTCCATAAATCCTATTGCTTGTTTATATTTACTTCTGCATTTTATATTACAAAACACATGTAAATAATATTAAACAATTAAGATAGCTTTTTTTATATTCATCAACAAACTGTAAAAATTATTTCGGTAAATTACGCTTATTTTACACTCGTGTAAACACTTATGTAACCTTTGTTTATTGGAAATATTGTAAATTTGCAGCCAAAGGTTATAACCTCTTTAAATTTGACATTATAATAGTCTTATTCTTTAAGTTTTTAAATACCTTTCTATTTCACGAGGATAATTCTTCAAATAATCACATAACACGAGTAGCTTACAACTACTCTTCACATATAAAAATAAAAGCATATGAAAAAAGTAGTAATTACTATTTGTGCTTTAAGTTTAGTTCATTTAGGACTTTCAGCACAGAAAAATCAAGGAGTTGTCCCTTCATTAGTGGGGTGGAGTTATTATGGAGGTGATGAGTTTAATGGAACAATTATAAATAAAAGTTTATGGGGAATCTATGGTGATAAAACAAAACATTATAGTTATGAACTTTATGGTAATAACAAGAAACAAGGTAATGCTCAGATATATCGCGACCAAATGGTAACGGTAAATAATGGTTTATTATCTATTCGTGCTACTCGTGAACCTATAAAGACAGGACTCCGCAAATACGAAGATGATCCAGCAAATACTGATTATAGTATAAAGATGCGAAACCCTATAAAACCTAAACATGGTTATACAAAATATGGTTGGTGGTCAGGTGCACTCTCTAGCAGAGATGCAGAGAATGGAGGCAACTATTATCCACTTTACTCTCGTATTGAGATAAAAGCCAAGATACCTTTCTCTATTGGTACTTGGATGGCATTGTGGCTTCGTCATTGCAATGGGTCTAGTACTTTTGAAATTGATTTGCAAGAATTCTTTGTACATGATGATGCAAGAACCTTTGCAAAAGATAATATTGATAAAAAACGACGCTATGTTCATCAATCCATACATGGTATAGATTATAATTTAGGTACAAGATACGATCAAGATAAGAAAAAGTATGTACTTAAAAACGGATATAATCATAATAATTATAGTGATAGAATAAAAGAAATAATGTTTGACCCTTCAGAAGATTTCCATGTTTATGGGGCACAGATTGACCCTGAGCCAGGTGATTCTTCTCGTAATATAGCTGTATCATTCCTCTTGGATGGTAGAGTAAGATCTGTTTTCATTACATCATACTATAAAACGTCTGGTGAGGCAGTAGATTCTGCTGATATGAAGCCAATGAAAGATAAGTATCCATATCGATACAATGCTCTCTTGAGAAAAGAAAATTTCAAGAATGGTATTGATCGTGTGTGGGATGTTGCTATTACAGGACAAATAGGAGGAAAACCAGACGGAAAAGGTGGTGGTATACTTTATCCAGAAATGGATCCTCAGTATGGTGGAGATATAAATAAAGTGCCTAAGGACTATGTAATGGATATTGACTGGATGCGTGTTTATAAACGTGCAAATAAGCTGATTTGGATTGGTGCTCAGCCATTACCTGGTGATATGAAACAGACAAAAGCTAAAATAGAAATACCTACTAAACGATTGGGTAGTCTTAAAATAGGAGACAAACTTATATTGGATATTGATACGCTCTCTTCATCTAAACATCGTAAAGTTGGACTATCTTCTATTGATATTTATAATAAGTATGGTAAGAGCATAACAACGCTAAAACCTCAACTATCAAGAAATGATGCGCAGGTAACATTCTTCATTACAGATAAAAATATGCTAGAAGAATTAAAAAAGGAGGGTTGTTATATAGAAGGTGAAAATATACGTATATTCTCTTTAGCAAGCGAAAAAAAGGAAAGCAGTATATGGAATGGCTTTAAGCAAATAAATAAAGATAAAGTTATCATTCCTAAGGAGATGTTCGAAAGAGTATACCGTAACCAAATATTAGAATTTACTGTTCTTGATGTTGAATCGCAAGGTAAGATAATACTTCCACAAGTTAACAAGAGTATAAACCTATCAGCTGCACGTGATGAAAAGCAATACGTTATTGAGTTAGACGATGAGAGTGCTAAAACAATTAATAAGTATGGTTTGCAGATATCTGGAGAGGGATATTATTTAAGAAATGTAAGATTGATTGATAAAAAGACTGTTACTGGTATAACTGAAATCGATTCTCCTAAAGAAGATACAGATGAAATATATACAATTAGTGGTATGAAGGTAAAAGAGGCAAAAGAAAAAGGCGATTTGCGTCCAGGAATTTATATTATTGATGGAAAGAAGGTTCTCGTGAGATAATGAATCCTTCAAAAAAATAGTGTAAAATGTAAGTAAAAATAAAAGAGAGTGTGTCTAATATGACACACTCTCTTTTTTCTGTTGCTTTATATTTTACAAATCACCTTTTAATTGCTTCAAAAATCTTTTTCGGTATTTCTTTCGAAATTAAGGCTATATTTTCCTTTTTACTTAGATTAAAGAGGTGATAATAGTGTGATAGTTTTATTGCTGTTTGTTCAATATAATACTTTAATCCAGACCTTACTTCCGTCGTTCGACCATATTTACCAAAGTTTCCTCTTTTATACACAACGCTTAAAATATATTTCTTTCTTTTATAGTCTTTTTGTGTTAATGTATAGGGAAAATAATTTTTAGATAATCCTAAATCGTCAACAAGAATAGTACCTATTGCTGTGAAAGCTTTTTGAAAATCTAAGTGTGATAAAATCTCAGCAAGCCTTTCTTTATCTATACTTCTCTCTTTATTCTGATCTTGTTCAGCCATAGCAGCCGTATAACATAAGACTGCTATATCGCAAAATTGTCTTAGTCCCACACCTAATTCTATAAGATGGTGATAAAGATGTAAAAAAGTATAAGCGAGATTTAACGTTGGACTTAAAATCGGAACTTTCTTATTATCAATTAGAGTATAACTTAGGGGCTCTGTATTTATTAAGTTATCAAAGTATTGTTGGTTTTCAGAATTTGCAAACTTAAATAGTGTAAAGTGTAGTTCGAATAAAGTCTTATTGAAGTGAAAACTATAATGCTGTTCAGATTCGTCTCGCTCTAATTCTACTTTTAATTCCTTATGTAGTATGTTAATAAGTTTTTCCAAATCATTTGGAAAACAATAGAAGTCAATATCTCCACCTATTCGATGGAGTGGGTGAGGGTATAAATTTGCAATTGTTTGCCCTTTTACAATAAAAAACTTTATATCATGCTTTTCTAATAGCTCCGTTAGTAATATTAGGTTGCTATTAAGAAGTAGATTTGTCTTCTTAATATTTTCTAAACTACCAAAAGCTGCTAAAGCTTCTTGCTGTGGTAGTTTTATGTTATTGTTGATGAGTGATGAAAAGACTAATCCACTAACAGTTTGCATACTCGCAATTCTCTGTAAGTCAGAAAAGTCCTTTTTATCTAAGGATGGAAAGCTTAGAATCCCTCCCCATAACTCATTTTTAATTAATTCTTTTAGAAGCTTCTCCGCACTCATAAAGTTTCTTATTAGTAGAAGAGAATTTTATTCAACAATAGACCTTCTTATTGATTCGATTATAAACTTGGCATCTTCCTCACTTACCATAGGGCCTGATGGAAGACAAAGACCAGTTTTAAATAGCTCTTCGCTAATACCATTTACATAAGCTGGACTATTCTTATAGACTGGTTGTAAGTGCATTGGTTTCCAAAGTGGGCGACTTTCTATACCTAATTTATCTAATGCTATTCGCATTGCTTCTACATTTGTATTTGGCTCACAGTTAGTATGAACAGCTCCAGTTGAATGAACAACACCAGCTGCTCCACCAACAGCACCAGCAATAGCTTCTTTATAAGCATTTGCTTGACCAACTACCTTTGTATCTTTATCAATTGTTATGGTGTTAAGCCAGAAGTTAGAATCATAATTTTCGTCTGGATTCCCATGGAAGGTAATACCTTTCACATCTTTAAACCCTTCTTTGTATAGTCTAGCAATGAATTTGTGATGTGAAATGTGTTCATCGAGAACTGTCATTTGTCCACGTCCTATGCCTGCGCAAACATTACTTAGACGATAATTGTAGCCTATCTCTTCGTGTTGGTAGTATGGAAAAGCCTCACGCGCTTGTGTTGCAAAGAACATAATACGATTCTTTGCTTCTTTATTTGGACAAATTAAGGCTCCTCCTCCTGATGTAGTAATCATTTTATTACCATTAAAGCTCATTACCCCATAATTGCCAAATGTGCCTACAACCTTTCCATTGTAACGACTACCCAAACCTTCTGCTGCATCTTCTATTAATGGAATATTATAGCGTTCGGCAATTTTCATAATTTCTTTTATTTTTGCAGGCATTCCATAGAGGTAAACAGCAATGATGGCTTTTGGTTTTTTACCTGTTTTTTCAATTCTATCCTTGATAGCTTCTTCAAGTAATACAGGGCACATATTCCATGTGTCAACTTCTGAGTCAACAAAAACAGGAGTTGCACCAAGATAAGCTACAGGGTGTGAGCTTGCACAAAAAGTAAAACTCTGACAAATTACCTCATCGCCTGCCTTAACACCCAAGTTAATCAGTGCCAAATGAATGGCAGCTGTACCCGAGCATAAAGCAACAACTTCTTTTTCTTCCAAATCATTATATCCGTTATGCCATAATTCATCTGGATTATTGTTGTGTGCTTGTATGCTTTGTGGGTAACTTCGTTAGAAAAATCTATATTATTAGGCTTAGATTTACAAAAACGGCTTAATTCTTCTTCAAATGCATTTACATTCGGTCCTAATGGCACGATCCAGTTTGTATCAAATGCTTCTTGAATGAACTTTTGTTCGTTGCCACTCATATGGGCAAGACATAAATATTTTCTCTCCATCATAACAATTATATAATTTCACCTGCATAGTTCATCTTCTTACCGAGAACTGTACAGATAATCATTTGAATGTCTTTTATAAATGAATAATTCCGTAAATAATAAAGATTTAGTTTGACCTTATCAGGGAAAATTATTTCATCATTATACTGTGTTGGATTATCAACAGAAGCCAATAGTTCTTCCTCATTTCTATATTTAAGACTTGCAGGTCCTGTAATTCCAGGCTTTAATTTAAGTATGTCTCGGTCTTTACCTTTTAATTGATCAGCATAACCAGGGACATCTGGACGAGGTCCAACAAAACTCATATCTCCTTTAAGAACATTCCAAAGTTCTGGTAATTCATCTAATTTATATCGTCTAAGCTTTTCTCCAAAAGGAGTTATCCTACTTTGTTCCGTTGAAGCTATAGAAGTTGCTTCAGAGTCTTTACTCGCAATTGATGCTTCAGCTTTAACTGTCATTGATCTAAACTTATATACCGTAAATAACTTACCATTCTGCCCTACACGTTTTTGACAGAATAATATAGGTCCTGGCATTTTCACCTTTAAAAGTATAGATACGATTACTAAAATAGGGCTTAACAATAATAACCCAATAAATGACATTATTTTATCAAAGAGCCATTTTAATATCATAATTTTAAATGATCTTATTATCAATATTGTTTCTTAATTAGTTCTTCTTTGGTAGGTATTCAACAAAAAAGTCTCCATTACCTAAGGTTTCTATTATTTTAACATCATTGGCATTTTGCGCTGATTTTAAAGATGCAATATTTTCTGGAGCTATTGTTCCAAATACGCGAAGATCTAATAGCGAAGATATTTCTGTTGCGCAAAGATTCATTAACTTATTGATCCCACGTCTTTGCCATCTATAATCCGTCATATAACCTCTGAAGGATCTGCCCCAAAAGAAGCTGCGTTGAAAGAAATATCCAATACAAACTCGTTCTATAACTTTTGTATCTGTAGAGACGATGTATGCAAGAAAGCTTTTGTCATTAGCTAATTTATACAATGTTGATTCATCAAAATTATGAGGTTTAAAGAAATCAAATGCTGTTTTAGGTTGTTCTACAAACATTTTATTTAATAAGTATACATTATCTTTGCAGAGTTCTTCTATTTTATATTTCTGTGTTTGACCATCTTCTTTTTTATCTATAATAGGAATAGTTGAATATTTTAAAAGAACCTTGGCTATACTTTCCATTCTTTTTCCATATCTTATTCCAAATAATAAAGAATTGAGGACTCCTATTATATCCCATATCCAAGGGATTTTATCACGGAGGAGGTGCGCAATCTTATAAAGCATCGTAAAATTCTTTTAAAGCTTTCCAGACAGCTTTTTGTTCAAATCTTTCTTGTATCATAGGGCGAGCATTAACTCCCATTCTTTTTGATTCTTCTTGATGTTCAATGAACCATTTCATAGTACTTAATAATGCTTTTTGCATTGATTCAGAACCTTCTTCTAATGGTGCGGAAATAATTTTTCCGTTTAATCCATCTTTAATAATTTCATTGCAACCATTAATGTTTGTAACGATTGAAGGTATTCCCATTGCTCCAGCCTGCATAGGAACATTTGGAAATCCTTCTCGATAGCTAGGAAAGACAAGTACATCTGCTTCTGCTAAATATGGACGAACGTCTTGTTGCCATCCTACAAACTTAACTTTTTCAGATGTAGTTAAAAAATTCTTATCTTCTAATGATATAGGATCATCTTCTTCAAATGAACCAACTAAAATTAATTTACAATTCAGTTGTCTCATACATTCTGTTAGTTCATGAATGCCTTTGTCTTTTACAATCCTGCCAATAAAAATGAAGTTTAATTTTTTACTTGTTTCTTTATTTTCATTTTCAATAGGTTTGAAGAACTCAGTATCTATACCGTTGATATTTCCATTCAATATAACACGTAATGGTTTCTTCGTTATTTTATCTTTACGCAATGAATGTAAAACTCCATTTCCTTCTGGGATAACTTTTGTTGAAAAAAGACATGAAAGCCTTTCCATTGACTTAAGAATAAATCTAAGAATTCCACGAGCACCTTGATATCTTAGACCTGTGACAGTATATATTCTATTTGGTACACGTGCACACCATGCAGCCATCATAGCTAATAAACTTCCTTTTGGAGTATTAGCGTGAACACACCAAGGCTTTTCATTTCTAAATAGACGATATAATAAACATAAGCCCTTAATATCCTTAAAAAGACTAATTGGACGTTCTAAAGGAACATTCAAAACACGAATACCCTCTCTCTCACTAACTTTTTGTAAAAGACCAGTATCTTTTGCAACACCAATGACATCAAAGTACTGATTCAAGAACTTTAATTGTCCTTTTAGTAAACTATCTAAAGAAATGTCAGCTGTTGTTACCCTAATTAGCTTCTTTTTTTGAATATCTTTCATTCTATTAATGAAAATGGATTATCAATTATATTGAAGAAAATTATTTTGAAATATTATTTTAATAAATTTCTATATATATCAGCATAGCCATTAACCATCTTACTAATGTCAAATTCTAATGCTCGATTATAACAATGGTCAGTAATTTCATCATAGTATTCTTTATTTTCTACTAATTGTTCAATCTCATTTGCCAAGGTTTTTGCATCTTCGTGAGGGAAAAGAATACCATATCCTTTAGTAACTTCACGTAAACCATTTACATCAGAAGCTATAAAAGGCTTATGTGCACTCATACCTTCAACATTACTAAGACTTAATCCCTCCCAATGAGAAGACATAACGATAATATCTGCAGCTTTCAAAACATTCGGTATGTCTGTTCTTAATCCGAGAAACCTAACTCTATCATCTACTCCTAATGATTTCGCTAACTGTTGAACATTCTTCATTCGTTCGCCAATTCCAGCAAACCAAACTTCAGATTTATTTTTATCCAATAAAGTTAATGCTTTAAGAATTGTATCTTGATCTTTTTGTTTACGGAATCCTGCAACCATCAAGATAGCTTTACGATTTTCTTTTAAGTCTAATAGTTCCTTACAAGGTACAGCTTCTGAAATAGCTTTTACATCTATTCCATTATTTATTGTAGTAATTGACCAATACCTTTTTGATCTTTCGTTAAGCCATTCCCCTCCCATATATTCTCGAAGTTTTTCTTCTGCAATCTTGCTGATACATATCACATGATTGTATCTTCCATACATCCAACTTTCAATCGGACGATACCACTTCCAATTTCGTTTCCGATTTGATGTGTTATGTTCTGTAGAAACAAGATTAATGTGACTAAACAAACTGGCGATTGCTACAAATAATTGTGGTGAAGAATTATGCGTATGAACAATATCATAATTCTTCATTATCTTTATTAGCTTTAATATATAGAGAGGATTATAAACCCCATTTCCTAACGCATATATCTTTGTCTGTGGACTCTCTTTTCTTAATCGCTGAGTCAATGGTGTTTCTTTTCCATTAAAGATACATAGATCCACAGTATTCCCTAAAGCCTGCAACCTTGGTATCAAATTAACTACCAACGTTTCAGCCCCGCCCATATCTAAAGATGTTATGACTTGTAATATTCTCATTATCAGCTGCGTTTATTCTACAATAATAATCCTGTTTTAATCGTATTCCAAATAAGAATACTACATTAAGTTTAAAAACTATTTGCTGTCACTTTTAACATTCCTACATAAATAAATGAGAACCAGTAAGTTGGAACCTACTTTCGAATGACAGGAATGACAGCAAAGTTGAATTACTTTTCAGATTCAAAGCTGTTCACCAACCTTTTTTAATAACCGTTGAATGACAATCTCTGGAGCAATCCACTTTTCATAATACTCTCTTGCCCCTTCTTCTAACTGCTTGCGATAATGTTCATCAGAATTAATCTTCACCACAGCATCATATATTTCATCTATAGAATTTACAAAATGTACATGCTTCCCATGTTCCAGAGCAGCAGGCATCTCTCGTGTTAAAGGTGTGGAGATAATTGCTTTTCCCATACAAAGGTATTCGGCTAGTTTCCACCCATGACATTCGCATACGCTTGGTGTATTGAATACAAGCACACTCTCCTTGGTCTTTTTAATATATTCGTCCATCGAAAGGCGATTCTCATAGATAAAGTCTTTGTATTCTTCCTTATATTTAGGATAGTCCGGCATTTCCTTTAATACAGAATTACTTTTAACATAAAATAATTCACCCTCAATTTCTAGGTCAGCCTTTTTACAAGCTTTTAAAAATTCTCCGCGATACATATTTGTATCAGTTGCTGCAAATTGATTATACCATAATGTAGAAGCATGAAAAATATAATTTGAACGGATTTCTATTTTATGTTCATATTTTTCAATGGGGCGACGTCGAATATTGGTATAGAGATAATCACGGAGATATTCTTTAAACGAGATTGAAGTTAATTTAAATCCTTTGAAGAAAAGTTTAATGCAAAGTAGAAATGTAACTAAACGACTTCTAAGTGTTACACTAAATTCAGGACCAATTGCTAATAACTTACTATATTTTTCTAATTGTTCCTTAGTTGGGTTAACCATTCCATAAACGTCACACCATTCATATCTGTCTAAGAATATTTTTGCAACGTCTTCGGTATCTATAAATATTTTTTTTTCTTGAGATTTATCTCTGATAATAAAGGCGAATCCACTATTATAGTCTGCAGTGTTTTCATATTTTATTTCTTTAAATGAATTTACATCATAGATAATACTCTCTCCTCTTAATATTTTTTCTATCCCTAAAAGATACCAAGAAGCATAGTTATACTTCAAGCGTGGATCGATAATAACCTGTTTCATATATGATTTTTTTTATCATTCAAATGCATTAATAAACCAAAAGGTTGGAAAATAAACCAAAACCACTTTACTTCGGTCGCTTGCATTTTTTTATCTTTTATACAATACCTAAACCGCCAGTAATTAATTGCAGACTTTATCTTCCAAATCAAAGAAATATCATATTTTAACATTTCGGCATATGTCATAGTAGAAGCAATAGGACTATTCATTCTTATCTTAACTATTTTGCTTGTAAGTCCATTCTCTAAATAGTCTCTATAATAAATAATTTTATTGAAACAAAGCAGCTTATATTTCTTGGCTATTCTATTCCACACAAGAGCTTCTGGACAAAATTTTTCATTTGGAAATTCTGGAAAAGGAAATTCTTTCATAACTGAAGTCTTAAAGACCTCTAATAAATCTCCTTTTACATTATCTTTATATCGAAATTTCAATACACTTTCATATAAAGTATTTTTGGGAAATCCTGAACCTATTAATTTTCCGTTATGATGAGCCATTAATCCGCATACTCCTCCGCAATTCTCAAATTTTTTGCTTTGTTCATAGTATTGAACAATTGTTTCTAAAGAATCTGATGGTAAAGTGTCATCACTATCAAGTATTACAATAAGTTCACCGTTAGCTTCTTTTACTCCCAGATTAATTGCTGTATGTTTTCCACCATTACTTTTTTTTATATAACGAATTGCAAAAGAACCATTATCGTTGTTATTAGCTATCCATGGTAAAACTATCTCTTCAGTATTATCTATTGAGCCATCATCTATAAGAATCCATTCAAAGTCTTTAAATGTAAGATTTCTTAAGCTTTTATAGATAGATTCGAGAAGTCTACCTCTATTATATGTAGGTGTAAGGATGGAAAATAAAGGCATAAATTCTATGTCTTGGAATAAAGACGATATTATTATTAGTTTTATAACGCAGGACAATTACTTACGATAAAATTTATCATAGGTATACATTAAATCATATTCATATGTCTTAAATATCACACCATCTCCTGAGGGTTTTCCGTTTGTTAAAAATGTTTTATATGGGGCATTCATAGGTAACCATACATACGTAATTCGTAGAAATAAAATAAAACTCATACAGAAGGTAAGTTGCCTCATCCAGTTATATCTATATCTTGCTTTACATAATTTACTAAACATATAAATAATACCAATCATGTAGTACCAACTGAAACGACCTCCTTGTCCAAATCTCATGAAACATAAAAGGACTGCACAAAAAACAAAACACATATTTAAAAAGATGAGTGTTTTGCGTGTGTTATCAATTCTGTTATAATGTTTAAATAAAATCCATACAAAAATAATTACTTCAAATATATATTCAATTCGAAATCCTTGATTCTGTTCAATATAGCTTGCTGTTCTGTCAGACATACCCGAAAAATCTCCTGAATTTTCAATTAACATATTTGGCAATGGTGTCATTCCTATAAGAAAAGCAAATCCTAAAACAAAAAGGACTGTTTGTTTAGAATACTTACGTACAGGTAAAAAGTATATCGGTGCAAAAATAAGAACTGAATTATGAAAGCCATATGCAAATAGTAAAATAATAAAAAATTTTAAAGCTTTTCTTTCCCATATAAATCTAATTCCTTGCCATGCTATTCCTACTGCAATGACTTGCCTTAGGTAAGTCATTGTGAAATAATATAACAATCCCATGAATATTATCAAAGCCCACGAATAATCTTCTATATATTTCCGAAATGCATTAAAAAATAGAAGATAAATTAATATTGTTGTTACGAATATAAATATATAGCGATTTGAAGTAAACTGTGCGATTATAAATTGCCACGCAAAAAAACCATACTCAGACCCATTAACTAAAAATAGCATTGTTTGATAACCTTGACCGATACTAGATTCGTCAGCGATATAGTCAAATGAAGAGCCATATACATAACGATCATATCCTCCAATCATATCACCTAAACCAACAAAAAATGCAAGAAATAATAAAGATAAAAACAAGCCAGTTTCTTTTGTGCTGTTGGCTTTAGCTATTAAATAATATATTAAAATAGCTATAAAAAAACAGAAGTATAAAGTAGCATTGATTAAAGATTCGAAATAAATAATTAATAATTTATTATAAAAATAATTCAAATTCATTTATATTGATTGCCATACATAAATATATTTAGTATTTTATTTTTTTTCGTATATAGAATTAAAAAGTAACATATGAGTAAGGTTATTATAGCTATCGTAGGTACAATAACAAAGTCTGATATCCATTCTGGTAAAAAGCCAAGATTAATACGAAGATAATGTACAAATAACCTTTGTAGAATAATTGATTGTAATCCATATATTCCTAAAGTATATTTTCCAATATTAGCTATTTTTTGAATTATAATGTTATTATTCCCCAACAACATGCAAAAATAATAAGTACAACCTATAATTGAAAGTGTCCCTGATAACCCAGTAAGTAATTGTCTAGGTAGTACATTTGGTGTTATTAAAAGAACATCATATGTGAGTACTTGTGGGACTTTATGTTCACAAAAAAAGATAAATATTATTAAAGAACTAATTGTAAAGATGGACAAATATTTTTCATAAAATTTATAGTAAGCTTTAAAGAAATATCCCGCCCAAAAAATAATTAGCATCCAATTAAATTGCAGGAAGTAACCATGTGGAAAGAATAGTCCTACAAGTATAGACCCTATTGCAGCTAAAATATCGTTACTACATAATCGTTTGATTACGTAAGAATAAATAGAACATAAAAATAAAGTTCTCAAAAACCACATTCCACCTATTATTTCACTTTTTGCAATTATCTTTATATTAGGGGAACCGATAATAACACAAACTAATATGGTAATTAAGGAAATACTAATTGCAGGAACTATTAGCTGAATGCTTTTCTGTTTTAAGAATTCTTTAAAAGGTTTCTTATATGAATGAGAAGAAAAATATCCACAAAGAAACATAAATAATGGCATGTGAAAAGAATAAATCCATTGATATAAATTTGAAGGTTGAACCAAATCTACCAGATAGTATGAGTGGCCTATACAAACCATCCAAACAGCCAAAAATTTGACCGCATCAAAATAAATGATTCGTTCAGATTTAAACTTCGTCATACCTTAATTTAATTTCTTCATAAGGAGCATTATTTAGCATTGCTGCTCTATGTGGAAATCCGCTTTTAAATAAAAATTTATCAGTCATTTGATATACTTTTTTTGCATAACTTAACATAAAGTAATCAACAAAAGATTTCATATAAGTATCTTGACTTGCATCAAAAGTAAATCCCATGTGTACTATAGTACCAGGAATAGTATAAATATAATCAAGACTAGTTAATCGTTTCAAGAAGGTTTCACTGTCACTTGTTACTAAAATTCGTTCATTTGGAAATAAAGAATGTAAGTACTCAACGCCTTTGATGCATTTTTGAATATAATCTTCTCTTTGAGATAATGGCAATATATATCCTCCTTCCTTAAAATCACCTAATAGTTGTCGGAACCTAAAAGTTAATGAAATATATTCTCTTTTACCTCCTAACTCATTTAAATGATAATCAAGTTGTTCTTGTAATTTGTCAGATGGACGAAATAACTCATTAAACAAAGCACTAAAATTATTCTCTGCAATTGCCATATTAGAATAGATGTGTATCTGCTTATACCGTTTTTTTGAAAAGTACCTTAACATCTTTTTTTGAGCTATGTATTGAGCTTTGTTATTTAAGTTTTTGTTGTAAGTTAATATAGTGCAAGGATATACTTTCTTTGTATCCCAACATATGTCCTTCTGATCCATCTGCCAATTATAATTGTTAGGAATTAAATAGTCTTGTAAATGTAATGGTTCAAAGATTATTTTGAAAGGTAATTTTTGCTTCTTACATTCTGCATAAATGGAAATAATACCTCTGAGACGATCGGATAAACCACCCGAAAAAGTAGTCTCAGGTTGCACCATATATATTATAGTTCTTTGATCTAAGTAGCATTTATTGTAAGAATATTTCTTATTATATAAAGGCAAAAGTAAATGCTTTCTGCATAAGAAATTATGTCGAATAAGAAGTGTTAAATAAAATAACGAAGAAATGAAAGATAGTATTTGTTTTATCATTTTTTTTAATATCAATTCTGTATCTGCTGTTATTTATTGGTTTACAAATATTTGAAATAGTTGTTTCGAAATTATGCTACCATCATGTAATTCTAATACAGCTTGTCGTCCTTTCTTAGCAATATCTTCATAATGCTTGGTTTTTAAGAAAATATCTTGAAGAATAGGAATTATTTCATCTACGTTGTTGTATTGTAGGCAAGAAATTTTGTTTTCTATTGCAATATTTTCTAATGCATACCATGAACCAATCACTAATAAACCATTTGCTACGGCATCAAGGACTTTTCCTTTAGTTCCTGTACCAATACTGATTGGAGTTATCTGAATGTCATGTTTATTAATTTCCTCTATATAATTAGGTGCAAATTTTATATGATTAACTTCATATCCACTATTTCTAAGATCTTTAACATGTTTTTCCCATCCTTTACCTAAAAAAGTAATTGTATAATTCTTTTTTAACTCAGTAATGTCTGGGGTATTAGTCAGACATTCAACCAATGTGTCCGAATCTTGTTTCATATACAGATTGTATTGTCCAGCTATTAATAATTTTATTTTTTGCGATGAGAAAGAGATTGTCTTTATAGGCATCGCAACTTGATAATGAGGATGTCTTAAAAAAATTGCTTGAACTGATGGTTTTATCTCTTTTAGGAAAGAAACATCAGATTTTCCTACCAAATGATAATAAACTAAAGGAGAATCATCAAAACTTCTTTCCATATTTATATATTTTGGATACATAAATAAAAGTCTTAGAAACCTCATTTTATCATTCATTGCAAATCGTTTACCTAGTACCCTATAATAATAAAGAGACTCACAGTCTGGTAAAGTATGTACACGTTTAAAATCCTTTAATTGTTCACTGATACGAGAAAGCTCTTCTCCATAGATCCAAATCCCATCAGGATTTTTTTCATAATCTCATTTACCTGTCCGTTATTTAAACGAATGTAATTCCCAATAGGATTTTTAAGAAATAATCTAAAGGATGAAAGATAATTAAGAATAAACGTATACCACCAAGGTGTAGGTAATATATGTATCTTAAGATTCAACTCTTTAGCAATAGTTTCAATTTGTTCATTGGATAGCTTATTTAAGTTATAAGAATATAACTCAATTTCAATACTTTTATCTCTATCTAATAATAGATGATAAGGCAGTGCACTAGTCCCACGAATATTTTCTGTTGCAGGCATCATTACTGATATAAAAACTATCTTCATATTATTTATATCTTGAAATCCAAATATTAAATAAGAGTCTACTTAATTTATGTGGTTTAAAAATTATAGTATAAATTATTTTAAGTAGGTTTATTATGTCCTGTAATAAAATTTCTATAATTTTAGGAATAAATGGTCGAAGGTACCTATTTGCATAATATCTAATTACATTTTTGTAATAAAAAAGTCGTTTTGATATTCCTACTCTCTGTATCTTAGGATTTGGAAATTGAGATAGTACAAGGTATTTATCATATTCCTTTTTTTCAGGGAACCATACATTGGTCCATGGCTTAAGAGGACTAGCATAGTGGAAAATGATTGGTTGATTCAGAAATTCATCCATATCAAATAATTTCTGATTAGTATCTAATGGTACTATCGATAAAGGGGTTTTATTCCATTTATATGGAAGTTTAAACCATCTTCCCTTAAATACATAATTAAGAGAATCTTGATCGTGCAGATAAATTTCACCTCGTTCCTTTTTAGAAAATGCTAGAAGTTTTTCAGTTGCATCATGTTCTCTCCAATATTTTAGATTAATCATCATTACACCGGAACAGAAAGCTTTATTAGAAAGATCCATGTTTAATTGCTTTCTATGAAGAGAATTATATGGTGCAGGGTCTTCACATGCAGCAAGAGCAAACTCTGTTAAATCAAACTCAAATAATTCTTTAATCTTACCAATAACAACAATATCACAGTCCAAGTACAAAATCTTGTTTATTGATAGGTCAAGTACCTCAGGTAATAAGACTCGATAATACGCTGCTTTAGTCAATGGTCTGTTTTTCCTAAAAACAACTCCTTCTAATTTAGTCTCATCAACTGTATATATAGTTATCTTATGATGATATTGTAGGACTAACTTTTTTAGAATTTCAGATGAATTTAGAGATAGATTATGTGTAAGAATGTGAATATGAAAACATAAATCTTTATTATTCTCAAAAAGTGAACACAGCATTACGCAACAATGTTGGGCATAATTATCATCTGTATTGCATGTTATATTATATATATCAGTTTCTTTCATTTGTTATATTTATTGTCTCATCAGTGTTCAGTATATCGCAATCATTATTAAGCCGATGACTTATTTATTATTAGTTTGATGTAAAATAACATCTAAGAGCACTATCTTTTTATTATTACATTAATATTATTTTAGATATATATATCATAAAGATAGTTTAATACCTTTATAGTTGATTGAATTTTAATATCTTTGTTTTTAATGCTTCCAAGAGGAAAATCTTTTCGTTCTTATTTAATCCTAACAGCCAAATAGAAATCATACAGCTTGCAATGGATATTATCAATAATAACAAAAAATTTAAAATTTCATTTTCTACACCTATAGTGGCTAACATTAATGGTAATAATGGCGCTGTAAAGAAAACCAATAGTAAAGGCTTAATAACTTCTCTGGTATAATCTAAATACCGATGATTAATTAATGGAAGAACAACTATTATTCTAGCAATATACTCAATTAATTTGAAGAAAACTAAGATTAAGAATATCCAATAAGAGGGTGCATGAAGATACTTAAAAACAATATATGCAATAGGTAGTATCGATGCCTGCACAAGACTATCAATTAATTGGTATTTTTTTAGCTTTCCAGTTGCTAATACAGATACCCAAAGTGGATTTGTTAATGTTCCTAGCAGAGAATATAGCAATATTATTCTAAAATAAATAACAGTATTATCGGGAACTATTTTTAGCCACCATTTTAGTATAACGGGTGCTTCTATAAAGACGGGAACACTCATTACAAACATTAGTAAAAAGGAAAATTTACTATTCAATTGTAAAAGGTGATGCATTCTTGTACTATTCCCATCTGCATAAGATTTCGTTATCTGTGGGTTTATTGCTGTTTGGAAATTAGCAACAAATTGAGACATTGCTCCTTGAGCTTGCGTAGCAATTCCACGAGCAGCATTTACAATAGGACCAAAAAAGATATTTAGTAAAAGATTAACTCCTTGGGTATTTAAGATCCAAAACAAATTTCCCATTAAAGTATATACAGACATTGAAAGGACTTCTTTTAACTTAGTTCTATCTAGCCTAGCTTTACTATGTACTTCTTCAAAATGCCTATTACAATATACTGCATAAATAATTCTATCAATAACTTCAACAATGAAGAATAGGAAAGCATACGTCCCTAATCTGTCATAAGGAATGATTTGTAGTAGAAAACAAATTAGCAATTTCAAAAAAGAATCAAGTAATGAAGTATAGGCAAATGCTGACATCTTTTCATGAGCAATGATCGTAGATATATATGGAACACTTATGAGCCCTAATACAGCTGAAAGTATAGAAAATTGAAAAACCCAAAAGGCCGCATCCATTCTCTCAGCAGGAATAGTCATCTTATTATATAAGAACCATAATCCAACTGTCTCTGCTAATAAAACAATAATTACACATAAAGCATAATATATTACTTTAATATTTCCAAAGGTCTGATTAGTGAAAGTTTGATCACCTCGTCCAATTGCTATTGTAATAAATCTTGATGTGGCGTTACCTAATGATGTTGAGATAAAGCCAAACATTGCAACTACTCCCCCTACGGCATTATAAATACCAAAATCAGTTACTCCTAAGGAACGAAGAATAACACGAGATGTATATAGACCTATTCCCATCATAAGAATAGTTCTCATATACAGCATCAAGGTGTTTTTTGCTATTCTCTTATTATTCTCTTCCATATTCTTTTTACTTTCAGCTTCAGAATAGATCTAATAATACTATAGATTTAAAAGTTTATTTTCAGTATTCTTTTTAAAACTTATTAGTTCTTTAGTGATTCTTGATACCAGTCATAGAGTTGTTTTACTCCTTCTTCTATTTCAACTTTATGTTTCCAACCTAAAGAATGGAGTTTATCTACATTGATGAGTTTTCGTGGTGTACCATCGGGTTTTGTTTCGTCCCAGATAATTTCGCCTGTAAAGTTTGCTGCTTTTGCTACTAATGCAGAAAGTTCCTTGATGGTTAGTTCCTTACCGGTACCAACATTGATATGACAGTTTCTTATTTCTCCAAGACTTGGTATTGCGCCACCACGACCATCGCTGTTGTTTCTATCTACATTTCCATCAGCTTTTACTCCATAGAATACGCTTGAATATTTCTCAATGCCAATAATATCCTTAAAGTCAACATTAAGTAATACGTGAACAGAAGCATCTGCCATATCTTCGCTCCACAGGAATTCTCGTAAAGGTGAGCCTGTTCCCCATAGAGTGACCTTATTATTTTCTATTCCGTAGAAAGCTAAAGCTTTTAAAATGCGCTCTTTTGGTGAATTGCCGTCTACATTCTCGCTACCAATTTGCTCGCTTAACTTAGCAACTGGTTGATAGGACGTTTATTCATATCCACTTTTATTGCATTCCAGTTCTCTTCGTGAATAAGTTTTGCTAAATAAACCTTACGCATCATAGCTGGCATTACATGACTATTCTCCAAATGGAAATTATCGTTCGGTCCATAAAGATTGGTCGGCATAACGGCGATAAAGTTAGTTCCGTATTGAAGATTATAGCTTTCACACATCTTTAGACCTGCAATTTTTGCAATTGCATATTCTTCGTTACTATATTCCAAAGGAGAAGTTAGTAAAGCCTCTTCTTTCATTGGTTGTGGAGCATTCTTAGGATAAATACATGTTGAACCTAAGAACAATAGTTTCTTAACTTTATATTTGTAAGCAGAAGAGATAACATTGCACTGCATCTTCATGTTCTGCATAATAAAGTCGGCACGATACAGACTATTTGCCATGATACCCCCAACAAAAGCTGCTGCTAAAACTACAGCATCTGGCTGTTCTTTTTCGAAAAAGTCCTCTACTGATTGCTGATTTGTAAGATCGAGTTCGTGATGTGTACGACCAATAAGGTTGTTATATCCACGTGCTTTTAGATTATTCCAAATAGCCGAACCCACCAAGCCTCTATGCCCAGCGATATATATCTTTGATGATTTTTCTAACATCGTAATAAAAAGTATTTTTGATTATTTGTAAAGAATGTTCTAATAAATCCTATTGTAGTAAATCTGTTACAATATACTTTAACTATTTGAACCTTATGTTATTATCCTAATACGATAAAAGTAATTATTAGAACGACTTAAATAACTTTATTTATAGTTGAGAATGTGTTTTAGTCTTAATTTATGTGGTTATTTTAGAGTACAATTCCTCCTCCCTTCTTTGTAAAAGGTTTGGAACGATATCTCTAACACATTCTCCGCCTATAGGTTTTGTGATGCCCGCAGAGTTATTTAGTCAGATTCCTTAT
Organism: Prevotella aurantiaca JCM 15754; assembly: GCF_000614025.1. Lineage (GTDB taxonomy): Bacteria > Bacteroidota > Bacteroidia > Bacteroidales > Bacteroidaceae > Prevotella > Prevotella aurantiaca. The sequence continues at coordinate 30,844 of NZ_BAKF01000006.1, forward strand.
TTATATTGTTTGCAAAGATACATATTTTATTTTATAGAAACAATGTTTATCATATATAATTTCGTAGGTAAAATAACTTTCTTTTGGATTTTTGTAATTGGCATAAATATAAATCATTGTTTTCCTAATAGCGGTTTTGTTAGGAGGTTATTACAGGACTTTTGAAAAGCACTTTGCGATAGAACAAATTTGATATAAAAACCACTTTGAAAAGAAGTAAAAAAGGGTATATGTTGATACAAACTGATAATATAGTATTTATTGAAGAAAACTATTTTTTTATATGATGGGAAATTGCTACTGCCACTTCATAATATAAGAAAATGATAGGTGGGTGGGATATAATTTTGATTTGAAAAATTATAATAACAAATCATCAAAAACGTAATTACGTTTTTAAAATTTATAATTATGTTTTTGCGAGTTTTTAATTATGTTTTTCATACATCTAATTATGTGCTGTATATTTTTCTATATATACGTTCGTTTTTTATACCCTTCTCCAGTTTTTCTTTCTATAAAAAAGAATGAATATTAGATATAGGTGTGTGGATAAAAATACCCCGTTCGTAAAAATAAACAGTACGAACGGGGTAGATAATTCTGATTTAAATATTATCACGCATTTTGCGAAGATAATCCTTTTGGTTTTCTGTCAAGACAGTTGGCAGTTTTATGTTATATCTCAGTATAGTGTCGCCTGAACTGTCTTTACCTTTTAGTCTTACTTTAGTTCCATTTTGTGTATAAGGTTTCACCTTTAATTTTACTTTTCTACCTTCAGGAAGCATAACTACAATTTCACCTCCCAGTAAGGCTGTATATAAATCAATACTAACTACCACTTCATTTGATGGAGGAGGTGTATTGTTTTGACTTGTTCTCCTACCAAAACCACCTCTTGAACTACCACCAAATAAATCTTGGAAGAAACTACTAAATCCGCCACCCATTCCGTTAAAGTCAAAACCATCAAATGCCGTGTTATAACTATTGCGATTTTGCCAGCCACCACCAGAATTTTCGAAAGCTTCAGCATTACGCCATTGCTCACCATACTTATCATATTTAGCGCGCTTTTCCGGATCGCTAATCACTTCGTAAGCTTCAGATAAAGCTTGAAACTTTGCTTTTGCTTTAGCATCGTTAGGGTGAAGGTCAGGGTGAAATTGTTTTGCACGCTTTCGATAAGCTGCGCGTACATCCTTTTGTGGAATATCTTTTTTTACACCTAGAATTTTATAGTAATCTATAAATGCCATTTTTATCCTCCTGCTTTATGTTTTCTTCAATTTAACAAAGCAAAATATATGCCATAGTGTAAAAATCAACATTTTGACAGATATTTTTATAAGAAAATAGCATTTAATCTGAATTAATCCATACGTTGTTTATAGTCGTTATATGTAAAACTGCGTAAGATTTCCACTTCTCCGTCTTGTTTCAGTAAAGCAATATCAGGGTGAGTGATGCCATTAAACATATTAGTTTTTACTATTGTATAATGCAACATATCTTCGAAAATTATGTTTTCACCTATCTTCAGTTCGTGGTCGAACTTCCAATCTCCGAGCCAATCACCACTCAAACAACTATTTCCTCCTAAGCGGTAAATATTGTGATTATGTTGTTCATTATTTTCAACATGCTCAGCTGTACGAACAGTAGGGTAGTAAGGCATTTCTAAACAGTCGGGCATGTGGCAAGTGAAACTAACATTTAAGATGGCAGTAGTTATTCCTTTGTCTTCTACAATATCTATAACTTGAGAAACAAGAGGTCCTGTTTGCCAAGCAAATGCACTTCCTGGTTCTAATATTACTTTAAGCCATGGATACTTAATTCTAAACTGCTTAAGTAAGCCAATTAAACGTTTAATATCGTAGTCCTTACGTGTCATAAGATGGCCACCACCAAAGTTAATCCATTTAATTTGTTTGAGCCACGGAGAAAACTTTTCCTCAATATGTTGTAATGTGCGTTCGAAAACATCACTACCATTTTCGCAGTGGCAATGAATGTGGAGCCCTTCTATATCTGTTGGTAAAGTCTGGGGTAATTTGTCTGCCGACACTCCAAACCGAGTTCCAGGTGCACAAGGATTATAAAGTAGTGTCTCTACTTCCGAATATTCTGGATTTACACGTAAGCCAAAACTAATATTGTTATTAGCTTGTTTCGCTTTTAACTGAAGTCTATTAAACTGAGAAAGCGAGTTGAATACTAAATGCGATGAACATTTTGCTATTTCGTCTATTTCGTAGTCGGTATAAGCAGGCGAAAAAGTGTGAGTAGGTGCACCAAATTCATTATATCCTAATTTTGCTTCGTAAAGAGATGAAGCTGTTGTGGCATTGATATATTCGCGAAAAATGGGAAAAGTCTTCCAAAGAGCATAAGCTTTGAAAGCTAAAATTATTTCAATATCAGCCTCTTTCGCTATCGATGATATAAGCGATAGATTGTTGCGTAACTTCGCTTCCTCTAAAATATAGGTAGGGCGTTGCAACTCCTCGAATGTTATTGCGTTTATTTTCATTTTGCAAATATACAGAAAAGTTTGTAAAACTCAGAAATAATATCTACCTTTGCAACAAATTATTGGGTATGAAATTGGTCGTTATGACTAAATCCACATATTTTGTGGAGGAAGATAAGATATTGACTGCACTCTTCGAGGAAGGACTTGATAATCTCCATATCTCGAAGAATGAAAATTCTACCCTTTATTTGGAGCGATTACTATCGCTTATTCCTAATACCTATCATAGGTATATTACAGTCCATCAGCATTATCGTTTGAAGAACGAAAAATCGTTGGCAGGTATTCATCTTGATACCGAAAATGCAGTTCCACCTGTTGGTTATAAAGGATTGATAGGTAGGACTTGCAAGAACTCAATGCGACTGAAAGAAATGCGAAAAGTTTCGGACTACGTATTTTTAGCCAATATGTATAGTACTGAACATAAAGACACCAACGAAGAACATACGTTTTCTGATTTAGAACTGACCGAACTTAAAAACCAAGGACTACTTGGAAAACGAGTTTATGCTATGGGAGGAATAACCTTAGATCGAATTTCAGAATTAAAACAATATGGATTTGGAGGAGTCGTTGTAGATGAAGAATTTTGGAATCAGTTTGATTTACATTCCGATATAGACTTTAAAGGTATTATAAAATACTTCCAAAAACTGCAGAAAGCAATAGAATAATCAACATAACACCCACATTTAACAACTAATAGAAAATGAGTGAAGAAAACTCTTTTTTAGTATTCTCGGGAACAAAGACGAGATACTTGGCAGAAAAAATTTGTGCAAGTTTGGGTTGTCCTTTAGGCAACTCTTTAATGACACGCTTCTCTGATGGAGAGTTTGTTGTTTCTTACGAAGAAGTATTCGTGGAAAGGACATATACCTTGTGCAAAGTACATTCCCTAACTCTGATAATCTGATGGAATTGCTATTGATGATAGATGCTGCAAAGCGTGCATCTGCTCGTAATATCATAGCTGTTATTCCTTATTTTGGCTGGGCACGTCAGGATAGAAAGGATAGACCACGTGTGAGTATTGGCGCAAAATTAGTTGCTGACTTACTAAGTGTTGCAGGTATAGACCGTCTTATCACAATGGACTTGCACGCTGATCAGATTCAAGGTTTCTTTGATGTACCTGTAGATCACCTTTATGCAAGTGGTGTATTACTTCCTTATTTGCAGAGCTTACGTTTAAAAGATATGGTTATTGCCAGTCCTGATGTTGGTGGTTCTAAGCGTGCAAATACATACGCAAAGTATCTTGGTTGCCCATTAGTCCTTTGTAATAAAACACGTGCACGTGCTAACGAAGTTGCTTCTATGCAGATTATTGGTGACGTAAAGGACAAAAATGTTGTTATTATAGACGACATGGTAGATACTGCAGGAACAATGACAAAAGCTGCAGATATTATGAAAGAAGCAGGAGCAAAGAGTGTACGTGCTTGTGCATCTCATTGTGTTATGAGTGGTCCTGCAAGCGAACGCGTTGGAGCATCTGCTATAGAAGAAATTGTATTTACTGATTCTATCCCATATACAGATAGATGTTCAAAGGTTAAGCAGATTTCTGTTGCAGATATGTTTGCTGAAACTATCCGTCGTGTTGTAAATAACGAAAGTATTTCTAATCAATACCTCGTTTAATTTTTAGTAAATAAATTGTTTGACAACTTATCTTTTATAGTAGTCAAACATCCAATAAATTATTTAGGACATACCATTTAAATGGTGTGTCCTTTTATTTTTTCTTGTTAAATTAAGTTATAATTCACTGATAACTAGGCTTTATATTTGGTTTATATTATAAACAACATTACTTTTGTAGTATGATTAATAAATTAAAGGAAACCAATTATGAGACGATTACTATTATCTATTATTACTTTTGCCGTATGCGCATTGTGTAGCGGTAAAACCGTAACGTTATCCATTAACGGGATTAGAGAAACAGAAGGGACGCTTTTAATAATGGTAGAGAATATTGAGGCGACCGACAATGCAGCTAACCCTGTAATGTTGATGGAAGTTGTGAAAGGGCATAAAATGGATATAAAATTTGAAATACCTGAATGGAGTAAGTTTAAAGTGAGTGCCTTTATTGATGGAAATGGAAATAAGCAGATTGATAAAGACGAATACGGACGTCCAACAGAAGGTTTTATTCAGCAGGTTTATACAGAAAAAGATATAAAGAAAGGTGTACTCAATGCAAATGTTACCTATTTACAATAAAAGATAAGAATGTATTTTGAGTGAGTTGTTACTGAATGCACTAATCTTTAAAAGAAATACCAATGTTGTTTTTGAGTATTATGCTTTCAATGTTCGTATCGTCTTCAGATACTGTGAATGTGTCGAAGGAACATACTTTGCAAGAAGTTGTTGTTGTAGCAAGTAGGATAAGAAATAAAGGTAACAAGATAATTGTGCAAATGCGTGAGGACGAAAACAAAACAATGGACGAAGTTTTGGAGTCTGTTCCTCACGTAACAGTAACGGAGAGTGGTATTAGCATAGATGGAAGAGGGAAAGTAAAGGTTCTTCTCAATGGACACGAGGTGCGAATGGAAGGTGCAGCATTGATAAGCTACTTGCAAAGTCTGCGTTCTTCGGACATCAGCAAGGTGGAAGTCCAGACTGTTGCCGATGCTTCTCAAGATGCTAATGTTCAAGGTGGTGTGATTAATATTGTTCTTCGGAAGCAGAAAGATAACGGAGTGAATGGCTCGATAGAAAACCGTTTGAACGTTGCCAACACATTTTTCCGCAATACTGCAGCCGTTTCGGTGTTTTCAAGATGGAACAACGTAAACCTGTATGCTTCGTTTTCCAACCCCATTACTGCCAAGAATAATGGCGAAGGTCATATAAATCGAGTTTTCAACCAGCCTTTATATGATTATAATTCTGAAAGTAACAACCGCATTCCAGCGAGAGACTATTATTGGAGAGTAGGCGGATTTGCTGATTTAAGTACTCGTTGGAATATCGGAGCAGAGTATGCGTTCACGCTGAACCGTTTGAAAAGAACAACCAACGACCGCACATCTATGCAGACACCAGAGATAAGTATGCACGATATATTGAGTACTTACACGCAAAAGTTACGAAATCATTTGCATTCTCTGCAGGCAGATGTATCATATAAGGTAGATAATGAAGGCTCAAAAATAAAGTTTTCTACTTCATGTGATGTCAGACGATTGCGTGGCGATAATGTTAATCTGTTTGAAAACAGGTGCGATTCGAGCAACACTGCATCTATATATAAGGTATTGACAATGGATTTATCGGTGTTTAAATGGTTCTCAAAGACTAGTAGTTTGCTGTTTGGACTGAAACACAATTCCATATCGGCAGACAATAATACTATGTATAGCAGTGTTTCGTCGAACCCAAACAGCAACTACAGTGCTGCTTTTGAGCAGAAAGAACGCATATTTGCAGGGTATGTACAGTTTGCAGCTGCTTACAAGAAACTGAATTACGAAGTGGGACTGCGATATGAATATGTAGCCACCAAAGAGTTTCCGACGAACATAAAGCGAAATTACAGCGACTTGTTCCCTTACATTTCGATGGGCTATGACATAGACGAGTATGGCAAATGGAAAGTTATCGCATCGTATTCTCGAAAGATAGCCCGCCCATTGTTCAGTCAGCAGAACCCTACGAAAACGCAGACATCGTTGTTTACTTATACGATAGGCAATGTTGCCTTGCGCCCTGAATACGTAAACAGCCTTCGTTCGACGTTCGTTTACAACAACGTGTATTCGCTGACGTTGGGCGTTGATATGCACAGCGACCTGATTAGAGAGTTCTCTTTTGAAACACCAGACAACCCTATGGGCAGTTATGTTACTTACATTAACCACCATCAGGAAAACCATTGGTACGCTTATCTTAGCTTGCCTTTCCAGCCTTGCTATTGGTTCAACATAAACTTCAATTCGCTTCTGTGCTATCAAACCATTCAGATAACGAAGGGAGAAAGCATAAAAGGACATTTCCTATATATGAACAACACGAAGGCAACCTTCCGACTGCCGCACAATTTCAATGTGGAAGTATCGTTAAACGCCACTTCGCGCTTGCATTCGGGCAACTCGATGATTAGGTCTTATCAGCGTGTAGACCTACTGTTGTCGAAAGCTTTCAAACCAAGAGTAAATTTGTCGTTGGCAGTGAAGAATGTATTCAACAAGCAGTACGGATTCATTGAAACGCACAGCCGCTATTCCAACTTCTACGATACGATGCAAGGAAGCAACAGTAGGAACATTCAACTTACGCTTACTTACAACTTCGGCAAAGGAAAAGGTGGCAGAAAGCTGAAGCGCGACGACAATGGCGAGGCGGAACGCTTGAACGATTTCAATAAAAATAACAATATAAAACTATGATTATGAAAGAAAAAGAATTAACAGTAGCAGAGAGTTTGAAACTCATTGAGAGAACGATAGAGCAGAGTAGGAGAGACGTTGCCAAGGCTTCGGCACAGCCGTTGCTTGTTTGGGGCGGATTGGTATTATCTACTTCACTCATCATTTGGTTGCTCATAACGAACACACCGAAGGGAGAAGGCGGTGGCAGTTGGCATTTGCTTTGGATACTGATGTCGCTGATAGGTGGTATATACCAGTACTATTTCAACCGTTCTTGGTCTGTTCCCGACACCATCGTCAGCCGTACCATTGGCTACATGTGGGGTGTATTCGGAATATCGGTATTTGTTTTGTGGGCAATCAATATATGTGCGATAACTTTTGGTGGAATCTCCGTAAGGCAAATCATACCGATGACGCCAACCATCATTCTGTTTATGGGCTTGTCGGTTGCCGTTACTGGCTGGTGATTAATCGTTTGTTTATCTCTGTCATCGGTGCGGTGGCGTGTGCGATATGTGCTTACTTCTCACTTGTTAATCAGGGTGTGAACGAATTACTGTGCATAGCCGTTACAGCCGTGTTCACACTGATAGTTCCAGGTTTATATTTAGAGTTCAGCAATGGCAGATAACGATTTCCTCCCCCTCGACCCTTTGATGAACAACGAATTGCGTTTGGCAATAATGTCGATACTGATGAGTGCCGACAGTGCCGACTTCACCTACATAAAGAACACCACGAAGGCTACATCGGGCAACATAAGTGTGCAGATAGACAAGTTGGAAAAGGCGAAGTATATAAAGGTGAAGAAAGGGTACAAGGGCAAAGTGCCCCAAACCGTTTGCCGTATAACGCCACAAGGAATACAGGCATTGGCAAACCACGTACAGGCGTTAAAGTCGTATTTGAACATATAGGCATATAAAGTAATAGTATACGGAAAGCTCCGTATACTATTTACATTTAATTATCTATCTTCCATAGTTGGAAATAATTTCTAAAGTTATCTTTTTTATCTCTATCGCCTTCTGTGTATTTTCTATTCGTTGCAATGAATCCTTTTCACTTTCTTCTTTAAGTATGAATATAGATTCTGGATAATCTTCAATAGCCTCTTCAATTTTCTTTTTGTGATATCCGACAGTGCATGCACAAATTGCAATATCACACTCGAATTCTTCCAAATTTTTCAAATGATTCTTTACAGAGCAGTCTCCTATTGCATAATCTCCTTGTGTTACAATGCCTATGGTTTTACCTTTAAATGTCAATACGTCTATAAAGTCTCTGTTATATAAATCCTCAAACTTATCGGGAGATTGAACACAACCAGCTTCCAGCAAAAGGGAATATACTATATTCAGAGTTTGGGTCTTTCCACAATTAGATGCTCCTTTTAATGCAATAACTTTCATGTTATTTTAATTTTTAAAATGAATAAATTGCTGCGACAGGCTCACCCATCGCAGCGATAATAATCAGCAAACAGCGATTTATGGGTGTTCGCTTCCTCCGCCTTCGTCAGACGGTTTCTTCTTAGGTTTCTTTGTAGGTGCTTCCACTCGCTCGTAACTTACGTTGGTAAGTGTGAAGTATTTCTTCGAGGGCGAGAGTCGCACGACGGGCTTTGTGATGTGAGTGTTAGGATTGAATTTCGTCTTTCCTTTCTCAACAATTTTGCTTTGGAACGATGGAGTGAGCGTACCAATGTCGCCAAATTCCACGATGTCACCGTTTTCTACATATCGTTTTGCTATTTCTGCTGCAAGTCGCAGCACGGCTTCTACCTCTGCACCCGTAAATGTTGTTGCTCTTGCCACTTCGTCGCAGAAATTGCGGTGGTCAATGCGTTTGCGCCCAGTTGGGCGTGCCTGAAGCACTGTTTTTCCTGCCATCTTGCCGAAGGATGATTTACGCTCGGTGAGCGTATAGGCTAATGGTTTGTTTGCCATAGTCTTTCTGTATTAAATGTTGTCCCTAAAAATTTTAATTTTACCAACACGCAGAGCGAGGGATTTTCTCTATCGTGGGCATGGTATTTTCTTATTTGTAAGCAAAGGTATAAAAAATTAACGACATTTCCAAAAGAATATGACGTCATATTTGCGCAAATATGACGTCATATTTTCCAGAAAATGACGTCATATTTTTCGGGATATGATAATCGCTTATTTATCAAGTAGTTACAAAGTTGATTTTTTTAGATAGAAATATGCTTATTTTTTGGTAAAAAAAGCGATGTTTGATAGTGTGTTTTCGACTTGTTTATGACAAAAAAAGAGGGCGTGCCATATTGTTTATTAGCACGTCCTCAAGGATGTTTTAGGTTTATTACTTTAATTTTTTTATTCTTCTTTTTTGTTTTTGCGTACATAATCAACGTATGCATATGCTGGTGTGTCGTCGGTTTCAGCACGTTCTTGTCTCGTTTCTACTTCCCAAGTTCCATCGTTGTATTCTGGAAAGAAGACATCGGCATGGGGAGGAATGCCTTCTATTTCGGTTAGATAAAGGCGGTCGGCTACAGCCAGTCCTTCTTTGTACAAACTTGCGCCGCCTATGATGAAAGCTTTTTCGTTGTCGGAAATGTGCTTTAACGCTTCGCTAAGAGAGGTGTAGACGTCGCAGCCTGGAAAATTGTTTTCGGTGCGACTTAATACAATGTTTCTGCGATTGGGTAATGCACCTTTCGGAAGTGAGTGGAATGTGCGTCGGCCCATGATAACGGTATTACCTGTTGTTAATTGTTTGAATCTGCGAAGGTCTTCTTTGATGAAGTAAACCATATCGTTATTGTAACCGATGGCACGATTTTTTGCTACTGCAGCAATTATGTTTATTTCCATATTTCTTTGTGTGTTGATTTTGTTTTAAACCGATACTTCGGCTGCTATATGTGGATACGGGTTGTAGTCTATCAGTTCGAAATCCTCGAATTTGAAGTCGAAGATGCTTTTCACCTCAGGATTTATTATCATTTTGGGCAGTGGGCGAGGTGTGCGTGTTAGTTGTAACTTTGCTTGTTCCAGATGGTTCAGATACAAGTGTGTGTCGCCAGTTGTATGTATAAATTCGCCTGCTTCAAACCCAGTAACCTGTGCCATCATCTGCAACAAGAGTGCATAAGATGCAATGTTGAATGGTACACCAAGGAAGGTGTCGGCAGAACGTTGATAAAGCTGAAGAGAGAGTTTGCCGTCGGCTACGTAAAACTGGAATAAACAATGGCAAGGAGGCAACGCCATGTCGTCTACTTCTGCAGGGTTCCATGCTGTAACGAGCATTCGGCGTGAGTTCGGGTTGTTGCGAAGTGCGTCTACAACTTGTTGAATTTGGTCGATAGTTCCACCTTTATAGTTTGGCCACGAACGCCATTGATGCCCGTATACAGGGCCGAGCTCGCCGTTTTCGTCTGCCCATTCGTTCCATATTCTTACTCCATGTTCTTGCAAATATTTTACGTTTGTATCGCCCCTTAAGAACCATAACAACTCGTAGATGATACTTTTAAGATGGAGTTTCTTCGTAGTAAGAAGAGGAAAACCTTCTTGCATGTTGAAACGCATTTGATGTCCGAACACCGATAGTGTGCCAGTTCCTGTTCGGTCGCCTTTCTGTGCACCTTCGGTAACAATGCGATGAAGTAGGTTGAGATATTGTTTCATGTTGTATGTCTATGTTAGAATGATCTGTTCGTTGGGAATATGGCTACTTTTTATGCGCCATTCTTGTGGATAAAGGTTGTTGGCACGATTACCAAGATTATTGGCAAAACCAATGGCATATGCACGATATGTAAGTGTAACAATTCCTTTGGGAGCCGACACTGGGAGCATAATAGCTTCGTGACGCAGATATTTTATAGCAGTTTCATAGTCAATTTCTACATTTGGATAACTGCTTCTGTCGCCATTTATAGCGAGTGCCAAACTATGGTCGGGTATTATTTTCTTGCCTTTGATGGTGTCTTGCTTTACTCCATGTACCATGACCTTAAGTTTCTTGTTAGCTTCTGCCACGAGTTTCTCTGCATTTGGCTCAACATTTGTGCTTGTTCCACCTTTCTTTATAATAGCCATAAACAAGCCTTCGCCTTGAGTAAAGCCAGGAATAAACCGATAAACTGGGAAAGGTTTGTCTTCTCCTAACGGATTGTTGATGAGTGAACCCGTTATGTTCCAAGTCTTTTCAGTCGGTACTTCCAATAGCTGCGCATCATATTCGTTTAATATCCACGCAACGTTTTCCTCGTTTTCATGAGCATTGAACGTACAAGTTGAATAGATAAGCAAACCTCCAGGCTTAAGGTTATCCCATATATCAGCTATAATGCTACGTTGTAGTTGCCAACAATTCGCTACATTTTGCTCGCTCCATTCTGCAATAGCCTGTGGGTCTTTCCGAAACATTCCTTCGCCTGAACAAGGCACATCGGCTACAATGACGTCAAAAGAGAGTTTTGTTTTCTTGTAATCTCGTGGATAATTATTGGTAACAACTACATCAGAGTGACCAAACTTTTGTACATTTTCTGCTAATATCTGAGCACGTTTATTGATTGGCTCGTTTGAGAATACAATACTACCATCAGAAATAGCAGTTCGTGCGCAAGTGGTTTTACCACCAGGGGCAGCACAAAGGTCGAGTAGCGCGACAGGTTTTTTTACTAAGTGGCGTAGAACATGAGATAGGAACATTGATGAAGCTTCTTGAACATAATATGCCCCAGCATGAAAGAGTGGGTCGAAAGTAAAGTTGGGACGTACATTTAAATAAAAACCTTCTTTACACCACGCTATAGGAATGGGCTCAAAACTATTTGCAATTTGTGTAGTTTCGCTTGTCTTAAAAGGATTTAGACGTATGCTAACGGACGAAGATTGCTGTAAACCTTTGAAAAAAATGTTGTAACGTTCCTCTCCAAACAATTGCTTGGTGTAAACTTCAAAAGCCGTTGGAAGAGTAATTCCAACGACTTCTTTGTTTAAACTTGTTTCAATGGTTTGATAGTTCTTGCTCATTATAACTCCTGTTCAGATGTTTATTTGAAATCGAAATATACATCGCCTTCGTCTTCTAAGCGTTCTTTTTCTTTTGGTTTAGGCGGATTTTTTAAGTTGCCCTTATCGTCGAACATTCCATAAGTAGTACGCAAAACTGTAAATTCAGTGCGGCGGTTCATCTGATTTGCCGTTTCTTGCTTATCCTTTGGTAGTGCTTTTATAAACTCTTCAGTTAGAACATCGCCCTCTTTTAACCACGGATTCTTCTCAGCAATTTTCTTACGAATTTTCTTTGGCTTTTCTTTTCCATATCCAACAGGAGACAAGCGATCAGCTGCAATACCTTTCTTTATAAGATAAGTAACCACCGCATCTGCACGACGTTGCGATAATCGCTTATTATAGTCTGCCGAACCTTTATAGTCTGTGTGGGCTGAAAGCTCAATAGTAATATTCGGATTCTCTTCAAGAAGCTTCACAAGTTTATCCAAAGCTGCTTCCGATTCAGGACGGAGCGTAGCCTTATCAAAGTCGTAGAAGATGTTATCTATCAATACGGGTACACGAATACTTGCCAATGGGAATTGCAACGTGTATTCTTTTGACACTGTAACAGGGTCAACTTTTAATTCTTCTTTATGGTTTAAATAGCCTTGACAGGTTGCCAGAACTATATAATTCACGTTCGGACGTATCTCTTGTTCAAATGATCCATCACCCTTTACTGATAGTTTTAAGTTTGTTCCATCGTCGCCTACCAAGAAAACTTGAGCAGCAGGAAGTTCGTATCCTTCCATTTCGTACACCCAGCCCTTAATGGTTTGTACCACTTCGGGAAGTTCAAAACTATAAATATGGTCCCATCCACGAGCGTCTCCACGATTGGAAGAGAAGAAACCACGATTGTGTTTTCCTTCGAATGTCATACCAAAATCATCTCCCTGTGAGTTCAAAGGAAAGCCAGGGTGTTCAATATGATAACGTCTATCTTTACCTACCTTGGCAATGAATATGTCTAAACCGCCCAAACCACCATGCCCATCTGATGAAAAATAAAAATCACCATTAGGTCGGAAAGTAGGAAACATCTCATTTCCTGCTGTGTTAATAGGTGCACCAAGATTCTCTACACCTCCTGTTGTACCGCCAATGAGACGTACACGCCAAATATCAAGTCCTCCTTTACCACCAGGCATATCGCTTACAAAATAAAGCCAATTACCATCTGGTGATAGGGCAGGATGTGCAAAACTCGACAGAGTATCGCGCGTGATTTCCAATTTCTTAGGCTTTCCCCATGCAGCATCTGCACGACTGCTTACAGATATTTGTGCAAAGCGAGGGTAAGTAGGGTCCGTCAGACATTGAGTAATATACATTTCCCTACCATCAACAGAGAATGCAGGTGTACCTTCGTCTGCTTCAGAGTTCAGTCCACTTTCAATTGCATGAGGAATTCCCCATTTCCCCTTTTCATCTTTTTCACTGACGAAGATGTCTCCAGGCTTAACGCCTGTGATTCCACTAATTTCATCACCTTGCGCCTCATTTCGTGTTGAGGTGAAATATAGTTGATTATACTGGTCGCCAAACAACATTGGTGAGTAGTCTTGCCTACGCGAGTTAAACTTATCCATCTTTTTAACTTGATAATAAGAACCTTGTTCTTTTATTGTAGGAGCCTTAGTAGCTGCAGCTAAACCCTCTCTTGCTATATCGTTGTCAGGCATAGAGTCTAAAGCTATGCTGTATTCTTTTATTGCTTCTGGATAAGAACCAGTCTTCATGAGGTTGGCAGCCAACTTTAAGTGTGTATCTTTGTCGTCTTGTTTATATCTAATAACATTTCGATAGGCTGCTATAGCTCTTTGGGACAAGCTAATTTGGTCGTAGCATAATGCCATTTTTGCAGCTAATTGTCCTCTTTGAGCACGATTTTTTGCTGGAGTACGCTGGTAAGCACTCTTGAATTCCGTTGCAGCGTCGTAGTATTCGCCAATTGCAAGGAATTTTTCACCTTTCTTTATGTTCCGATCTATGCCGCAACTAAATAAAAACAATGCAATGGTGCACAATACTAATAATCCAAGAACCTGTTTATTACAAAGTCTTTGGAATTTTATTCTGTTGCATGAAAATTGGCGTTTATTCATATTATATTAAACGTAGCAATATTAATTATATTGCAAGATAGCACGTTTCTATTTTTTCTTTATCTTATTTGCTCTGTTTCGTTTCTCCAATTTTTCGGTTGGAATTATCTGCAAGCACATCGTTTACAATGTTAGATATCTGTTCTTTCAGTTCGTTTATAAACTGCTTGGCATCGTATTTTTTGTGTTCAATATCGCGTAATTTCTTTTCCCAAATACCAGTGAGTTCTGCAGAGGTAAGTAATTTCTCATGAATGGTGTCTATAAGTGCAATACCTGTATCGGTTGCAATTAGATTTTTGCGTTGTCTTCGAATATAATTGCGTTTGAAAAGAGTCTCAATAATACCTGCTCGTGAAGAAGGACGACCAATTCCATTCTCCTTTAGAGCGGCTCTCAGCTCTTCGTCGTCTACTAATTTGCCAGCTGTTTCCATTGCACGAAGCAATGAAGCATCTGTATAATATTTTGGTGGAACTGTCTGTTTCTCAGTAAGAGTAGGTGTATGCTCGCCTTTTTCTCCTTTGATGAATGTTGGAAGGATTTTCTCATCCGCATCATTATTTTCTGTCACTTCTATTGTAGGTTGCCTTTCAGCCTGTTGATTGTAAACTATTCTCCATCCTTCGTTGAGTATTTCTTTTCCTGAAGCTTTGAATTCTATTTCATCTACCTTACCGAGAACAGTGGTTGTAGAGAATTTGCAATCAGGATAGAACACCGAAATAAAACGTCTTGCAATGAGGTCGTACACATTTCGTTCAGCATCTGTTAAGCCTTGAGGAATTACATTAGTAGGTATGATAGCATGGTGGTCTGTTACCTTAGATGAATCAAAAACTCGTTTACTTTTAAGAAGTGGTTTTCCCCCTAAAGATTTAACCAAGTTTGCATATGGTTTTTTGGCTGCAAAGGTTGCCTGAAATAGAGAATTCATTATCTGTGGGCACTCTTTGTAAATGTCATCGGTAAGGTGTTGTGTGTCAACGCGAGGATATGTGGTATATTTACGTTCGTATAAACTTTGAATTGTATTGAGTGTCATCTCAGCAGAATATCCAAACTTGCGATTACAATCTACTTGTAAGGATGTTAAATCGTAAAGTTGTTTTGGCTGTTCGGTACCTTTTTTCTTTGTAACACTTGTTATTTCAAAAGGTTTATTCTCTATTAATGCAAAGGCTTCTTCCCCTTCTTCTTTAGATGTTAACTTTCCCTTGGTAGCTATAAACTGAGTATCACGAAAAATAGTTGCTAATACCCAGTATGGTTCTGGCTTGAAATTATCTATCTCTTTCTGTCGTTCAACAATTAAAGCCAATGTAGGAGTTTGCACACGTCCAATGGAAAGGACCTGCGCATTCTTACCAAAACGGTTATTTCCATATTTTAATGTGTAAAGACGGGTAGCATTCATACCAAGCAACCAATCGCCAATGGCACGCGAAAGTCCTGCCAAATAAAGAGGTTCATACTCTTTTTGGTCTTTCAAATTGGCAAATCCGTTGCGTATAGCCTCATCAGTCATTGACGAAATCCACAAACGTTTTACGGGGCAAGTTATTTTTGCCTTTTGCATTACCCAACGTTGAATAAGTTCTCCTTCCTGTCCAGCATCACCACAGTTAATGATTTCATCTGCATTTTGATAGAGACGTTCAATAATAGCAAACTGTTTTTTTATTCCTTCGTCATCTATTAGCTTTATCCCAAACCTTAATGGAACCATAGGAAGGGCTGCCAAGCTCCAATGTTTCCAATTAACAGCATAATCGTTAGGTTCTTTAAGCTCACACAGATGTCCGAAGGTCCATGTTACTTGATACCCGTTACCTTCTAAGTATCCATCCTTTGAACTTGTTGCTCCAAGTATTCGGGCAATATCACGTGCAACACTTGGCTTTTCGGCAATGCAAACTTTCATACTGTTTTCTTATTTTTCTGCAAAGTTAATTATAATTCTTCTGTTTCGCAAACTATGGTTCTGTAGAATGTTAATATGATTAATTTTCATTCTTAAGATTACGATGGTTTCTCTAAAAACCTCTTTCATTTTGTAAAAATAAGACATGCCTTTTTATTATGTGATGTTTTCACATTGTAATAAAGCTTGTTTTGCAATGCAATAGTGCCTGTTTAACATGGCAAAACAGACACTATTGGAATGTAAAATAATAGGAATGGTAAAACGTTTATATTGAGATTGTTAGAATTTCAATCTCTCTTGGTAAAATCTTTACGTTTTTAGTAGAAGAAAAATTAGTGTAAAGAGACAATAAAAGAATCGGTCTGATTATTATAAAGGAATAATCAGACCGAAGACTTATAATTTTTTTATGTTCCGTTTATAGGAAAATGATACTAAAAACATTCCCTTTCATTTTGAATTAGAAATGGAAGCTTTTCTTGTTATTTAATAACTACCTTCTGTATCTTGTTACCTTGCTTGACAATATAGATACCTGCGGGAAGTGATGCTGTACTATTGCCAACAAGAATACCTGACGCAGTATATACTTGAACAAGGTAATTAGAAGTTGTTTCTGTTGATACATTGCTGATATTTGAAGGAACTGCAGAAGCAATATTAGATGGACCAGATTCGCCAACATTATATAATGTAACAACATAATATTTGTCATTCTCGGTGCCATCTGGATCCATAGCAATTAGTTCGTTCATACTATTGGTACTAGCAATGAGTTTGGAGTCACGATAAACATTATAACCGATTATCTGAAGCGGTGCACTTTCATATGTAACATCATCAATTAACATACCAGCAGGTTCATAACCATATGATGTTTGAGGTATTGTTGATGTGTGAACAATTGCAAAGTATTTTGCGCCTTCAGGAAGATTAACAGATATTTTTTTCCAGTTGATATTGTCTGCAACGTTATCAGTAAGCACTTTTTTAAAGTTGCCAGCTGTTTTATCGCTCATAGAGTAAGCTACATAGAAATCTTCTGGTCCATAGTTTGCGTAGTCGCATTGTGGTGCCTTAGTGAAGAAGGTTATAGTTTGTGCCTTACCTGAAAGCTCTGGTGAGATAATCCAGTCGTTGTTTCCTGTTGACGCATCGCCTAAATTACCAAAACTCATCATAGACTGATCGCTGCCATGTCCCGCAAAACGTTGCTTGAATATTTGAGTTGTAGCAGCATCCATGCCATGTGTAGTACCATCACAATTGAAAACAATGTAAGCAAAAGGCACACCATTTCCAGGGAAACTGATGCCACTAAATGTGTGCGTACGGCACTTATCAGCATCGTAGAGTGTCCATGGATCAATCTCATCAATGAGGAATGGTGCATATGTTTCGAAAGATTCAGTAATTGTGCACTTTTCTACAGCTGGAGCAGTCCACTCAAGTTTTATCTTACCACCTTCTTTGCTGGCCCTCAAATCATTGATAGCTG
Organism: Prevotella aurantiaca JCM 15754; assembly: GCF_000614025.1. Lineage (GTDB taxonomy): Bacteria > Bacteroidota > Bacteroidia > Bacteroidales > Bacteroidaceae > Prevotella > Prevotella aurantiaca. The sequence continues at coordinate 48,364 of NZ_BAKF01000006.1, forward strand.
GATATGGGGCAGTGACAATCTTTATAGTTTTCTTCTCTGAAACATTATTGCCTTGATTTTGATCAGAGGTCCAATCAGCTTCTCCCCATACTTGGAAATCTTTGTTGTCGAAAGGTGCTGCATAGTTGAATGTGTATTCCTGAGTTTCACCTGGAGCAATTGTACCACTTTCGGTTGCTGTTGTCGATCCATTACTTGTGTTAAGTTTTACTTGGAATCCTTCTGCATCTTTTAAACCAACGTTACGGACATGAATGGTTATTTCTGCTTGTTCTCCTACTTGTGTATGTAATGGTGCGGTAATAGTAGTGATTACGTTGTAGTCAATAGCATCGTTTACATTTACATCATCAACCATGATATTCTCTCCATCTGAGATGGCATGGATGAGGACACGGCCATAACCATTTGCTTTCTTGTAGTCTACATCAGAGCAATCTACATTTATAGTACGCCAACCTGCATTGCCAGTTAGTGTTGCGTAATCTACTTCTGAAGCAAGTTTACGATGCTGTCCGTTGACATCAAGATATACTTGTAATTTACTTTTACTACCTGGATAAGCATAGAATTGGAATGAAAGGCGTGGATTGGTAGCTTTACCCATATTCATCTTAGGACCTACAATTGTTGCAGCATCGCCTGCTTTTTCTGGCGTAAACATCAATGAACCTTCATCATCATCAGCTGAGAAGTCGCGAGAAAGCTTAAAATGTTTCTTTGTATCATTGTAGCTGGCACTCCATGGCCCCTTCTCCCAAGATCCATAAGGCCATGATTCGTGGAATGGGAAGTCGTATGGGATCCCGTAGAAGAATGGATCGGCAAAACCTCCAGCACCTATGTGCTCAGTATCTGTATATGCAACAACTTGATAGTATTTATGGCTTTGCGCCCCATTGAGTGGAATATCTTTGATTACGAACTCAGTTCCTGTAATATTCTCAGCAATGGCTTGCTCATAGATTCCTTCAAAGATTCCGTATTGTATAGTTGTAGGATCTATGTAGCCACCATTTGCTCCAATTTTAACAGGATCCCATTTCAAAGTTATTGTTCCATCAAGATTATCGTAAACAATAACATTCTTGACTTTTCCAGGAGTCGTTTCGCTACCAACATAAACTTTGGCTGCGGCTTTAGCACTCTTTAAATCGCCTACATAAGTGTATACTTCATACGAATGCTCACCAGTAGTGACATTATTATCTACCCATTCGATTTTCTGTCCTATAGAAGGATTTTCTATCTTGTGGATAGGTAATGCGCCACCATCACGATAGATTGCTGCAGAAGTGATTGATGTCAAGTCTCGTCCGATAATATCCTTTGTAGGCGTTGTAAATGATACTTTTACCATTTGCCGACCATTTGGATCAGCCTGCAATGCTAAATCTGAAATAGCAACAGGTGTTCCTGAGGTTGTAGTGGTTATATCTACTTTTACAGGCCTCATGATTATGTATCCTGGTCGATCACTAACAGCATGGAATCCAATACGATAATCTCCTGTAGCTGTAGGAGTGAATGTTGCCTTTAAAGGAGTAGGACTACCGAAAGCAGTTCCAGAAATTGGGCTAATAGGAATAATTTCGCTATATGTAGTTGGGTCGTCTCCTATTCCATAAGCTACGTTCATGCGCTGACCAGTACCAGAATAGCCACCAACAACAGCGCTAGATTCAAGTGTGTAAGTTTGACCAGCAGTTAGGTGAAGAGGAGGTGAAATGAGCCAGTCGTCCGCTTCTACAGTGGCGTTTGCTCCATTGTATGCTGGTGCTCCTGCACCCATGTCCTCCCATGTGTGACCATCATTATTTTTATCTTCTATAGTCCACACTTTTTTGTTGAGTACTGTTCCGATACTGCCCCAATTCTCTTTGTAAGGATTCTCTTTTGTAATAGTGTACGGAGAGGCTGTAGAAGCAGTTTGGCAGAACTTGTTTGAGGAAGCATCGTTACGGCAAGGCTTCCTCCAATAAGTAAAGCATAAATTCTTTTCTTCATAGGAAATGGTTTTTACGTTATTTGTTTAATTATACCTTGTAGTATTTATATACTTACAAGAGTTTTGTTGAAGGTTCATCTAAAACTAAATATTTTAAGTTATTTGTTAATTCGCTTTGTACCGTTTTGAATAATGATTCCCTTGTAGTTCTTTTGTATACGCTGACCTGTAGTATTATACATCTGAATATTTTTTTTAGAAGTAGACGATGTTATATTACCAATGCCGGCAGTTATGTCACCTTGAACAACAGTAATTGGTCTTTCTGATACAACACCCTTACCATGAATTAAGATATCACATTTGCGGCCTTGAACATTTGAAGGGAGTGGCTCACATGTAAATTTGATAATAGTAAGTCCATATTCTCTATAACTTTCTTCATCTATTTTGTAACTCTTAATCCAACTTGCCATTCCAGAAAGAGTGTATTCTTCTTGATTATTGTCGTCATACCAAACTCCATTTAATTGAGCAACGGCACCAGGGAATACCAATCCTTGTGTACATGTAGTTTGTCCTTCAGTACCTTCGTTATTCATTTGTACTAGACCATAGTTAAATGAAGTAGAAGTGCCCATATCTACATAACCATTGGCATAGTCAAACTTTGCAGAGAAAGTAACACCTAAAGCGATGTTATTATCAGAATATATGTTTGCTGCCTTCTTTTTGCCATCTTTAGTGGTTATTAGACAGAGAGCAGGAGTTAATGTTTTGTTATAATAAGGTATTCCGACACCAGACAATCCCATATCAACTCCAGTTTGATCAAATCCCCGTACTACAACTGCGAATTCTTTGTCAATAAGAAAACCTTTACCTTCAGGCTTAAAAATAGCTACAAATTTGTTGTAAGTAGTTCCATTATTATCTTTAATGGGATCATTTTCTTCAAGGTCTGAAGAAGTACATTTAAGCTCAGCAATGGTTTCGCTTCCTGGCTTCTTAACACCTTGTGCATCTGTGTCAACGTTAGTTATAAGCATAGTTAATTCAGTACCTACAGGTAGTGGTTTGTTACTTTTAGAGATGATAGGGAGAAAAACATCTTCAACCCACAATGGCGCCATTGGTTTCTCTAATACTTGTTGTACTCCACGTGAAGTATATTGTCCATTTGAAACTGTACCTGATCCAAATAGATAACCATTATCCATACCACCAAGATAGTAGCCATTAACTTTATCATCTGTAAATTGCAATGGGCGGATATGGCTTTCTGTAGCTGTTAACGTACCGCTTTTTATTCTTGGATACCAATACATTACAGCAGGTTTGTCATAATCAAGAGGTCCCCAATGAGGATTTTCCTCAGAAAGCGTAAAACTATCCGTGGCACATACAATAGTCGGTAGTGCATCAGCTCCATTAAAACGAGTAGTCAAACAGAAGTTACCCTCGTTGTCAATATTGAAAGCATTTCCTGTTTTACCTGTACGATCAAAAGTTGAACAATTGCCATTCATATCGAAAATGTTCTGATGCCAAAAGTATTCAGTTCCCTTTGATACAACAGGTATAAATTTTGTCTTGCTATAACCAGGAACGTAGAGATAACTTGTGCCGATCATTTTACCAGATTTAGGTGTTGACTCAAAAAGCGCACCTTCTGGTTTTAGATAATAAACAGTCTTTTGCGTTTCCTTTCTTGGTGTTTGACGCCCAACGCAAAGAGCTTCTTTTTGTGAAAATACAGTTGTGGCAATCGCCATAACGATTACACTGGAGAATAGTTTTTTAATCATAGATCATTAAATTTTAAATTAAGTTAATATATATAGTATAAGGTTTTTTTATTAAGCCAAAAACATTTTATGCCTATAACAAGGCTTCCTATAGACTCACAAATGATATTTTTCTTGTTAGGATAGTTAGGTTGCTCAATTTAAATTCATAATCTTAAATCCTTAAAATATGCATTATATTTGAGCTCTAAAGCTAAAAATGCATGGTATTTGGGCAAGTATTTAGACGTTAAAGTTGCATTTATTTTAATACTTCTTTTTTGTCTTTTGTTTATTAATGTTTTCTTTATTTGTGTGGCAAAGATAAGAAAAAAAAAGAAAACGCAAAAAGTTTTCTATAATTTTTTTTAATTTTGAAACTTTTTGCATGTTTAAAGATCGATTTATAATTTATCAATAATATACAAAAAGAGAGTGTGTCATAAAAGCACACTCTCTTTCATTATAATCTTTTATCAAGTTTATTTCTCTTCCAGTGCTGCCTGTGCTGCAGCCAATCTTGCAATAGGTACACGGAATGGAGAACAACTTACATAATTCAATCCAACACGATGACAGAACTTAACAGAGCTTGGTTCACCACCATGTTCACCGCAGATACCACATTTAAGATTCTTACGTGTTTTACGTCCTTTCTCTACTGCTGTCTTAATAAGTTGACCTACACCTTCTTGATCAAGAACCTGGAATGGGTCTACATCCAAAATCTTCTTTTCAAGATAGCTTGGCAAGAAACTTGCAATATCGTCGCGGCTGTAACCAAAGGTCATCTGTGTTAAGTCGTTTGTTCCGAAACTAAAATATTCCGCCTTGCTAGCAATTAAGTCGGCAGTAAGTGCTGCACGTGGAATCTCAATCATTGTACCTACCTTGAATGGAACTTCAACACCTTCAGCCTTAAAAATCTTATCAGCTGTTTTGCGAATAATAGCTTCCTGATTATCAAGTTCATGTACAATACCCACGAGCGGTACCATAATTTCAGGCATAGGATTAAATCCTTCCTTCTTTAATTGAACAGCTGCTCCAAGGATTGCTCGAGTCTGCATAGCAGTAATTTCAGGGAAAGTGTTACCAAGACGGCAACCACGTAGACCTAACATAGGATTGTGTTCAGATAAAGAGTTTACACGATTACGGATAAACTGAACGCTAACGCCCATTTCTTTAGCCATAATTTCTTGTCCTTCATCATCGTGTGGTACAAATTCATGCAATGGAGGGTCAAGCAAGCGAATATTTACAGGCATTCCATCCATACATTTCAAGATACCATAGAAATCTTGCTTTTGATAAGGCAATAACTTTTCAAGAGCCTTCTCTCTGTCCTCAACTGTATCTGCAAGAATCATTTCACGCATGGCTTTAATCTTCAAGTCCTCAAAGAACATGTGCTCTGTACGGCAAAGACCGATACCAACGGCACCAAATGTTCGTGCAACTTCTGCATCATGCGGTGTATCAGCATTTGTTCGGACACGTAACTTTGTGTATTTATCACAAAGTTCCATCAATTGAGCAAAATCTCCTGTAACTTCAGCAGCTTTTGTATTAACTTCACCAGCGTATACTTCACCTGTAGAACCATTTAAAGATAAGTAATCACCTTCGTGTAAAACTTTTCCATCTATTTCTACTGTACGCTTTTTGTAGTTTACAATAACACCACCAGCTCCACTTACACAGCACTTACCCATACCGCGAGCAACTACCGCTGCGTGTGAAGTCATACCGCCACGAGCGGTAAGAATTCCTTCTGCAGCTGTCATACCTGCTAAGTCTTCAGGAGATGTCTCAATACGCACCATGATTACTTTGTGACCATCTTCGTGCCATTTAGCAGCATCATCTGCAAAGAACACGATCTGTCCTGTTGCTGCACCTGGAGATGCTGGCAAACCACGTGTTAAAACTTTTGCTTGTGCTAATGCAGCTTTATCAAATATAGGGTGAAGAAGTTCATCAAGTTTGTTTGGCTCACATCTTTTTATAGCTGTTTTTTCATCAATTTCTCCTTCTTTAAGTAAGTCTATTGCAATTTTTACCATTGCAGTACCAGTGCGCTTACCATTACGAGTCTGCAAAAACCAGAGCTTACCATCTTGTACAGTGAACTCCATATCTTGCATATCGTGGTAGTGTTTTTCCAATTTCTCTTGGATAGCATTGAGTTGTGCATAAATCTCAGGCATTGTCTCTTCCATTGAAGGGAATTTTGTACGACGAATTTCTTCGTCTACACCTTGTTGAATTGCCCATTTGCGTGAACCTTCTAATGTTATTTGTTGTGGAGTGCGGATACCTGCAACAACGTCTTCACCTTGTGCATTTACCAAATACTCACCATTGAAAACATTTTCTCCATTTCCAGCATCGCGAGAGAAACAAACACCCGTTGCTGAAGTATCGCCCATATTTCCAAATACCATAGCTTGAACTGTAACAGCGGTACCCCATTCTTGAGGAATTCCTTCCATCTTACGATAAAGAATAGCACGCTCGTTCATCCAAGATGTAAATACAGCACAGATAGCACCCCAAAGTTGTTTCATTGGGTCAGTAGGGAAATCATTACCAGTCTGAGCTTTTATGGCTTTCTTAAATTCACTAACTAATTCTTTTAAGTCAGCAACATTCATTTCATTGTCTAACTTAATGCCACGTTTAGCCTTAATATTTTGGATAATAGCTTCAAATGGGTCAATTTCTTCCTTATTTTCTGGTTTCATACCCAATACAACATCACCATACATCTGTACGAAACGACGGTAGCTGTCGTATGCAAAACGTTCGTTACCAGTCTTCTTAGCCAGACCTTCTACTACTTCATCATTTAAACCAAGGTTCAGAATGGTATCCATCATACCTGGCATTGATGCTCGTGCTCCTGAACGAACACTTAGCAACAAAGGATTTGATGGGTCGCCAAACTTTGAATTCATTAAGTCTTCAATATGCTTAACGCTTTTTGTTACCTCTGAAGTTAAAACTTTGATAACAGTATCTTTACCTTTTTCAAAATATTCGTTACAAACATCGGTTGTGATTGTAAATCCTGGAGGTACAGGAACTCCGATTAAATTCATTTCTGCGAGATTAGCACCCTTGCCTCCCAATAAATTCCTCATGTCAGCTTTTCCTTCAGCTTTTCCATTGCCGAAGGTGTAAACTCTTTTCTCAGTCATAATAATTTATGTAAATATTTAAATCTTTTTATTCGTCAGTGCAAATATAACTATAATTTAGCATACAAGCAAACTTTTAGAAAGGAAAAAACTTAGTAAACTTGACATTTGCTATTAAATCCTTGTTTTTATGTATCTTGCAATTGTCTTTTATATTATTATTTTATTTATAATGTTACTTGGTGTTTTTATTATTCTTCATAACATAACCGATTTTTATCTGATATTTTTTAAGTAGAATAAAACTCCTGTCTTATGTATGAGAGAATATATGAATTAAGAATTAATTATATTTTTAATTATAATTTGTAATTAACTTTTAATCAATATATTATAATGTATTCTTTATAAGGTAGAACAATGATGAAAAAAATAATTAGTCGAAATTGGAGCTTATAGAGACCTTGCTAATTTATAATTATAAAATAAAAAATTGTAATTATAAATTTTAAAATCGTAATTATAATTTTTTGGTAATATAATTACATTTTCTTTTATCAGAAGTTTGTCTAGTTTAAATGATTGTATTTCTAAAAAAGTAAAAGTCGAGAAATACCATTATATAATTATGACACATTCAAATTATGGAATTTTGAAGGATTTAGTCTATCACAAAAATTTTTTATATCTTGATTAAACGGCTTTTATTATTATGGAATATACATTAGATTAATGTTTGACTTTTCATTTTAGATGGGTTGATAAAACATAAATGCCGAATTTTATAAAAACAATTCGGCATTTATAGTTAATCTTAAGTAAATGTTGAAACCCTATTCTCGGTAGTATATTCTCACTTCTTTTTTTTCTTTTTACTGAAAAAACTAAAAAGACTTGGTTTGCCATTAAGGCGTCTATAGAGCTTCCAGCCCAATATAGCAGCATCAACAATACTTACACTTGAAGACATTAAGTTAGAAAGTTTCTTCGTTGGAGCAGACGATTTCTTAGGTTTATGGAAAACATTATTCCATAAAATAGAAATCTGTTTACTCTCTTTATTAATGTCGGTAAGCAATTGTGTCTTCCGTAAACGAATTTCGCTCAAACTTTTATATACGAGTTCATTTTCTGAATTACTATACATAAGAAACTTATTTTGACATTAATAAACTTGCCAAGAACTTAACAAGTGGTCTTTCAATAAACCGATGGCGGAAGACAATAATTAAAATAAGAAGTAGTATATAACTTCCACCAACAAGGAGGAAAGCATAAACTAATGAGCCTACTAATGTTTGTAACGCATAAGCAGCAGCGAACGAGAAGTAGATAAGTGCTAATGAAAACAAGCCCACTATTGCGAAAAATATAGCGATAGCCGTGCATATGTGCACCACCTTTTCTATTACATCAAGCTTAATATATTCTGTTTGAAGCCCAATATAATGCCTCAGTCGCTCAATGAGCTGTGCAAGCGTTTCTACATTGTTATCGTTCGAGAACATAATATCGTTTAGAGAACGTCAGAAGCTGCGTCCTTAATATCTTCTACAAACTCTTCTGCTTCTTTGCGGCTAAGTTTAATATCGTGCTTCTTGCAGAAGTCATCTACAGCATCAGAAATTTTTGTACGTGTATCAGCACCTTTTTCTGGAGCCATTAATATACCTAATGCAGCACCAGCAATAGCACCTCCCAAAAAGCGCCAATATAACCTAAAGTTTTCATAATTTATCAATTTTATTTGTTAAACATAAATCTTATCAAACGCAAATATACCATTTTATTCTGAGTTATAATAATTATTGGCAGCTTTTTTGTGTTAATTTCTTTGTAAATTGTTTATTTAACAAACTTTAGTTAGTATAATCTGTTTAGTTTGCAGCTAAATTCGTACTTTCGCACAATCGAATATTGAAATAAAGAGAATATTATCAAATAAAAACAGAAAAGAATATGAAGAAATTGATGATTTTTGGCGCAGCTATGTGTGTTGCGATGGCATTTACAGGTTGTAAATCAAGCGAGAGTGCATACAAAAAGGCATATGAAAAAGCTAAGGCACAAGAGCGCTCAGGCTATACAACCGACGAAACTGCAACTGGGTCATCAGATGTTCCTGTAGTTGCTCCAGTTGAAACACAAACTGTAACTGATACACGTGTTGAAGACAACTATGACAATGTACCTGTTCGCCATGAAGAGGTTTCAGTTGTTGACGGAGCAGGCTTGAAGTCTTATAGTGTTGTTGTTGGGTCATTTGGTGTAAAAGCAAATGCTTACAATTTCCAACAAAGATTGAAGAATACAGGATACGATGCGCAGGTTGCTTTTAATAGTGGTAATAGCATGTATCGTGTTGTGGCGTCTACATTTGATAGCAAAGCTTCCGCTGTTCAGAGCCGTAACCAATTACGTTCTCAGTATCCTGATGCGTGGTTACTTTATTCTAGATAATGAGCAGAATTTTATCTGTTGATTACGGAAAAATAAGAACAGGTTTAGCAGTTACCGACCCATTGCAAATTATTGCTAATGGATTGGTAACTGTTGCTACATCTAAACTATTTGATTTCCTTAAAGATTATATAGCAAAAGAGGAAGTTGAACGCATTGTGATTGGTCGTCCAGTGCAATTAAATGGACAACCAAGTGAAAATTTAGCAAGAGTAGGGCAATTTGTTAATCGTTGGAAAAAGGAAATTCCTCATATTCCAATTGAGTATTATGATGAACGTTTTACTTCTGTGCTTGCTCAACAAGCTATCTTAGCTAGCGGAGTGAAGAAAAAGACACGCAAAGAGGATAAAGGACTTGTAGATGAAATTTCTGCTACTATTATTTTGCAAGATTATATGCGGTCCAAAAGATTTTAAACAGGTATTGAATTTACATACCTATTTATAATGATTAAGAAAAAATGATATTACCAATATATACTTTAGGTCAACCAGTGCTTCGTAAAGTGGCTGAAGACATTCCGTTGGACTATCCTAACTTACAGCAGCTGATAGCTGACATGTTCGAAACTTGTACTGCCTGTGATGGTATCGGTTTAGCAGCTCCTCAGATTGGTAAGCCAATTCGTGTAGTTGTTATTGATTTAGATGTAATTTCAGAGCATTTTCCTGAATATAAAGGATTTCGTCGTGCATTTATAAATGGACATATATTAGAATTTGATGATACAGAAACAGAAACCATTGAAGAAGGATGTTTGTCATTACCAGGAATACATGAAAATGTAACTCGTCCTACTCGAATTCATGTGAAGTATTTTGATGAAGAACTTAAAGAGCATGATGAGTGGATAGATGGATATTTGGCTCGGGTTATTCAACATGAATTTGATCATATTGAAGGTAAAGTCTTTACTGATAGAATTTCATCTTTCCGCAAACAAATGATAAATAAGAAGATGAAAGCTTTGGTATCGGGTAGTTTTAATTGCCACTATAAAGTGAAACCAGCTAACCGAAAATAAGATGTTTCGGAGCCTCGTAATATCCATATTGACTTTAATTACCTTGCCTTCCTTTGCTCAATACAACATTAAAAAACTAATGGAGGAGGGAAGACATTCGATTGATAATGGATATTTCATTCTTTCTATTGAGATATTCCAACGAATTGTCGCTTTAAAACCAAACCTTTATGAAGCATGGTATTTAATGGCACTATCCAAATATCATCTTGAAGATTATAAAGGTGCTGATGATGACTGTCAAAAGGCATTACAACTACAGCCTTATATTGCTGATATTTACGATCTTTATGGTATGGTTTGTATTCGTGAGGGAGATTATGATAATGCTTTTAAAGCCTATACAAAAGCTCTAGAAATTGATCAAAATAATCAGGAATATTGTTTTAATAGAGCATATTGCTTGTATATGACAGACAGAAATAATGAGGCATTATCGTATTTGTTGCTTATAATTAAAAGGTGGCCAAAGTTTTCTGCTGCTCAAAAATTAATTGAAGAAGTTAAATCTGGACGTAAGCCTAAAGAAAAAAGTATCAGAAGTGCAAAGAACGATTCATGGAAACTAAATTCATTGACTAATAGCTCTTTGTTAATGCAGAAAGTTGATAAAGCAAATACACATCAACAATCGAAGGCAATAAAGATGAAACTTAATTGATGGTTTCAACTTTTATATTTATATTGGTTGTGTTTTATAATATAAAAATTAGATAAACTTGGAGAATATTGGCTTATTCTCATAAGAAAGTTGTACCTTTGTACCATATTGATTTATAAAACTAATTTGTATTATGGTTAAAATCACTTTTCCAGATGGTTCTGTTCGAGAATTTGAACAGGGAGTAACTGGGCTTCAAATAGCAGAGAGTATTTCACCGGCTCTTGCTCGCAATGTTGTATCTTGTGGGATTAATGGTGTAACAACTGAGTTAAATCGTCCTATTAATGAGGACGCAACGATAGTTTTTTATAAGTTTGAGGATGAAGAAGGAAAACACACATTTTGGCATTCATCTGCTCACTTACTTGCAGAAGCATTAAAAGAACTCTATCCAGGTATTCAGTTCGGTTTTGGTCCTGCAATTGAAAATGGATTTTTCTACGATGTGCAAACAGCTAATGGGCAAGTTATTTCAGAAACAGACTTTCCTAAAATTGAGCAGAAGATGCTTGAATTAGCAAAAAAAGATTCTAAAATTATTCGTAGAGAAGTAGCAAAGGCTGATGCCGTTAAGGAATTTACTGCTGATGGACAGGAATATAAAGTTGAACATATAGTTGAAGATCTTGAGGATGGTACAATTTCAACTTATTCACAAGGTAATTTTACAGATCTTTGTCGTGGTCCGCATCTTATGTCTACAGGAGCAATTAAAGCAGTTAAACTAACAAGTGTTGCTGGAGCATTTTGGCGTGGCGATGCAAAGAGTGATCAGCTAACACGAATTTATGGTATAACTTTCCCCAAAAAGAAGATGCTTGACGAGTATCTTGTAATGTTGGAAGAGGCAAAGAAGCGTGACCATCGCAAAATTGGTAAAGAGATGGAACTCTTTATGTTCTCAGATCGTGTTGGTAAGGGACTTCCTATTTGGTTACCTAAAGGTACACAACTTCGTCTCCGTTTACAAGAAGTACTACGTAAATTACAACGTCCGTACAATTACCAAGAAGTTATTACACCTGGAATTGGTGGTAAAAATCTTTATGTAACATCAGGACACTATGCTCATTATGGTAAAGATGCATTCCAGCCAATCCAAACACCCGAAGAAGGTGAGGAATATATGCTCAAGCCTATGAACTGTCCTCACCATTGTGAAGTATTTGCATATAAACCCCGTTCTTATAAGGATCTTCCTCTGCGTATTGCCGAATTTGGAACTGTATTCCGTTATGAAAAAAGTGGAGAATTACACGGTTTGACTCGTGTTCGTACTTTTACTCAAGATGATGCTCACCTTTTTGTACGTCCTGAACAAGTAAAGAAAGAGTTTGAAGATGTTATTGATATTATCTTAAAAGTATTCGTAACATTTGGTTTTAAAAACTATGAAGCACAGATTTCGCTTCGTGATCCAGCTGACAAAGAAAAATACATAGGTTCTGACGATGTTTGGGAAGAAAGCGAACGTGCCATTAAGGAGGCTTGTACAGAAAAAGGACTGAATGCGAGAGTGGAAATTGGAGAAGCCGCATTCTATGGTCCTAAACTTGACTTTATGGTGAAAGATGCCATTGGTCGTCGTTGGCAGTTAGGTACAATCCAAGTTGATTATAATTTGCCTAACCGATTTAAATTGGAATATACAGCAGAGGACAACACAAAACAGACTCCTGTTATGATTCATCGTGCTCCATTTGGTTCTTTGGAGCGCTTTACTGCTGTACTTATTGAACATACAGCAGGGCACTTCCCGTTGTGGTTGACACCAGACCAAGTTGCTATTCTTCCTATTTCAGAGAAATACAACGAATATGCACAAGAATTACGACAATTCTTTGATGCGCATGACGTACGAGCTTTGGTAGATGATCGCAATGAAAAGATAGGACGCAAGATTCGTGATAACGAATTAAAGCGTATTCCTTACATGGTTATTGTTGGTGAAAAAGAAATGGCAGATGGCTTAGTTTCTATGCGCCAGCAAGGTGGTGGCGATCAAGCAACTATGAGTAAAGAGGAATTTGTACAGCGTATTCTAAATGAAGTAGCTGAACAGATGAAGAACTTAGACTAACCTTTTCCCCAATATAAAATAGGTGTAAAAGGATTAGACTTATAAATATTAATCGAGATACAAACCCTAAAAGATTTTATTGAGCAATCGATATAGTTTTGAAGAGTTAGTATCTCGATTTTTTCATTTAGTTTATTAGGCATTAATATCCTTAAAAAAATTATCACATATAATCATTAAAAATTAACTTTGAATAAGCTTAAATACGCTCTTTTTTCTATTTTTTACGTATAATTTTGTATATAATAGAAAAAAGGTTGGTTAAAAATTGACTTTGCAAAAAAAAATATTTAAATTTGCAAAAGAAACAGCTTAACAGTAACTTATCTAAATTAGCTATTATGGGAAAGTATAATATAACAGGAAAAAAGGAAAAAGCAGCCACGTATCGTGGTCTTGTAAGTCCAAAATTAATGGAAGAGTTAAAAGACCAAATCCTAAATATAATACTCTTTCAACAGAGATATCGGGATAAGGATTATTCCGCAAAACAACTTGCGGAGGACTTGGAAACCAACACAAGATACATCTCTGCAGTTGTGAATGTAAAGTTCAATATGAACTATACTTCATTTGTAAATAAATTCAGAATAGAAGAGGCTATGGCTATTCTTTCATCAAAGAAGTATAAAGACTTGAATATGGAAGATATAAGCACTATGGTAGGCTTTGCAAATCGTCAATCATTTTATGCTTCTTTCTATCGTATTAATGGAATGACTCCTCGTGAATTTAAACTAAATGCTTTGCGTCCACTAAGTAAAGAAACTGTAGATGTTGAAGCGAAGTAGGGGAGTTAGTAAATAATGTTATAAAAATGGATGAAGATTCTTTTAGTTATTCGTCGGAACGATTTGACGATATACAAATGCTACGCTATCGTTTAGATGGATTTAAGGACCTCACGTTAAAACAAAAACTATATATTTATTGTCTTGCACAAGCTACATTGTGGGGACGAGATATAACTTTCCATCAGTTTGGTCAGTATAACTTGAAAATTAGAAAAGCCTTAGAGTGTATTGTTAAAGAAAGGTATAAAGATGATAACGATGACTTTAAAGCTTTAGAGTTGTATCTAAAAAAAGTTTGGTTTGCAAATGGTATTCATCATCATTATGCAATGGATAAATTTACACCAACTTTTTCTCGCAATTATTTTATAGAAGCACTAAATAATGTTGGTAAAACTAAACTAGGTCTTTCTACTAAAGAATCTCTTTCTGAATTCATTAATACATTAAGCGAAGTAATATTCAATCCGGACTGCATGCCAAAAAGAGTAAACAAGGCAGAAGGAACTGATGTTATATTAACTTCGGCAAACAATTATTACGAAGGTGTTAGCCAGAAAGAAGTAGAATACTACTATTCTGAACAAAAAAATAAAGCAATTGATAAACGTTTATCATTTGGATTAAATTCCACATTAGTAAAGCATGGAGACTTTATTGAAGAAATTGTTTGGAAGCTTAATGGACGTTATGGAAAAACTATAGAGCAGATTATTCATTGGTTGGAAAAAGCTATTGATTACTGTGAAAATGACGATCAAAAAGAAATAATCCGATTACTCATTACATATTATACATCAGGAGAACTTTCAGATTTTGATAAGTACTCTATTAAATGGGTAACTGAATGTAATGGTCAAGTAGATTTTATTAATGGATTTATAGAAGTTTATGGTGATGCACTAGGTTTAAAAGGTTCGTGGGAAGGCATAGTACATTACAAAAACTTAGAGGCGACAAAGCGAACACAAACAATTTCAACTAATGCTCAATGGTTTGAGGACCATTCTCCTATAGATAAAGAATTTAAAAAAGAAGTGGTGAAAGGAGTTACTGCAAATGTTGTTTGTGCTGCAATGCTTGGTGGAGATGAATACCCAGCATCTGCAATAGGTATAAATTTGCCTAATGCAGATTGGATAAGAGCTGAATATGGTTCAAAAAGTGTTACCATTTCTAATCTTACTCATGCTTACGATATGGCTGCGAAAGGAAATGGTTTTTTAGAAGAATTTGTTATTGATAATCAAACTCGAGCGTTAATAAAAACCTTTGGTAATTTAACTGACGAATTACATACGGATTTGCATGAATGCTTAGGACATGGTAGTGGAAAACTACTTCCAGGAATAGATCCAGACTCACTTAAAAACTATGGTAATACCATAGAAGAAGCACGAGCAGACTTATTTGGGCTTTATTATATAGCTGATGAAAAGCTTTTAGAGTTAGGATTGTTAAATTCTAAAGAAGCATTTAAGGCACAATACTATTCTTACATTATGAATGGTTTGATGACACAATTAGCCCGCATCAAACCTGATAAACAAATAGAAGAATCGCACATGCAGAATCGTGCTTTAATATCATGGTGGGCATTCGAATTAGGTAAAGAGCAAAATGTAATAGAGTTTATCAAACAAACTGATAGTATCACGAATGAACTTAAAACCTTTATTCGCATCAATGACTATACTTTGTTACGCCAAATTTTTGCTCAACAGCTTTCAGAAATACAACGAATAAAGAGTATGGGAGATTTTAATAAGGCACGACAACTTGTTGAAACCTATGCCATAAAGGTAGATAAAATACTTCACAATGAAGTTTTGCAGCGTTACAAACAGCTGAATATTGCGCCTTATAAAGGCTTTATAAATCCAATAATGACTTTAGAGTATAATTCTGCAAACCAAATAATTGATGTAAAGTTAGATTATACAGAAACTTATACAGACCAAATGATGAGATATTCAAAAGATTATAGTTTATGACAGCAGAAGAAACTCATGAGAAACTAAAACAGATAAAGCAATCATTTCGTTTGTTTATGAATGGTGTTACTGCACAATCAATGCGCGAAAAAGGTGCAGATTACAAAATAAACTGGGGAATAGATTTGGTTAATTTGCGAAAAATAGCAAATGAATATGGTAAAGATTACGACTTGGCTATTGCTCTTTGGAAAGAGAATAGTCGTGAATGTAAGATACTTGCAACCTACATAATGCCTTCAGATAAAATGATTCCAGAAATTGCAGACATTTGGTTAGAACAGATGTCAACGCAAGAAATTGTAGAGCTCCTTTCATTTAATCTGCTAAGATATGTAGATTTTGCACCTTCATTAGCTTATCAATGTCTTGCATCTAATAAAAGCTTATATCAGGTGTGCGGTTTCCAAATATTAGCTTGTTTATTCTCTGATGGTAAAGAACCCAATGAAAGAGGAATGAATGAGTTTCTCGATCAAGCTGAGGTTGCACTTGGAGGAAATGATTTAGTTGTTAAACAAGCTGCTTATCGTTGTGTAATGCGCCTCTGCGATTTAGGAGAAGAGTATGAGATGATTGCTAAAAAGGCATTGATGAAATTTGATATATTGTAAAAAGCAAAATAAACGATTTATAAAAAGGTATTAACTGCAAGGGCAAGTTAATACCTTTTTTTTATTGACGTAATTACCAACAGCGGTTATACAACAAAAAAGAGTATAAAGTACTAAATTGGTTAACCAGTCAAATGATTTATCATCTGCGAGATTGTTCTTGCTTTGTTATTTTTCACTATTATTATACCCAATAGCAAAAACAAGGATCAATCAATAATAAAGATATCTAACTTTATCATTCTTACGAAGGCAGAAATTATAATTACAATTTTGATAAACTTTAATTTAAAATAAAATTATAATCTATTTTAATATTAATACTTGTTTGAATTGGCAATATCTTTAACGTTTTTTTATTTCTCTTATTTAGTTTTTGTTCAGAAAAAGCCTTAACTTTGTGGAAATTTAATCAGTGAATCGTGACTAAAGATATAGTCAAAGAAAAAGTAAGAGGCATACTCGACAGCTACCTAGAGGTTAACAATCATAGAAAGACCACAGAAAGATTTGCTATTCTTGATGCGGTATACGATATGCAAGGCCATTTCTCACTTGACGAATTAGGCGAAAAGATGTCGGAAGAGAGCTTCAGAGTATCGCGTGCTACACTCTATAATACGATGCGACTCTTTATAGAGTTGCGTTTAGTTGTGCGTCATCGTTTCATAGGGCAGACTAAATATGAAGCCTGTTATAACAACGACGACCATATTCATCAGATATGTACCGTTTGTGGAGTTGTAACGGAAATAGAATCAACATCAATTACGGAAGCTATTGCGGAAACAAAGTTTACTCGTTTCCGCAAGGATGGCTTCTCCTTGTATATTTATGGTGTCTGTTCACGTTGCCAAGCAAAACTCTCGCGCGAACGAAACAAAGTAAAAAATAAGATAAAATCTAATGGAAACAGGTAAAGTTGATGTCCTATTGGGATTACAGTGGGGCGACGAAGGAAAAGGAAAGGTAGTAGATGTACTTACACCTCGCTACGATGTAGTGGCACGCTTTCAAGGCGGACCTAATGCTGGACATACTTTAGAGTTTGAAGGACAGAAATATGTATTGCGTTCCATTCCTTCTGGTATCTTCCAAGGTGGGAAGATTAATATTATAGGCAATGGGGTTGTGCTTGCGCCAGATTTGTTTATGAACGAAGCAAAAGATTTGGCTGCATCAGGACATCCACTCTTCGAGCGACTTTATATTTCTAAAAAGGCTCATCTTATTATGCCTACTCACAGGATTCTCGATAAGGCTTACGAAGTAGCAAAGGGCAAAGACCTTGTGGGTACTACTGGAAAAGGAATTGGTCCAACTTATACAGATAAGACCAGTAGAAATGGTTTACGTGTAGGTGATATTCTTCATGATTTTGAGATTAAATATTTGAAACACAAAGAACGCCACCTTAATTTGTTGAAATCAATGGGTTGGACTGACTTTGAAGGCTTTGAAGAAACTGAAAAGCAATGGATGGAAGGTGTTGAATACATGAGAAATTTCCGTTTTGTTGATTCTGAACACGTAATCAATCACACACTTCGTGCAGGAAAGTTTATTTTATGTGAAGGAGCCCAAGGTACTATGCTCGACATTGATTTTGGTTCTTATCCATTCGTAACTTCATCGAATACTATCTCTGCAGGTGCATGCACAGGATTAGGTATTGGACCAAACAAAATTGGTAATGTGTTTGGTATTATGAAAGCTTATTGTACTCGTGTTGGCTCAGGACCTTTTCCTACGGAACTCTTTGATAAAACTGGAGATAAATTATGTGACTTAGGACACGAATATGGTGCAGTTACAGGAAGAAAGCGTCGTTGTGGTTGGATAGACTTAATACAACTTCGTTATTCTATAATGGTTAATGGTGTAACAGAACTTATAATGATGAAGAGTGATGTACTTGATACATTCGATACAATAAAGGCTTGCGTAGGTTATGAACTGCCAAATGGAGAAGCAATTGATGAACTTCCATATGATATCAATGACGTTAAACCTATATACAAAGAGTTCAAAGGTTGGAAAACTGATATGACGCGACTTACAGATGAGACGCAATTCCCTAAAGAATTTAACGATTATGTGAAGTTCCTTGAAGAATTTTTAGAAACAAGGATTGGTGTGATTTCAATAGGTCCAGACCGAGAACAAACTATAATAAGAAAATAATAACGATGGCAAATAAACCTTCTATCCCAAAGGGAACGCGTGATTTCGGTCCCGATGAGATGGCAAAACGAAACTATATATTCGATACCATAAAGAGTGTTTATGCTCTTTATGGTTTTCAGCAGATAGAAACACCAGCAATGGAATCGCTCCAGACTCTTATGGGAAAGTATGGGGACGAAGGAGATAAGTTACTTTTCAAGATTCTCAATTCTGGTGATTTCTTCAAAAATACAACTGATGAGGAACTTTTATCACGTAATCCATTGAAGTTGCAAACGAAAATTTCAGAGAAAGGTTTACGTTATGACTTAACAGTTCCTTTTGCACGATACGTTGTTATGCACCGTGATGAATTGCAAATGCCTTTCAAACGCTATCAAATTCAACCAGTCTGGCGTGCAGATCGACCACAAAAAGGACGTTATCGTGAGTTTTATCAGTGTGATGCAGATATTGTAGGATCTGATTCTTTGCTCAACGAAGTTGAGTTGATTCAGATAATAGACACCGTTTTTACTAAGTTCGGTATCAGAGTACAAATAAAAATCAACAACCGAAAGATACTAACAGGTATTGCAGAGGTTATTGGAGAACAAGAAAAGATTATCCAAATTACAACAGCTATTGACAAACTTGATAAGATTGGCCTTGAAGCAGTGAATGAAGAGCTTGAAAAAGAAGGTTTATCTAAGGCTTCAATAAAAAAGTTACAACCAATTATAGAATTGAGTGGTACCAATGACGAAAAGTTGGATACAATTGCTAAAGTGCTTGCAAATAGTGAGATAGGCGTAAAGGGTGTAGAGGAAACACGATATATTCTCGATGTTTTGAAACAAATAGAGTTGAAAAACGAAATAGAACTCGACTTAACTCTAGCGCGTGGATTGAACTATTATACTGGTGCTATTTTTGAAGTAAAGGCTTTAGACGTACAGATAGGTTCTATTACTGGAGGTGGACGTTACGATAATCTTACAGGAATATTCGGAATGCCTAATCTTTCAGGTGTAGGTTTTAGTTTTGGTGCAGATCGTATTTATGATGTTTTGAATACATTAGACCTTTATCCTAAAGAAAGTATCAGCGATACACAACTACTATTCATCAACTTTGGTGAAAAAGAAACTAGCTATGTGTTACCATTTATAGCAAAAGCAAGAAAGGCAAATATTAGAACAGAGATATTCCCTGATACTGTTAAGATGAAAAAGCAAATGGCGTATGCAAATGCAAAACATATTCCGTTTGTTGTTCTTGCAGGTGTCACTGAGATAGAACAAGGGAAAGTAACTTTAAAGAATATGGAGACAGGTGAACAGATACTTGTTTCTCCAGATGATTTAATTGAAAAAGTTACGTCAAGCAATTTTTAAATATACAACCTTAGCTTTATATTTCATAATGCAATTGTTTGTTTTATAAAAACTGAATCTAACGTTTATTATAACAAAGACCCGAATCTCACATTGAGATTCGGGTCTTTATTTTCTTTTTGCTAATGCAACATTGAAAAAATGAAAATAAAACTAAATAGACTGATAGCCTCTTGTATAGTTTTTCTTAAGCAAGTCCTTTAATGTTAGTTCTTTACCTCCATTATGCTCAAATGCTTCGTGCATTTCTTCATATCCTTCTTCTTCCTCTTTAGAGTGTGTAAACTCTATTGCTTTGTTCTTTGCTTCAGCTAATGCCCAACCAACTATTGAAATAACAAGTAAGGCAAGTAATCCTATGATAGGTGTTGTCATAATGCTATGTTTTTATTATTTATACTGCAAAAGTACGTTAAGTTTGCCAAAGCACCAAATTTTAAATAAGTTTTTGTACCTTTGTCTCATATTAGGAAGAAATAATAAACGAAAAGATGACTAGAAAAGAACGCTACAATTATATTTTAGATTACTTCAGGGAAAATGTTGGAGAGGTATCTACTGAACTTATGTTTAGTTCAGCTTTCCAGCTATTATGTGCAACTTTACTTTCAGCACAATGCACGGACAAGCGTATAAACGCTATTACGCCAGAGTTGTTTGCTAAGTATCCCGATGCAAAAGCTATGGCCTCAGCAGAGGTAGAAGAAGTATTTGAACTTGTGCGTAGTGTTTCTTATCCAAATTCAAAAGCAAAACATTTAGTTGAAATGGCACGTATGGTAGTAGAATGTTATGGGGGTGAAATACCATCGGACCCAAATGAATTAGTAAAATTACCTGGAGTGGGAAGAAAAACTGCCAATGTTCTACAAGCTGTATGGTTTGGAAAGCCAACTTTAGCAGTAGATACTCATGTTTATCGTGTTAGTCATCGATTAGGATTGGTACCTGATGATGCAAAAACACCACGTAAAGTAGAAGATTATTTGATGCGTAACATACCTTTAAATGAAGTTTCGTCTGCTCATCATTGGATACTTTTGCATGGTCGATATATTTGTAAGAGCCTCCGTCCGATGTGTGAGAAATGTCCTTTTGAATTCTTCTGTCCTAAGAATATGGACAATAGCAAATTAAATAAATAGAAAAAAAATGAACACAAAAAATATATTAGCTTTTTTACAAAACATAGCTGCGAATAATAATCGAGAATGGTTTCAAGAACATAAAACAGAGTATGAAGCTGTAAGAAAAGATTTTGAGGCAGGTGTTGAAGCAGTTATCTCTACGTTAACTACAATTGATAGCGAAATAGCTCATTTGAATGTTAAGGATTGTACTTATCGCTTTTATCGTGATACACGTTTTTCACCTGATAAGAGTCCGTACAAACGTCACTTAGGAGCTTTTATTTGTGCAAAGGGAAGAAAGGCTTTGCGAGGGGGCTATTATATTCATTTACAACCAGGTAATTGTTTAGTTGCAGTTGGCTCTTATTGGTTGCCAACCAATATTCTTACTTCGTGTCGTAATGAAATAATGGCCAATATTGAACAATGGCGCAAAATAGTTGAGAACGGAAAATTTATAATGACGTTTGGATATCCTAATGATGGAAAATGGGAGGACGACGCTGTTTCTGATAAAGGCTTTGGATTAACAGCACTAAAGACAATTCCAAAAGGTTTTCCACGTGATTATGAATTTGCTCAATATCTTCGAATGAAAGATTATTGTTGCTGGGTGAAAGTTCCTGATATTTTTTTTGAAGGTAATGAATGGCAGGAAAAGTTAATCGAAATAGTCAAAACAGGAAAACCAATGATGGATATGATGAATAGCGTAATAGATGATTATGAATAAAAAATTTGGGGTCTTATAAAAATAGTATAATTTAGGTAATGTAATTTATTCTTCTATTTCAGAAAGTCCTTTTATAAACCCATTAATAAAATTACTGGTTGTTTCCAACGGAGCATATTTAATATATTTATAGCTTCTGCGTAAATTCCTACGGAGCATCTTACCATTATTTTGTACAAAACCTGCAGAATTTTGTCTAAAGTGCCATTCTCCTGCCGTATCTTTTACAAGATTTGAAATAATCTTTATAGTTAGTTTATAAGCTATAGGTTCTTCCTTCTTGACAAAATCTATCTCTTCCTTTTCAAATCCAAAAACTGCAATAAGAATGCTGCCTTGAAGTTGAGCCATACGTTGTAAATGGAGTGACGAAAGCCAACCTTCCAACTTCAAGAAATCTATTTTATCGCCTTTGTTTCTTAAATACTGTCCCAACTTGATAATACTGTCAAGATTAATGCCATGGTTTAGCATCGCATTAGTATTTGAAACGATAAGCTTCAAAATATCTAACGTTTCAACAGAGGTATCAATGCTATGCAATTCATTGTAGATTATTTTATGAAATTTCTTATTTAACAAACTGCTACTAAGGTCTGTGTTGTTGTTAGTTACCTTATTTCCTTGATGTTTATAATTTCTCCTATCTTGCAAGTCTAATTCTTTTTGAATCTCTTCTATTAGCTCTGCTGGTAAGTTAAGGTTTTTATCGTTGGCATTATTATTTACACCTCTTACAAAATAGTCAAGTACATTTTGGAACATTACAATTTCATAGAGTCTTCTCCATTTAAATGGAGACATTACCTCTATAACTGACTTATCGTTGAACGCTCCAGAACGAATAAGTTTAAAGAAATTGCGCTGTATTATATCCATTTTGTAATATCTAATTTATATGATTTAAATCGTTTTTTAAATTCGTGTACGATGATAGAAATCTACATTTTCTTTTGACAAAAGTTCTATAGGCATATAGTTGATAGGCCTAACTTCTTTCTTTAATACTATACTTTGAAATAATGTATCAACACTCGAAAACCCTTGTTGATAGGCATGCTGTGCTATAAGGAATGAAATACTACCTTTTCGCATACATTCTGCATTTTTTGGAAGCATATCATATCCCATGATTTGAACGTCCTTTCTATTAGTTTCTAAAATAAATTCTCCCACAACATAAGCTCTTGAGTTAATTGCAAAGCAATGATGGATATTTGGATTAGCTAGAAAGAAATCTTCTAACATTGCATTATAAGTTTCCTTATCCTTTCCCATGGGTAAGTCTAATGTCTTTATTACAACTTGAGGATAAAATTTTTCCATGTAGTTACGAAATCCTACTTCTCGGTATTCCTGTTGACGGCTTGTTACTTTTCCTTCAAAAGTTTGTCTAACTAACATTATCGAATTTTCTTTTGTAGCAATTAGCATTAGCATTTTTGCCGCAAAATAACCACTTTGGAATGAATCTTGACCATAAAAGGATAGTGGCTTCAAGTCAGACATATAAGAATCTAACAATACAAATGGAATATTTTGTTTATGGAGTTGATCTGTAAAAACTTTTGTAGCTTCTAAAGTAGTAGGAACTAAAATAACTCCATCAGGCTTTTCATTCAAGCATCGGTGACAAGTTTCTATATAAGTTTTTGGATTGAGTCGGCTGAAATGTCTTAGTTTTATATCTAAATGGAAATCTCGTCTAAACTCAATAGCTTTTATAGCACCTATTTCAATTTCTTCCCAATATGCTTCGCTCGTATGTTGAGGTAATATACAATGAAAAGTATAGTTTTTGTTGTAAGCCAAAGCGCTTGCGTAAACATTGGGTTGGTAGTTTATTTCATTCAGAACTTTCTCTACTTTCTCCATTGCCGACTTAGAAACATTAGGACGTTTGTGCAAGACTCTATCTACAGTACCAACGCTTACGCCCGCTTTTGCAGCTATATCTTTTATTCTTATTCTATCACTCATACAGAGTTCCTAATTTTTTGCAAAAATAATAATAAAGTTGGAATAAAAGATGTATATGTGCTTCATTTTTCAGTCATAGCGATATAAATATAATTCAATTTGGTGTTTATTCGATTTTCTTTTGTATTTTTGTATCAAATAAAACTATAGAAGCTATATTAAAATAAGAAGGCATAAATACAGAACGTTCTTTATAATTATATTTATATTGGTTATATGTTCTTTTTTTTCAGCTTGTTCACGAGTAGATAGGGAGAAAGTGGATAAGTTGAATAGAATTTCTTATTCTTTCCACTATCGAAATATAGATTCAGCTTATTTTTATGCTCAACGAGCATTAAAGCTTTCGAAAGGATACGATGCTGGAAAAGCTGAAGCATTGAATAATCTTGCTTTTGTTGATATTGTAAGAATGAAGTATAAAAGTGCTTATGAAAAACTCAATAATGTTCTTTCCTCAACAAATAATCAAGTTGAACTTTTAATTGCTGATATTCAGTTAATGCGACTTTGTCAGCGAGAATCAAAAAATAAAGAATTTTATGATTATAGAGAAAAGGCCATAAGAAGACAAAGACGTATTGCAGAAGAAGAAAATTTACTAACCGAACATTTGAGAAAGCGCATGGTGTATGCAAATTCGGAATTTAGTATTGTTTCTTCCACTTATTATTTTTATGTCGGATTACGCTCATTGTCTGCGCAAGCAATGGAGTCTATAAATGAAGAATTGATAGCTCGTGATGATACAGCACAATATCTAAAATATCTTTACAATGTAGGAGCTGGAGGTGTTTTAAGTAAAGGAACACGAAAAGAAGTTAGTCAACAAGAATTTGATTATTTGATGCGTTGTTTTATAACAGCACAACAAAATGGTTATGTATATTGGAAAGCAAACTCGTTACAAGGTATCAGTGAACACCTTATATCTGCGGAACGCGATAAAATAATGAAGGATAATTATGCGGCTCTCCGCTTTATCAATACAGATAATGTATCTGATGATTTATTAGCCGGAAATTTAGCAGAGCATGCAACTGATTTATTTATAAAATATGGTGATGTTTATCAGATAGCGAGTTCATTTCGTACATTAGCATCATGTTATTGGCAAATTAAAGATTACCAATCTGCCATCATCTGTCTGCAAGATGCATTAGAGAAAAATAAAGCTATAAATCAAGCTCCAGACCTAATTGCTTCAATTCGTGAACAATTAAGTGTGGTATATGCAGCCATAGATGATAAGCATGGTAGCGATTTTAATCGAAATATTTACCTTGATTTGCAAGAACAAACGCGTCAGGATAGATATCTAGAATCACGTGCAGGAATTCTCGAGTCAAGTTCGCACCAGCTGAATTTAATGATTATTGCTGTCTTGGTGATGATAGCATTGGTATTAGGTTTGCTTTTATTATTCCACTATTTAAGAAAAAGAAATGCTAATGGTAATTCTTTGAAGGATTTATTATTACCATTACAAGAATGGCAGAAACGAAACGAAAAAGAGCTTGATGATCTTGATGAAGAATGTCAAGAAGTGCAAGAAGCATACAATATTGCACATGTCAACGTTGTAAAGAACAAAAAGCGCAATGTAGAAAAACGTGCCAAGCTATTCATGGTTAATTCGTTAACTCCTTTAATTGATAGAATGATTCATGAAATCAAACAACTAAAAGGCAATAACAAAGAAACTGAAACTTTAAGAAATGAGCGTTATTCTTATATAGCAGAACTTACCAGCGACATCAATAAATATAATAACGTTTTAACTGAATGGGTTCAATTGCGGCAAGGAGATCTGTCTTTGCACATCGAAAGTTTTTCGCTACAACAGGTTTTCGATGTAGTTGCAAAGTCAAGAATGGGCTTTCAATTAGAAGGAATTGACTTAAACATACAATCTACAAAGAGTATTGTGAAGGCTGATAAAGTGCTTACATTATTCATGATCAATACATTAGCTGAAAATTCTCGTAAGTTCACATCTGAAGGAGGAAATGTTACTATATCAGCTCAAGAAGAAAAAGACTTTGTTGAAATATCTGTGCAAGATACTGGTGTAGGAATTGAACCTGAAGCATTGCTTCATATTTTTGAGAGAAAGGTAATTATTGATAATAAAGATGTAAAATCACATGGTTTTGGTTTAATGAATTGCAATGGAATTATAAACAAATATAAAAAGGTTAGTAAGTTATTTGCAGTTTGTTCAATAGGAGCAGAAAGTAAAGTAGGTGAGGGAAGTAGATTTTATTTCCGTCTTCCCAAAGGTATCTCACGTATCTTAATTTTGCTTTTTCTACTTACCTCCTCATTATTCTTGTATGCAAATAAATATTATATAACTCAGAATATTGACACAGACGATCCAAATAATCCTCTTAGAGAATTAGATATTGCAAATCAATATGCTGACTCGGCTTACTTTAGTAATATTAAAGGAGATTATAAGCGAACATTAGAATTTGCTGATACTTGCCGTTACTACTTGAATAAGTATTATCTGCGTTTACACCCAAATGGAAGACATCTCATGCAGCGTATTGCTGATGATAACATTATACCTGCTGAGGTCTATTGGTTGCACGATGAACTTCCAACAAATTTTAGTATTATACTTGATATTCGTAATGAAAGTGCTGTTGCAGCATTAGCACTTCATGAATGGGCATTATATAAATATAATAACAATGTTTACACTTTATTATTTAAAGAAAATTCGGCAGATAAGAATTTAGGTGAATATTGTCGTATGATGCAACGGTCGAAATCTAATAAAAATGTAGCAGTTGTCTTGTTATTATTGCTTCTTTTGTCAATATTCCCATTGTATTATTTTATGTATTATCGACAACGTTTCCGTTTCCAATCTTATGTAGAAAATGTACGTCAGATAAATGCAATACTTTTAAATGATGAAACGCTTGTTGAAAAGCAAAAAAAGATAAGTTCTATTGATACAAACAAATTCCCTGAAAGTTTGAAAGAAATTACGCACAAAATTAATGAAGCACTTAAGAGGTCTATTGAAAGTTATAATGTTAGGTCTACAAATGTAGAATTAGCAAAAGATGAATTGCGTAGAATAGAGTTTGAAAACAATAAACTACACGTAAGTAACAATATTTTAGACAACTGTCTTTCTACATTAAAGCACGAAACAATGTACTACCCATCTAGAATTAGTCAACTAATCTCTGAAAAAGATGCTGAATTAGATACGATTGATGAGTTGTCGGTATATTATAAAGAACTTTATTCTACGCTGAGCATGCAAGCAATGTATCAAGTTTCTGTATTGAAACCAACATATAAACGAATAAAGGTTAGTGAACTTCTTACAAAAAATATGGAACTTTCTTCTCCAGTTATGGATAGATTTGCAGTATTAGGTGATTCAGATTTATTAGAATATCTATTTGAATTATTGCAGAAACAAGATGCTGAAGAAAAAATTAAGGTTGATGTAGATAGTATATCACCCGAATATTTAACTCTTCATTTATATATGTCGCAATTGCAATTATCTGACGAAGCTTGTACAAATTTATTTGTTCCAAGCATAGAACATGTTCCTTATATGATATGTAGGCAGATAGTACGCGAAAATGGAGAGTATTTCAATCGTCACCGATGTGGCATTATTGCACACAACACTGTTAAAGGAACAACATTGAGTATAACATTATCACAAGCAAAGAAAGAATAATATAAAAAGATATTATGGAAGATTTTAAAGTAATCATAGTCGAAGACGTGCCTTTAGAACTGAAAGGAACAGAAGGTATTTTTCGTAATGAAATTCCAGAAGCCCATATAATAGGCACTGCTGAAAATGAAGTGGCTTATTGGAAGTTGATGAAAGCTGAGTTACCCGATTTAGTATTATTAGATTTAGGATTAGGTGGCTCAACAACTATTGGTGTTGAAATCTGTCGCCAAACAAAAGAACTACATCCTAACTTAAAGGTTCTTATTTTTACAGGTGAGATATTAAATGAGAAGCTATGGGTAGATGTTTTAGATGCTGGAGCTGATGGTATTTGTCTGAAAAGTGGAGAACTTCTTACTCGTGGTGATGTGTCAAGCGTAATGAGTGGAAAGCGTTTAGTATTCAATCAACCTATTTTACAAAAGATAGTAGAAAAATTTAAAAGTAGTATCAATAATCAACTGATGCGGCAAGAAGCCTTGATTGATTATGAAATAGATGAGTATGATGAAAGATTCTTGCGTCATCTAGCTTTGGGTTATACTAAGGAGCAGATTACAAATTTACGTGGAATGCCTTTTGGCGTAAAGAGTTTAGAGAAGCGTCAAAACGAACTAGTACAGAAGTTATTCGGTAATGAACGTAAGGGACAAAGCGTCAATGCTACACGTTTAGTAGTTCGTGCATTGGAATTAAGGATTATAGATATAGATAACTTATATTCAGATGAAGAATAAGTACGGAATTATAGCATTAGGAATAATCGTGCTACAGTTACTAATCGTGTTTGGTTCATGGTTAGTAACTGCAGTGTTTCCTGATGTAAATATTAATTCTTTACTAAGTGGCAGTGGATTCCGCTGGTTTGTGGGCCATTTTACAGAAAATTTAAAGAGTAATGTGCTTGTATGGATGCTACTATTTTCTATTGCTTGGGGTGTTTATAAAACTAGTGGTTTTCATGAAGTATTTTCAAAATTATTAAGCAAGAAACATAGACTATCAGATTTTCGTTATAGAGAACGTGTGGGATTAAGACTTGCATTGTTTGAGTTTATGTGCTTTATAGCATTGAATATTATCTTTGCATTATTGCCAGAATCGCCTTTATTAAGTGTTACAGGAAGTTTATTCCCAAGCAGCTTTTCTGTAGGTCTAATTCCAGCAACATCTTTCTTTACTATTATTATTTCCTTGACCTACGGAACAGCATGTGGAAAGCTAAAAACACTATCGGATGTGTACGACTCTATTTCAAGTGGTTTAATACTTTGTAGTGAATTGTTTCCAATGTATATTTTCTTAGTACAGCTTTTTTATACGATAACTTATGTATTTAATTTAAATATTTCACTATATTAGGATTGACTAATCTATTTTATGCGGTTATCCTAATATTTATGAAGAAGTATCGTTTGAAAATATATTGTGAACCAAATAGTAAACTACAATTAAAAAAATATGTTTTATAGCATGAGTGTAAACTCAAGAGAAGGCATCAAAATTTATAATTACAAAATAAAAAAACGTAATTACAATTTTTGAAATCGTAATTACATTTTTTCAAATTCATAATATTAAGTAAATATCTTTCTAAAAAATATTGTCGTAAGAAAGATAGAGTATACTTTTTCTTATGTATACGAAAAGAGTTCAATGTCAAGATAAAATTGTAGATTTTTATTTTAATGTATTTACTTCTGAATTTTAAATTGAGCCTTATTTTATTGATATCAGGCTTTTTTATATAATTTGTTCTCCCACCTGTAATTATTGCTTGAAGTTCAAGAGCTCATTTATTATTACAATAAAGCGAGAATAAAGTTACAATAATATAATAATTTTTTTTTATTATTTGTATAACTTCCTCAATATTACCCATATAATTGGAAAACTATTTTCGTCTTATAAAGAAAGTGCGAAAAAAAACGTACTAAAATTTGGAGGAATAAAAAGAATACAGTACCTTTGCACTCGCAATTCAGAAATAGAGTAATTTATTGATGATAGCAGCGGGGTGTAGCGCAGCCCGGTAGCGCGCCTGGTTTGGGACCAGGTGGTCGCAGGTTCGAATCCTGTCGCCCCGACTTTTTAGAGTGTTTGGTGAAATACTTATTTGCGGAAATAGCTCAGTTGGTAGAGCACAACCTTGCCAAGGTTGGGGTCGCGAGTTCGAGTCTCGTTTTCCGCTCTTATTGAAATTTTGATATAAGTAGAAAGACCTGTTCTTATAATGCCCAGGTGGCGGAATTGGTAGACGCGCACGTTTCAGGTGCGTGTGTTTATACGTGCAGGTTCGAGTCCTGTTCTGGGCACTACTACTTATTTATATTGTATACAACAAATTTGGAGAGGTGGCGGAATTGGTAGACGCGCTACTTTGAGGGGGTAGTGAAAATTGCTTCGTGGGAGTTCGAGTCTCCTCCTCTTCACTTAATAAGAAAATTTATTTGTTTGCGGAAATAGCTCAGTTGGTAGAGCACAACCTTGCCAAGGTTGGGGTCGCGAGTTCGAGTCTCGTTTTCCGCTCTTTTTTTAGAGAAACATACTAACACTGGCTAAATGAATTTATATTTAAGATATTTCGATAATGAAACATTAGCATATAATGTTGAAGAAGCGTTAGATTTCTTAGCATCAATTCCAGATATTCAACTTACTCAAGATTTGGAAGAGGATATACGCTTATATGCAGAAAGTGATGTTTATTATCCAAAACGTTATAAAGTACGTCCACGCATCTATTTTATCATTATAAAAACAGAAGCGCAAACAATGCTTGATTTTAAACAGAAAAAAGCTGTAAGAAATGGTAGTATGCCTTTGAAAAAAGACAATCCGACATTAATGCATCTCAGTGAGGAACGTGATGGATGGTATGAAGGTTCATTAAATTTCAAACGTGTAGTTACATTGCAGCTACAGGAAAGTATGAGTATCGTGATACAACATTTGTAGCTCAATGCAAATCAATTTCAGGTATTGACTGTTATAATCGTATTGTAGATTATTTAAAAGATCGAGTAGATTCACGAAGCCAATTCCCTTCAGCTAAAGGTAAGAATTTCAACTTTAGATATCTTGGAATGTGGAAATAACTTCCACCCATAGATTAACAATAATACTTTTGAATATGAATAAGGTTATGTTGATAGGACACGTTGGGAAGGACCCAGAGGTGCATTATTATGACGCTGATCAATGTGTTGCTTCTTTCCCCCTAGCAACTACCGAACGAGGATATACTTTAACAAATGGCACAAAAGTACCTGATCATACAGACTGGCATAATTTAGTATTGTTTAAAAGCTTAGGTAAATATGCAGAAAAGTATATTCATAAAGGCGATAAATTATATGTTGAGGGACGTGTTAGATATCGAAGTTATGATGATAAAAACGGTATTCGACGTCAGACTACAGAAATTTATGTTGACTCTTTAGAATGGTTAGCTGCACCTAAAAAAGCAGAAAGTCCAAATATTGAAAATGAAGACACATTATCAAATTTAGACGAAATGGATAAATCCAAATTACCATTTTAAATGAACGATTTAGTTACGCTTATTACTTCTTCAGTAGAATTTCATATACCAACACTTGGAGCTATAATAGCTCTAATCTTAATATGCTTGCTTCTTTATATATCTGGCTTTGCTAGTGGTTCTGAAATCGCATTTTTCAGTTTGTCTCCTAATGATATTGATGAATTAGAACCAACTAAAAGTAGCATTGATAAGAATATTCAGATTTTGAGAGATGATAGTGAACGTACATTAGCTACAATCTTGATTCTAAATAATTTAGTGAACGTTACAATAGTTATGCTTTCAGGTTTTGTACTGAGAGAGATAGTTGTATTCAAAGTTGCGTGGATAGAAATATTCTGTGCTACTATTCTTCTTACTTTTCTTCTACTTCTTTTTGGTGAGATAATGCCAAAAGTGTATAGCAGCATGAATCCTTTGAAATTTTGCCGCCATGCTGTTAATGGTATAATGATAGCTCGGAAACTTTTCTGGCCAATAGAAAGTATTTTGATGCGCAGTAGTGTTTTCGCAGAAAAAAATGCTAAAAAAAGAGAAACGGAAGCTATCAATGGATGAGATAGAGCAAGCATTGGAGTTGACCAACAAAAATGAAATAAGTAACGAACAAGAGATGCTGGAAGGCATTATACGATTTGTTGATGAAACCGCTAAAGAAGTAATGACATCACGTCGAGATATTGTTGATCTTGATATACGTTCTAACTATTCAGAAGTTTTGAAATGTATAGTGGAGAATAACTACTCCAGAATTCCCGTATACCAGGACAATGAAGACAATATACGTGGTATTTTATATATCAAAGATTTACTTCCATATCTGAATAAGCCTACAAATTTTAGATGGCAGAGCCTAATACGTCCTCCCTATTTTGTTCCTGAAACAAAAAAAATTGATGATCTGTTACGTGAATTTCAAGAAAATAAGGTACATATAGCAATAGTTGTAGATGAATTTGGTGGTACAAGTGGACTTGTAACATTGGAAGATATTCTCGAAGAAATTGTTGGGGAAATAAATGATGAATTTGATGATGATAAGTCCTTTTATCATAATTTGTCCACAGGTATATATTTGTTTGAAGGAAAAACTTCAATAGGAGATTTTACAAAAGTTCTAGATTTAGACGATGATACTTTTGAGGAATTACAAGGTGATGCAGATTCTATGGCAGGATTATTACTTGAGCTTAAAGGAGAATTTCCAGTTTTGCATGAAAAATTAAGTTATAAGCAATTTCTTTTTGAGGTTATGGCGATAGAAAATCTCCGAATTAGTAAAATCAAAGTTACCATTTTAGATGAAAAGCAGCATTAGTTATTTAACTAAAGATATAGTTTTAGGAGTTCTTGAAATTGAAAACGGCCGAGATGCAGAAATACAAGGTGAATTACAACTTCTTAAACTTATGCTTGGGTATGATGTTGTATTGAATCATAATGAGGTTGGCAAGCCTTTAATTGATGGGTATAATATAAGTATTTCTCATACAAAAGGTTTTGTTGCTATACTTTTATCAAAAGAATTTGAAGTGGGAATTGACATTGAATATACTTCAGATAGGATAAAAAAAATAAAAAAAAGATTCCTGCGCAATGATGAAATATATACTACTACTAATGAGCTGTTGATTACATGGTGTGCTAAAGAAGCTGCATATAAACTTTTTTCTGAAGAAAAGCTTGCCTTCCAAGAGATGAAAGTAATAATATCGGATACACAATTAATAAATCTAAAGACCAACACAACAATAGATTTTATTTCCTTAATAAATCCCAAATATACAATGGTCGTTTGCTGGATAAATAAGTAAAAATAAGTTTAGATTCTTGGAAAAGCCACTTGAAAAGTGTATCTTTGCAATTAAAGATAATTTTAAAAAGAAATGAAGAATCTATTTATCACTATAATATTTTGTATGATACCATACTTTGCCATGTTGCAAGGTCAAGAAGTAAAATCAATTGTACTAAAAACAGGAGATTCATATAAAGGGGATGTTGTTAATGGAAAACCATCTGGTCGTGGTATAACAACCTATAAAAATGGTGATGTATACGAAGGTGATTTCGTAAAAGGTAAACGACAAGGAGAAGGAACTTATACTTTCTCTGATGGTGAAAAATATACAGGACAATGGTTCCAAGACCAACAACATGGTAAAGGTATTTTTATTTTTAAAAATGGAAATGTATATGATGGTCTTTGGTATAAGGATTATCAACAAGGAAAGGGTGTAATGCGCTATTATAATGGTGACGTATATGTTGGTCAATGGATAATGGATAAACGCAATGGTATGGGGCGTTACACTTTTGCAAATGGTGCATATTACGATGGCGCGTGGAAAGATGACGTTAAAAGTGGTCATGGACGTTTTGTGTGGAAAGATGGTTCAACATACGTAGGAGATTGGGTAAAAAACGTAAAAGAAGGAAAAGGCGTTTATATTTACCATAGTGGAGAAGAATACAATGGTGAATGGAAAAATGATTTACGCAATGGAAAAGGGGTATATAAGTTTAGCAATGGCGATATATATGAAGGAGACTATTTGGATGATGAACGAACTGGACAAGGTATATTACGCTATAAAAATGGAGAAAATTACACAGGACGCTTCCTAAAAGGATTAAGATCTGGACTTGGAACAATGGTGTGGGAAAATGGAGATATCTATGTTGGAAATTGGGAAAATGGTTTGCAAGGTGGACAAGGAAAATTAACCAAAAGAAATAAAGATGTGATTGAGGGACAATTCAGGAATGGGAAAATGGATGGTCAAATTACAATCCATTATGCAGATGGTAGTAAGTTCCGTGGTATGTATCGTGATGGAAAACGTAATGGAGCGGCCATAGAGCAAGATAAAAAAGGAGTACGTTTTGAAGGTTCTTATCGTAATAATGTCCGAGATGGGAAATTTACTGAAACTGATCGTAATGGTAAGGTAATTGCACAGGGTTATTATGATAATGGCGTCAGACATAATAATTAATAACAAAAAATATGGTTAAAAAGGTTCAGGATAACGCTAATGCAGCGATTAAAGCAAAGTGCAATACTCAATTATTGGGTATAGTAGAAAGCGATAGTTACTTATATCCTTTTAACGAGGCAATCTCTGGTAGACACAATTATGCTTTAGAGCGTATAAAGGAATTTACTAATGGAGGAAAGCAAAGTCTTTCAGAATTTGCTAATGGCTATAATTATTATGGATTACATAAAATTAATGATCAATGGATATTTCGCGAATGGGCTCCTAATGCTACAGACCTATATTTAATAGGTGATTTTAATAACTGGAAGCGTTCTTCAGAATATCAATGTAAGAGAGTTGATGGAAGTTTTGGAGACTGGGAATTAATTCTTGATGAAAATGCAATGCATCATGGTGATCTGTTTAAAATGTATACATTGTGGAATGGGGGGAAGGTGAACGTATTCCAGCATGGGCACAACGAGTTGTACAAGATGAAAATACAAAAGTTTTTTCAGCGCAAGTATGGTGTCCTAAACAGACGTATAAATGGAAAAATGTATCTTTTAAGCCAACCAAATCTCCACTTCTTATATACGAATGCCATATAGGCATGGCACAAGATGCCGAGAAAGTAGGAACTTATACAGAATTTAAGAATAAGGTCCTGCCTAGAATTGTGAATGATGGTTATAATGCTATTCAAATAATGGCTATTCAAGAGCACCCTTATTATGGAAGTTTTGGTTACCATGTAAGTTCGTTTTTTGCTCCAAGTTCACGTTTTGGTACACCTGAAGAACTTAAAGAACTGATAGATGAAGCGCATAATAATAGGATAGCAGTTATTATGGATATCGTCCATTCACATGCTGTCAAGAACGAAATAGAAGGATTAGGAAATCTTGCTGGAGATCCTAATCAATATTTTTATCCTGGTCAGTGTCGCGAACACCCCGCATGGGATTCTCTATGCTTTGATTATGGAAAAATGAAGTGATACACTTCCTTCTATCAAATTGCAAATATTGGCTAGAAGAATACCATTTCGATGGTTTTCGATTTGATGGCGTTACGTCAATGTTATATTATAGTCATGGTTTAGGAGAATCATTCTGCAATTACGCCGATTATTTTAATGGTCACCAAGATGATAATGCTATTTGTTATTTAACCTTAGCAAACTGCTTAATACATGAGGTCAACAAATATGCTATTACTATAGCAGAAGAGGTATCTGGAATGCCTGGATTGGCTGCAAAGTTTAAAGATGGCGGTTATGGTTTTGATTATCGGATGGCTATGAATATTCCAGATACTGGATTAAGACTATAAAAGAATTACCTGATGAAGCATGGAAACCTTCATCTATTTTTTGGGAGGTAAAAAATAGGCGTAGCATGAACGTACAATTTCTTATTGTGAATCTCATGACCAAGCTTTAGTTGGTGATAAGACTATTATTTTTCGCTTAATAGATGCAGATATGTATTGGCATTTTAAGAAGGGTGATGAGAATGATAGGGCAAGACGGGGCATTGCATTGCATAAGATGATACGACTAGTTACTGCATCGACCATTAATGGTGGGTACTTAAACTTTATGGGCAATGAATTCGGACACCCTGAATGGATTGATTTCCCACGTGAAGGTAATGATTGGAGCTATAAATATGCCCGTCGTCAATGGAATTTAGTTGATAATATTGAACTTTGTTATCACTACCTTGGTGATTTTGATAAAAAAATGTTAGAAGTTATAAAAAGTGAGCCAAACTTTAGCGGTACACCGCTAAAAGAAATATGGCATAACGACTCGGATCAAATATTAGCTTTCAGTCGTAATGATTTGGTTTTTGTATTTAACTTCTCACCATCACGTTCATTCTCTGATTATGGATTCCTTGTTCCTAATGGAATTTATAATGTTAAGTTAAATACAGATTCGTGGGAATATGGTGGTTTTGGTTTTGTCGATGAAAAAGTGAAATACGCAACTTTACCTGATCCACTTTACGAGAAAGATAATAAAGGGTGGTTGAAACTATATATACCAGCTCGCAGTGCATTAGTTTTACGAAGAAAAAATAGTACTAATGAGAATTGAAAGTAAAATCATGCGCATTTGCTGTGCTTTTATATTTTGGGTCTTTACGTTCTGCTATCTTTTTTTTTATCAGGCAGACATTCTCGTGCTTACACAACATGTAGCATCAAACGGGCAAACACATTATGTTCCGTGGTTGGGCGCAATATTAATAACGATTATATTGCAACTCTTTCAAGTCTGTGTTTATTCTTTACTGAAACTTAGTAAACGTGGACATGCAATTACTTACTTTCCTTCTGTACTCCTGTTAACTGTTTTAACTTCTATTAGAGCAAATTCTACGACAATTAATTTTGGGAATTGGATTTGGGTTGCTCCTGTCTTATTGATTCTTTATGTTGTATTTGTTTATTATATTCGGCGTTATGAATCCTATGAGCCAGAACTACGTGGCATTGGATTTATTTCTCAATTATTGTGGATAAACATCTGTATAATGCTTGTT
This sequence comes from Prevotella aurantiaca JCM 15754, assembly GCF_000614025.1. Classification (GTDB taxonomy): domain Bacteria; phylum Bacteroidota; class Bacteroidia; order Bacteroidales; family Bacteroidaceae; genus Prevotella; species Prevotella aurantiaca. Next base: position 85,094 of record NZ_BAKF01000006.1, read on the forward strand.
TTTTTCTTATTTATAGGAATATTTAGTAATTCTGATAAGCAGTTTCATGAAAAGATTAAGGTAGAGACTTTAGTCCAAAACTTTAAATATCGTGAAGCTTTGCGTCGAATACATCGAATGAAATCTATTGATTCTACAACTACAATGCTTACAATATATAGTGTAGCCCGCCTTGGAGATTTGTCAGATAGTCTATATGAATATCGTCTAATTGGTGGGAGAGATGTATTGCGTCCAGGTAAAATACATTCGTTATTATTACCCGACAGCGTTATTAATAAAGCAACAAAAACTTCTGTACACTACCAATTAGCTGGCTTCTTGCTTGACAGAGACCTTCCTAAGTTTATTTACTTTGTTCAGAAATACTATCCAATTGATAGTCTTCGTCCTCGATATTATGCAGAAGCTTTCAATTTACATAAGCAATTGAAAAAAGGATTAAAACCTAATATGCCCTATATTAAAGGTAGTTATACTCATTACTACTTTACAAAATAAATAATGAAAGTTATACTTGCTTTTGATTCTTTTAAAGGTTCCCTTACAGCAGAACAGGCAACAAATGCAGTAGCTATGGGAATAAGAGAGATTTTTCCGACTGCTGAGATTATATGCTTACCCATGGCAGATGGAGGCGAAGGAACAACAGAGATTCTTGTGCGATATACAAGAGCAAAGTGGAGTACCTGCAAAGTTAATGATTCTTTAATGCGCCCCATTTTTGTTAATTATGCCATTGAAGAAAATCAGCGTATTGCACTTATGGAAATGGCGGAAGTAGCAGGTCTTATCCTTTTACAACCGAATGAGCAAAAACCAATGAAAACAACAACCTTCGGAGTAGGAGAAATGATTCTTAATGCTGTTAAAGTTGGAGTTAAACATATCCTTATTGGTATTGGAGGAAGTGCAACAAGTGATGGAGGCGCAGGAATGTTGGCAGCATTAGGTGCAAAGTTCTATATAAATAATCAATTAGTTAAATACCCTAAGGGAAGCGATCTTATTCATCTAACGTCTGTAGATCTTTCTTTATTGTCAGTTTTTCAAGATATTCAAATAGAAGTCCTTTGCGATGTTAATAATCCTTTGTATGGTTATAATGGTGCAGCATATGTTTATGCACCCCAAAAAGGAGCAAGCCAATATGATGTAGAAATATTAGATAGAGGTTTACGCAATCTTGCTCATCTTTGTAAAATAGATCCAACAATACCTGGAAGTGGAGCTGCAGGTGGGTTAGGTTATGCGTTTTGTTTATTAGGCGCTCAATTGCGTAGAGGAGTAGAAGTCTTAATTGAATACACTGGTCTTATTAATCATTTAAATAATGCTGACCTTGTATTAACCGGAGAAGGTAAAATTGATAGCCAGACATTAAATAACAAACTACCATTTGGTATTATGTCAATTGCTAGGACTCATAATGTTCCTACCATCGTATTAGCAGGTTGCGTTGCTAATAAAGATTTATTAATATCTGCAGGTTTTAATGAAGCTGTTTGTATTAACCCTCCAAACACTCCACATAGCGATGCTATGTGTCCAAAGGTGGCAACTAGTCGTCTAAGAAATACAACGAAGGAAGTAATAAAAAGGGTGTTTTCAATAGATAAACATTAAATCAAATTTTCATATTAAACTAGAATTACACTCATTTAGAAACACTATTGTTCCTTTAAAAGGTAAAAAGCAAATTAATTGATAGTAATGGTTCTTTAAAGAAAAAAAGCTTAAAAGAACCAATACTATTTTTATATGGAAGATTACTTATTTTATAAGACAAAAGTGTGATTATTTTATCCCTCTTTCGGTCAATGCTTTGGCATACTTAGTTGCATTTACAGAATGTTCTTCATAAGTTTCAGCAAAGTTGTGAGTACCGCTAAAATCTTCTTTTGCACACATATACAAGTAGTTGTGGTGTACATAATTCAGAACTGCATCAATGGCAGCTATGCTAGGAATACGTATAGGACCAGGAGGAAGACCTTTATATTTATATGTGTTGTAAGGGCTATCGTAACTTAACCATTTATGATATATGCGGTGTGCTTGGAAATTCCCAATAGCAAATTTCACAGTAGGATCAGCTTGCAATGGCATTTTCTTATTTAGACGGTTGATATACATACCTGCAATTTTAGGCATTTCGCCCTCATCATCAGTTTCTTCATCAACAATACTAGCTAAAGTCATCACTTCTACTTTGCTAAAACCATTTTTTTCAGCTTTTTGGGTGCGCTCGAAAGTCCAAAACTTCTTATTCTCATTATCCATTTTCTTTAAGAATGTTGAAACAGATGTAGCCCAATAGAAGTCGTAAGTATTTGGAATAAACATAGCAATAATGTTTTGTCGTGAATAACCATATCGTTTGCAAACAGTTTCTGAGGTTAGAGAATCCATTAGTTCTCTTTTGGTGAACATAAGTTTTTTGCTTACATTAGTTGCTAAATCACCTAGTGTTCTTACTGAACGAATAGTTAGTGAGACAGAAGCTTGTTTACCATTCTTAAAGTTGCGAAAAGTTAGTAATGCGCCCGAACTACTAATTGTGTATCTTCCTGAACGTATGTTATCCTTGTAAGAAAATAAATTAGCCAAGACTTTGAAAGTCCATAAACCATGTTTAGTAGATACCTTTTCCAATTTATTGTAAACAGAATCTATATTGTCATCGTGATCGATAAATAAATACTCTGTCTTACCATTGCTTGACATTGAAGAGAACAGAAAGAAATATGCAACTAAAGCGCCAATAGCAATAATTGCTGCAGCAATTTCCAGTCTTTTAGAGTTGTTTTTTTTACGTTTTGCCTTCACCATAATTTAAAATAATATGTTGCAAAGGTAATAATTTTGACTGAAAACTTTACCAACTTGTATATCAAAAGAATATTGTTTTTCTTCTTTTAAATTCTTTTTAAGGAAATATTATTAGTCATATCTTGTTTTATAATTGATTTTTATTTATTACATCTTTCGTGATATGTTAATATAAATAAATATTAAACTATTAATTAACTTTTAATTGTTAATGGTTTGATAAATTAATTACCTTTGCTTTCGGTTTAATAAAACGTATAATTAAAGTGTAGTATCTTACACTATAAATAAAAGATAATAGGTAAAGAGATTATGAATAAAAAGACGATTTGGGTAATTGCAGTCATCATGGGACTTTCGTTCCTTGCTCTTCTTTTGCTCCAACTCAATTATATTGAGGAAATGGCAGAAATGAAGAAAGAGCAGTTTGACGAATCGGTAAATCGTGCTCTTTATCAAGCTTCTCGTAACATGGAGCTTAATGAAACATTAAGATTCCTAGAAAAAGATGTAAATAACAATGAATTGAAAACAACAAGTGCTGATTCACTTCGTCGAAAAGATACATCACATACGCATCAAGCACCAGCATCATTGGAAGGAAGTGATTCGTATACTTCGTTCGAATCTAAATTAGCTCAGAGTAATCCTTCGTTAAGAACAAAGGCAACCATTCTTCGAAACGATACGGGAACTATTGCGGCAACCAAAAGAAAAATGCAAGAAGTCGTAAGAAACCGCTACGTTTATCAGAAAGCACTATTGGAAGAAGTCGTTTACAATATACTTTACTCTGCTTCGGATAAGCCTCTGAATGAACGAATTAATTTCAAAATGCTTGATCAAGATTTGCGGGCGGAGATGATGAATAATGGAATCAACATTCCATATCACTTTACGGTGCTTACGCAAGACGGACGTGAAGTTTATAAATGTCCTGACTATGTTAGTGATGGAGAAGATAATTGTTACTCGCAAGTACTGTTCAGAAACGATCCACCGAATAGAATGGGTGTAGTGAAGGTGCATTTTCCAGAAATGAATAGTTATATTTTCTCAAGTGTACGATTCATGATTCCGTCTATAATCTTCACGATGGTGTTGCTAGTAACATTTATTTTCACAATTGTTATTATATTTCGACAGAAGAAATACTCGGAAATTAAGAATGACTTTGTGAATAACATGACACACGAATTAAAGACTCCAATAGCAAGTATTTCGTTAGCTGCACAGATGATGAATGATAAAAGTCTGACCAAGACGCCGAAAATGATAGAACATCTTGGTGGGGTGGTAAACGATGAATCCAAACGGCTACGCTTTTTAGTAGAAAAAGTGCTCCAGATGAGTATGTATGATAGCAAAAAAGCAGTGTTAAAGAAAAAATATGTAGACTTGAACGAGATGGTCGAAACTATTGCGCATTCTTTTACATTGCGAGTAGAGCATACTGGAGGAAAGGTTTATACAGAGATAGATGCTATAGATTCAAAAATGTATGTGGATGAAATGCATTTCCAAAATGTAATTTTCAACTTGTTGGATAATGCAGTAAAATATGCTAAAGCTGACCAACCTCTGAATGTTTATTTGAAAACATGGAATACAAATGATCACCTCTATTTAACAATACGCGACACGGGTCAAGGAATTAAGAAAGATAACTTGAAGAAGATTTTCGAAAAATTCTATCGCGTACATACCGGCAACTTACATGATGTAAAAGGCTTCGGATTAGGCTTAGCATACGTTAAAAGAATGGTAGATTTACACGAAGGTGAAATAAAGGTAGATAGTGAGTATGGTAAAGGAACAAAATTCACAATTATTCTACCAGTACTATTAGATAAATAAAAACAAATTTAATTAAAGGAGAAAAGATATGGAAGAAAATTTCAAGATTTTATTGTGTGAAGATGATGAAAATCTCGGAACACTGCTGAGCGAGTATTTACAGGCTAAAGGTTATCAAGCTGACCTATGTCCTGATGGTGAAATTGGATATAGAACTTTCTTGAAGAATAAGTATGACATTTGTGTACTTGATGTGATGATGCCAAAGAAAGATGGTTTCACATTGGCACAAGAAATTCGTCAGTCAAATGCAGAGATACCAATTATCTTCCTAACAGCTAAGCAACTTAAAGAAGATATTCTTGCTGGTTTCAAGATTGGTGCTGATGATTATATTACTAAACCTTTCTCTATGGAAGAATTAGTATTCCGTATTGAAGCTATCCTTCGTCGTGTGCGAGGAAAGAGAACTAAGGAATCTACTCTTTATCAGATTGGACAATTTGCTTTCGATACACAGAAGCAGTTGCTAACACTTGACAATGATCCTGATAAAGCAACTAAACTTACAACAAAAGAAAACGAATTGCTTGCTCTGCTTTGTGCACACTCAAATGAAATACTGCAGCGTGACTATGCTTTGAAAACAATTTGGATAGATGACAACTATTTTAATGCCCGCTCTATGGATGTTTATATAACTAAGTTGCGCAAGCATTTAAAAGCTGATGATCAAATTGAAATTATCAATATACATGGTAAGGGTTATAAACTTATTGTACCAGACGAAGAATAAAAATAAAATAAAAGCTCAATGGAAGTTTCTGTTGAGCTTTTATTTTTAATAGTTGCATGAGTTTTTTAATAAATAGTATAAGAAATCTTTTTTTATACAAATTCACTAAAATACTGTTTGTTGGTATTTGAAAAGTATTGATTTATTAGAAAAAGGTATTATTCTCAACTTTTCATTATATTAAAAAAATAAAATCGATTATTATTACAAAACTAAAAAACGTAATTACATTTTTATTAAAACATAATTATGTTTTTTTAATTTGTAATTATAATTTTTCTACTGTTAAGCAAATAATGATTTTGCTTAATACTATGAATGCTTTTCCAGCTGAACATAAGATATAGTTCCAGCTATTATTAATATTAATCCAGAAAAAAGGAGAGCATTCCCTTTAATATTTAATAAAATGTGAATAGCAAACAATATGAGACCTACTATTACTGATATTAATCCTAAATATTTAATATATCCCTTCATAGAATGCAAAAGTACTAAAAACATTTGGTTAGTTCATAAAAAAGTAGTAATTTTGCACCGCATTTCGAGATAGAGATGCATATTTTTATAAATAATTTATTTAAAAGTAGTATGAATCAATACGAAACCGTTTTCATTTTGACTCCCGTTTTGTCTGATGAACAGATGAAGGAAGCGGTCGCTAAATTCAAGAAACTGCTCACCGATAAAGGTGCTGAAATCTTGAACGAAGAGATTTGGGGTCTCAAGAAGTTGGCTTACAACATTCAGAAAAAGTCTTCTGGCTTCTACGCAATGTTGGAGTTCAATGCAGAACCATCAGTTATTAAAACTCTCGAAACAGGCTTCCGCCGCGACGAGAAAGTTATTCGTTTCATTACCATTAAGCAGGATAAGTACTCAGCTGCATATGCTGAGAAGCGTCGCGCTAAATGGGCAGCTAAAAAGGAGGCTTAATCATGGCAGAGCAGAAAAAGACAGAAATTCGTTATTTAACCGCACCATCAATCGATACTAAGAAGAAAAAGTATTGTCGTTTTAAGAAAAGTGGTATCAAATATATCGACTATAAGGATGGCGAATTCCTTAAGAAGTTCTTGAATGAACAAGGAAAAATTCTTCCACGTCGTATTACTGGAACATCTTTGAAGTATCAGCGTCGTGTTGCACAAGCTGTTAAGCGTGCTCGTCAGATTGCTTTGCTTCCATATGTAACCGATTTGATGAAATAAGAAGGAGGCTTAAGATATGGAAATTATACTTAAAGAAGATATTATCGGACTTGGTTATAAGAACGATATTGTAAATGTAAAAAGCGGATATGGTCGTAACTTCCTTATCCCAACAGGTAAAGGTGTAATCGCATCTCCTTCTGCTAAAAAGCAATTAGCTGAAGACTTGAGACAACAAGCTGCTAAAATTGCTGCTAAAAAGGCTGATGCAGAAAAGCGTGCTGCACAATTAGAAGGAGTAGAATTGGTAATTTCAGCAAAGGTTTCTGCAACAGGCGTTACTTATGGCTCAGTTAATACCATCATCGTAGCTGAGGAATTAGCTAAGAAGGGTATAGAAATCGATCGCAAGATTATCACAATGCGTGACATTAAGAAGGTTGGTACATTTGAAGCAACTATTCACTTCTTTAAAGATGTTGAGGTTAAGCTTCCTGTAATTGTAGTTGCAGAAAACCAACTAGAGCCTAAGGCTGAAGAAGTTGAAGAAACTGTTGAAGCTCCTGTAACTGAGGTTGAAGTAGAAGAAGCTCCTGCAGCTGAATAATATTATTTCTCGAAAGAGAGTTTCTATAGATTGTTTATTAAAACACTATAATATATTTTATCCCTTACATCTTTTTTAAAGGTGGAAGGGATATTTCATTTATGAAAAAAATTGTACTTACAGGCGGACCTTGTGCAGGTAAAACGACCGCCTTAGTAAAAATAATGGAACACTTTTCAAGTATTGGCTATAAAGTGTTTATTATTCCCGAGCTGCCTACACTATTTTTGCAGGCTGGTATGGACTATCTTACTGATAATCGAGAATTCTTTTATGAAGGTGAAAAGGCTACTTTAGAAATGCAAATAGCATTGGAAGATAAATTCCAACAAATGGCAAAAAGTATAAAACAGCCAGTTCTCATTGTTTGCGATCGTGGTACAATGGATATATCAGCATATATGGAACCTAAACTTTGGGAAAATATTACATCACATGTTGGTACAAATAATGAAGAATTACGTTCTCGTTATGATGCTGTTTTACACTTAGTAAGTGCAGCAGATGGAGCAGAACAGTTTTATACAACTGCAACTAATAAAGAACGTACTGAAGGTATAGAGTTGGCTCGTGAACTTGATAAGAAAGTTATTCACGCTTGGTCTGAACATCCTCATCTTCGGGTTATTAACAATCATGAGAAATTTGAAACCAAGCTAGAACGAGTCCTTCAAGATATTTCCGATGTTTTGGAAATTCCACGTCAAGCAATTGAAGAACGGAAATATATTGTACAACTGAAAGATGTGATCCCTGAAGTTATAACAAGCAGGATTACACAAACTTATCTTACTTCGGAACCACGAAGTGAGGTCCGTTTGCGTCGTCGTACACTAAATGGAATTTCTGTAAATGTACGCACAACTATAAAAACTTTGCCAAACAATGATCAAGTAGAAACAGAACGTCAAATAGATAACAACCTTTATGAATCTCTTCTTAGGCAAGCTGATCCCTATCGTCAGACAATTCATAAAACAAGACAAACATTTATTTGGAAAGGTCAGTTCTTTGAACTGGATACTTTCATTCAACCATATAATGGCTTACAAATATTAGAAACAAAAGGAGTAATCAAACACGAAGATGTAATTTTTCCGCCATTTATAGAAGTGTTAGAAGATATTACTGGTGTTACAAAGTATTATAATTACAATTTAGCTTTGAAGAAATAAACTTTTTCCACAAACTTAATTCAGAATATAAAAAATGGTAAAAACTAACTTTATATCAATGATTTGAAGGCAAAAAGAATATTAAAAATTTGGTCAATCATGGTAAAAGCAGTATCTTTGCAGGCGTTTAATAAAAATAAACTTTAATATAGTTGAATGAAGAATGACAAAATGAAGTTGCAGTACCGTGTGAATGAACAGATTCATGCACGGGAAGTACGTGTGATAAGTGAAGGAAATGCAGAGGTTATGCCTACTAGACAAGCATTAGAATTAGCTCGCAAAGAAGGTGTAGACCTTGTAGAAATATCTCCTAACGCACAACCTCCAGTTTGTAGAATCATTGACTATTCAAAATTCCTTTATCAGCAGAAGAAGCATCAAAAGGAGATGAAGCAGAAGCAGGTAAAGCAAGATATTAAAGAAATTCGTTTCGGACCTCAAACCGATGAACATGACTATCAGTTTAAGCTGAAACATGCTCAAGAATTCCTTAATGAAGGAAATAAAGTGCGTGCATACGTATTCTTCCGTGGTCGTTCAATTCTTTTTAAAGAGCAAGGAGAGGTTCTTTTATTAAGATTTGCTAACGACTTAGAAGAGCTTGCAAAGGTTGAACAATTGCCTAAGCTTGAAGGAAAGAAAATGTTTCTTTACCTTTCACCTAAAAAAGCTGGTATAACAAAGAAGAGTCAACAACGTCGAGATCGTGAAGAGGCAGAAGGTGCAGCAAAGAATGCAGAAGCAGCTAAGAACGAAATTGAGAATAAAAGCAATGTAGATAATGGCCTTTTTGCAAATGCAAAGAATGGTTCTGCGGTGCTTGATAAATTGAAGAATGAAGAATAAAGCTTTATGCATCCTTGATGAGAAGACGCAGAAAAGCGCCTGTGCGTAACGTCTTGGTATATACGTTGCCACAGATGAATATAAATAATAATTTTAAAAATTAAAAAAAATGCCAAAGCAAAAGACAAACTCTGGAGCAAAGAAAAGATTTAGCTTCACGGGAACAGGTAAGGTAAAGCGTAATCGTGCTTACCACAGTCATATCTTGACTAAGAAGACAAAGAAACAGAAGAGAAATCTCGTTCACTATGCTATAGTGGACAGTAGCAACATGAAGCAGGTACGCGACCTGTTAAATCTTCGTTAATAATCATTAGTCAAACAAATTAAAAGGAAAAAACTATGCCAAGATCAGTAAATCATGTTGCTTCAAAAGCAAAGAGAACAAGAATTCTTAAAAAGACAAAGGGTTACTTTGGTGCCCGTAAGAATGTTTGGACAGTAGCTAAGAATACCTATGAGAAAGGTTTGACTTATGCTTACCGCGATCGTCGTAATAAGAAGCGTACATTCCGTGCACTTTGGATTCAGCGTATCAATGCTGCTGCTCGTCTTTATGATATGAGCTACAGCCAATTGATGGGTGCATTACACAAGTCAGGTATTGAAATCAACCGCAAAGTTCTTGCTGACCTCGCTGCAAATAACCCAGAAGCATTCAAGGCTATTGTGGAAAAGGTTAAGTAATTAGATAATTACAAGAATAAAAAAGGTTGTAAATCTCAAGATTTACAACCTTTTTTTATACACGAATTTAATGTAGTAAACAAAAAGTTATTGCTTTACATTCTTGATACTCAGACCAATTCGATTTCTTTTAAAATCTATTTGTGTAACTTTCACTCGAATGTGTTGATGTAAATGAACTATAGAATTTGGGTCTGAAACAAACTTATTAGATAATTGTGAAACATGAACAAGTCCGTCTTGGTGAACACCAATATCAACAAATGCACCAAAATTAGTAATGTTCGTAATAATACCAGGTAGTTCCATTCCTTCTTTGAGGTCATCAATTGTACGCACTGTGGTATCGAAATCGAATTCTTCTAGTTTGTTCGCGAGGGTCACGTCCGGGCTTTTCTAATTCTTGTACAATATCATAGAGTGTTAGTAGTCCAACATCTTCTGTTACATAACGTTTTAAATCGATACACTTAATAAGTTCTTTATTATTGATTAGTTCACTAACACTACATTTTTGTTCTTTTGCCATTGCTTCTACGATATGATAACTCTCAGGGTGTACTGCAGAATTGTCAAGAGGATTCTTAGCATTTGGTATTCTAAGAAAACCTGCACTTTGTTGAAATGCAACATTTCCCAGACGAGGCACCTTCTTTAATTGTGCACGAGATGTAAATACTCCATGCTCTTTTCGATATTCTATAATATTTTGAGCGAGGACAGAACCTAAACCGCTGACATACATTAATAGGTGTTTTGAAGCAGTATTAAGGTTTACACCTACTTGATTAACACAACTTTCTACAGTTTGATCCAACGAACGTCTAAGCTTTGTTTGTTCTACATCGTGTTGATATTGACCAACTCCAATATTTTTCGGGTCTATTTTTACCAATTCAGCCAACGGGTCCATCAACCTTCGCCCAATTGAAATAGCTCCGCGCGTCGTTACATCTTCATTAGGAAACTCCTCTCGTGCGGTCAACGATGCTGAATATATAGATGCACCATCTTCGCTAACAACAAACACATTCAGTATTTCAGTATAATTTTCTTCCCTCAAATTAGTCAAACAATCAGCTATAAAATCTTTCGATTCTCTACTTGCTGTACCATTTCCTATTGCAATTGCTTCAATATTATATTGCTTAATCATTCTCAAAATTGCCATTGTAGCTTGACCGTAAAGTCGTTTCGGTGGATGAGGATAAATAATTTCGTGATGTAAAAGATTACCTTGGGTGTCCAAACATGCCGTTTTACATCCATTTGCAAATCCTGGATCAAGAGCTAAAACCCGCTTTTGCCCGAGAGGGGCAGACAGTAAAAGCTGTCTTAAGTTCTCGGCAAATACCTTGATGGCTTCCTCATCAGCTCTTTCTTTGCTCAATCCAGCAAACTCATTCTCTATACTTGGGTTGATTAAGCGTTTAAAGCTATCGTAAATTGCCTCTGCAACTAAAGTTTGACACGCACCTCTACCATGGATAAAAAGGCGAATTAGACGTTCAACGCATTCTTCTCCATCTATCGAAATGCTTACTCTTAAAATACCAGCAGCTTCCCCCCGACGCATAGCGAGCAGACGATGACTATTGCAACGTCGCAGTGGTTCAGAAAAATCAAAGTAATCAGAAAATTTTTGAGCTTCGTCTGTATTTTCATCTTTCTTGATTACTTTTGATGAAATTACCGCTTCACGTTTAAAAGCACTACGCACTATATTACGCGCTTGTTGGTCCTCACTCACTATCTCTGCAATAATATCTTTTGCTCCTTGTAGTGCAGATGCTTCATTCTTAATTTCACCTGTAACAAAACGCTTACTGGCAGCTTTAGGATTCTGTTCTTTTTGCATTAACAGTAGTGTTGCTAATGGTTCAAGACCTCGTTCTCGAGCTACTTGTGCTTTTGTTCTTCGTTTAGGCTTAAATGGCAAATACAAATCTTCCAACACAGAATTATCCCAACAATTCGCAATTTTATTTTTTAATTCATCAGTAAGTTTTCCTTGTTCGTTTATAGTTTTCAGAATTGTTTCTTTGCGCTTGTTGGTTTCAGTTAGGCTTTCATTCATTTCTGCAATCCGAGTAATCTGCACTTCATCAAGATTTCCAGTTCGCTCTTTGCGATATCTTGCAATAAAAGGAATAGTGCAACCTTCATTCAGCAATGTTAGGGTTGCATCAACATTCTTTTCCAATAGATTAAGCGTTTCTGCTATATGCTTTGTATATGCGTTCATTTCTTACGATTTTTGGTGTTACACAAAGATACAGATTTTCTTTTTATACTGCATTACGTTCTTAAAAATTTTTAGAAAAATAAGTGGAATAATTTTTTTCTTACCATAACAAAAGATTCTTAAAGAGACCCAATATATCAATTCTTATTTTTTTGAATAGTAACCAAACTAAAAACATTCTGTAAAGAAAACACATAAAGAAAATAAAGAATATATATTTGTATTGTAAAAGTGCCCTTTTTACCTTTCAATATAGGCGTTTTTATTGTGCAATATAGGCTCTTTTAGAATACAAAAGAGCTATATAGTAACTTGTTTAACTCCAATTGGTTATGAAATAATACTATCAGTGTACTTTATTTACAAATTTATTCTCGAAATAAAATTGCAAATATCACCTTTTACAGGTTGTCTCATAGATTTCTTATTCTTCTTTTTAATTTTATTGAAGTGCCTTTATATGCTAATAAAAGTAAAGTAGCTTGCAATTAGTTACAAAAATATTACGTATCTTTGCAGTGCTAATTTAAGAAGAAAACAGAATAGGAAAGATGCTGTCAATCGAAGGTTTAAAAGTAGAGTTTGCTGTAAAGCCACTCTTCCATAATGTCTCTTTCGTGGTAAACGACCGCGATCGCATAGCTTTGGTAGGTAAAAATGGAGCGGGAAAATCTACAATGCTTAAGATACTCTGTGGTTTACAACGACCCACAGCAGGTGTTGTAGCTGTTCCCAACGATACCACAATAGGCTATTTACCACAGGTTATGAAGTTATCTGACGATACTACGGTAAAAGAAGAAACGCGTAAGGCATTTGCAGATGCTACCAAAATGAAAGAGAAACTGGAGCGTATGCAGCAAGAAATGGCTGAACGTACCGACTATGAAAGTGCAAGTTATGCTGAATTGGTCGAAAAATTTACGCAGGAGCATGAACGTTTTATGTTACTTGGCGGTGAAAACTACGAAGCAGAAATAGAGCGGACACTGACAGGATTAGGCTTTGAACGTACAGATTTCGATCGTCCTACGTCTGAATTCTCTGGTGGTTGGCGTATGCGTATAGAGTTGGCAAAGATACTTTTACGCCGTCCTGATGTATTACTTCTTGATGAACCAACCAACCATTTGGATATTGAGTCTATACAATGGCTAGAACAATTTCTTGCTCAAAGTGCCAAAGCTGTAGTGTTAGTATCTCACGACCGTGCATTTATTAATAATGTAACTAACCGTACATTAGAAATAACATGTGGCAGGGTAGAGGATTATAAAGTGAAATACGATGAATATCTTGTTTTACGTAAAGAACGTAGAGAACAGCAGATGCGTGCGTATGAAAACCAACAAAAGGAAATAGCAGATATAAAAGCTTTTATAGATAGATTTCGTTATCAAGCAACTAAGGCTGTACAGGTTCAGCAACGCATAAAACAATTGGAGAAAATTGTCCCTATAGAGGTAGATGAGGTTGATAATTCAGCTATGCGGTTAAAGTTTCCACCGTGCTTACGGAGCGGCGATTATCCAGTTATATGCGACAATGTGCGCAAAGAATATCCTCCACGACTTGTTTTCGATAAGGTAGATATGACCATTAAACGAGGCGAGAAAGTAGCTTTTGTAGGTAAGAATGGTGAAGGAAAGTCTACACTTGTGAAGTGTATAATGGGAGAAATACCATTCGATGGTAACTTAAAGATAGGGCATAATGTTCAGATAGGCTATTTTGCACAAAATCAAGCCCAGCTTTTAGATGAAAGCTTAACAATTTTTGAAACCATAGACCAAGTGGCAAAAGGAGATATACGTTTGAAGATAAACGACCTTTTAGGTGCATTTATGTTTGGCGGCGAAACATCTGAGAAGAAAGTCAAAGTGCTTTCTGGTGGCGAACGTTCACGTTTAGCAATGATAAAACTATTATTGGAACCTGTTAATCTTTTAATTCTGGACGAACCTACAAACCACTTGGATATAACTTCAAAGGAAGTTTTGAAAGAAGCTATTAAAGCTTTCGACGGAACAGCTATTATCGTTTCACACGATAGAGAGTTTTTAGACGGATTAGTAAGTAAGGTTTATGAATTCGGTGGAGGTAAAGTGCGTGAGCATTTAGGCGGAATTTATGACTATTTGCGTGCTCATAACGCAGAAACAATACAAGAAAGTTTGAGTAAGGCAAGTGCAAACAACATTAATAAGGAAGCGGAAACCATAGTTAATACTAATCACGAAACAGCTACTCAGCCCTCTTCTGGTGCAGCATCCTACGCAGAACGCAAGGAACAGCAGAAGAAGATAAAAAAAGCTCAGCGTGCAGTAGAAGACTCTGAAAAGAAGATTGCCAAGATGGAAGAGCGTAAAGCTGAACTTGACGAACTATTAATGGTAGCAGAGAATGCGTCAAATATGGAACTCGTTACTGAATACACCGACCTGCAACGCTATCTAGATAGAGAAAACGAGCAATGGCTTGAGCTTTCAGAAGCGTTGGAAAGGTTGCTCGATGAATAAGGAAAAGTAATTAAATTCAATAAATAAATCAACAATCTTTTTCGTTTATATTGAACTTGTAGAACATGCGTTTAGTTTTAAGGGTGATATATTAACGAGAAGTTTTAAACTAAAATCATTTAAAATGAACATTAAAACAATCTTACCAATGATGATGATTGCTGCTGTTCCTATGACTGGTTTTGCTCAAAAACAAGCTGGTATAAAGGAAAGTAATCTCGACAAATCGGTACGTCCAGCTGATGACTTCTATCAGTTTGCGACAGGTGGATGGCAGAAAAACAACCCATTACCTGCAGCTTATTCACGTTATGGTTCTTTTGACCAATTAGGTGAAGACAACAACAAGCGTATCAACACAATTCTTACAAGTCTGCTTAAGGCAAAAGCAAAGCCAGGAAGTGTAGAACAAAAGCTGAGCGATTTTTACAAACTCGCTATGGACTCTGTGCGTAGAAATAAAGAAGGTGTTGCCCCAGTAATGCCATTGCTCAACGAAATTGAGGATGCTAAGACTTTAGCAGACCTACGTAAGATTCAATTGAAGTATGCAAGCCAAAGCTATGGGTTGCCAATAAGTTATGGATTTGGTGCTGATGAGAAGAACGCAAAAATGAATATTCTAACAGTTAATCAGAGCGGACTTACCTTAGGACAGAAGGATTACTATCTTGACAATGATAAGTCTACTACTGAAATACGTAATGCGTTTAAGAAGTTCATCGTAAATATGTTCGAGCTATTCGGTTTCTCTCAAGCTCAAGCTGAACAGAATAGTAACTATATTATGCGTTATGAAACAGCTATTGCACTGATTTCAAAGAGCAGAACTGAGCTTCGCGATGCTGCTGCTAATTATAACAAGATGACATTGGCCGACTTTAAGGCTAAATATCCTAATATTCGTTTGGAACAATTGCTTAATGCCGACGGGGTAAAGTCTGCTGATATACAGGAAATGGTAGTTGGTCAGCCTAACTTCTTAGTAGGAGTAGACAAGTTGATAGAGACTGAAACTGCAAACGAACTTCGTGCTCGTATGGAGTGGGAGGTTATTCTTGAAGCTGCAAACTATCTCAGCGATGACGTCCGTGCTGAATACTTCAACTTCTTCAGCAAGACAATGCGTGGCACAAAGCAAGATTATCCACGTTGGAAACGTGCTACACAACAGGTTGAAAGTCAAATGGGCGAAGCACTCGGCAAAATATATTGCGAACGTTATTTTCCTGCAAGCAGCAAACAACGCATGGAGCAACTCATCAAAAATCTTGAGGTTAGTTTGGCTGAGCGCATCAAAGCACAAAGTTGGATGAGCGAAGAAACTAAGAAGGCTGCACTCGAAAAGTTGTCTACTTTCTACGTTAAGGTTGGTTATCCTAACAAGTGGCAAGATTTAAGCTCACTTTCCATTGACCCAAGCAAGTCGTATTACGATAATGTTATGAACTGCCGTAAGTTCTGGCATAAGGTAAATCTCGACGAAACTGCTGGAAAACCAGTTGATAAGGATAAGTGGTATATGACTCCACAAACTGTAAACGCATATTACAACCCTACCACTAACGAGATTTGTTTCCCTGCAGGTATTCTTCAGTACCCATTCTTCGACCCAACAGCTGACGACGCTTCAACTATGGAGCTATCGGTGTTGTAATTGGACACGAAATGACTCATGGTTTCGACGACAATGGTCGTAACTATGACAAGGACGGAAACATGAGAGACTGGTGGGCTAAGGGAGATGGCGACAAGTTTAAAGCTCGCACAACTCCATTCGGTGAATTCTTCAGCAACATTAGTGTACTTCCTGACCTCAAAGCAAATGGAAAACTTACTATGGGTGAAAACCTTGCCGACCACGGAGGTTTAATGGTGGCTTACAATGCTTTGAAGAATGCAATGAAGGGCAAAAAGTCGCAAAACATCTTTGGTTTCACACCAGAACAACGTTTCTTCCTTGCTTATTCAGGTGTATGGGCAGCTAACATTACTGAAGCTGAAATACGCAATCGTACTAAGAGCGACCCACACTCGTTAGGCGAATGGCGCGTAAATGGTGCTTTGCCACACATCGACGCATGGTACGATGCTTTCAATGTGAAGCCTGGCGACAAGCTGTACTTGCCAAAAGAACAGCGTTTAGACCTTTGGTAATTCCCAAAAACAAACATATAACTTTCAACAATCATTAAGAAAGTAGTTTAATAAAGGGCTGGATTTATCTTAATAGTTATCCAGCCCTTTTAATTTAAAACTCCAAAAAGATTAAAAACATCATTAATGCCCTTAAACATGGATAAAGAAAGAGTTGTAGAAAAATTATCATGGATATTAAATTCTCCAGTATCATCACCAAGATATGCCACTAAAGAATTCAGAGAAGAACAATTTCGTTTTTTCGAGAATTATGTTCATTTTCTCCAAGACAATGGATTTACCACGACCGAAATATTGAAGACAGATGAACAAGCAACAGAAGAATCACAAATCAAGGTAGGAGATTTAACCCCCGAAGGCTTAAAATTTTATCTTTTCGGAGTAAGAAAATGGAGAGAAAAGTACGACCGTGCAAAAGATAAAATAAGAGCAATCAACGACTTTGCATTTATAGAAAAGAAATTGAAGCAGTTTCGTGAACAAGAAGCAAAATAGATTCTTCAAACCACAAATAAAGGTATCTAAGTTCATAACACCTTCAAGAAACTCGGAAAACCAACAGAGCAAAAAAATCCACCCATCAGGACTTAAACGAATGTATGTTTTGAAGATGGAAAATAAACATTTCAGGCATACTCTCAAAAGCTCGCCAGCTTTTTTAAGAAAGCTCGCGAACTTTTTCCAAAAAGCTGGCGAGCTTTTTCGTAAAAACAATTGAGCTTTTATTTAATAGTAATAAAGCTATTGATGAAAAACAACGACAAAGCAGAATAGGTTGCAAAAGTTTATTTACAAATTCTTTTTTGTTTAGAAGAAAAACCATATCTTTGCAACGTTGAAACATAAAAAAACCTTACGAGTTTTAAAGGTCTTCTGGCTCGTAAAAGGATAACTGATGAAGACCAATCAAAACCATCATGTCAAATAAACCTATTCAATTTGTTCTGAAAGAGCGTAAGCTCAACATTGGCAAACAAGCAGGAAAAACAGTTATTGTCGCTCAACCTACAGGACGTCATCGTGTAGATTTCCGTAACTTCTGCGCACGCATTTCCAAGTCAACAACATTCAACCCACAAGAAGTGGCTGCAGTTTTGAATCTCGCTACAGAAACAGCACGCGAAATAGTTGCTAACGGCGACATCGTAGATTTTGGCGACCTCGGAACACTTAAGCCATCATTCAAGAGCAAAGCGGTTGAAAAAGGCCAACCTTTCCGTGCACAAACACACATTGAAAAACCTATCGTTCGCCTCGTAGCTTCTCGTAAGTACTTTACTTTAACCGATGTAACCTATGAACAAGTAACTCCGAAAGAGAAAGACGATAAGAAAAACAAAGAAGAAGGTACACAGCCTAGTCATCCGTAATTTCAACAAAATTCTAAGTCCTCGTTCCCAACAGAGCGAGGACTTTTTTCAGTCTTATTCATTATACCATTGCGACCAATCCCTTACTCCAACAATTACCATGAAAAACAAAGCAATTGTTAGAAACATAATAAACTACATCTCAAAACCAAATTTATCAGTCTTTATTCAGTCTGAATAGCTACTAAAAACTATAGTTCTTGCAAGTGTCACATTATTATTGTACCTTTGCGCTCAAATAAGAAAAAAGGATTTTAAACAAACAATGATTACACTTTCAAACATTGCCGTTCAATTCGGAAAAAGAGTTCTGTATAAGGACGTTAATATTAAATTTACTCCAGGAAATATCTATGGCGTTATCGGAGCAAATGGAGCAGGAAAATCAACATTGCTTCGTGCCATCTCTTGCGATTTAGAACCAACCAAAGGAACTATCACATTAGGAACAGGAGAACGCTTGTCGGTATTGGAACAGGACCACTTTAAATACGATGAATTTAAGGTAATGGACACTGTGCTTATGGGGCACGAACCACTTTGGAAGAATATGAAAGAGCGTGAAGAACTTTACGCTAAACCAGAAATGACCGAAGAAGACGGAAACCGTGCTGCCGATTTGGAACTAAAGTTTGCCGAAATGAATGGTTGGGAAGCTGAAAGCGAAGCTGCCCAATTATTACAACATTTAGGAGTGAAAGAAGATGCACACCAAAAAAAAGTAGGCGACTTGTCAAACACAGAAAAAGTGCGTGTAATGTTGGCAAAGGCACTCTTCGGAAAGCCCGACAACCTTTTGCTCGACGAGCCTACCAACGACCTCGACCTTGAAACAGTAGAGTGGTTGGAAGATTATCTTGGCGAAATAGAAGAAACACAAACAGTACTTGTTGTATCGCACGACCGTCACTTCCTTGACGCCGTAAGTACACAAACTATAGATATCGACTTCGGTAAAGTTACAGTGTTTGCAGGTAACTACTCGTTCTGGTATGAAAGTTCTCAGTTAGCTTTACGTCAAGCGCAAAACCAAAAAATGAAAGCCGAAGAAAAGAAACAGCAGTTGGAAGAATTTATCCGTCGTTTCTCTGCCAATGTGGCAAAAAGCAAGCAAACAACTTCACGTAAGAAGATGCTTGAGAAACTGAATGTAGAAGAAATTCGTCCATCAAGCCGTAAATATCCAGGTATCATCTTCCAAATGGAACGCGAGCCAGGCAACCAAATCTTAGAAGTTCAAGACTTAAAAGCTGTTGATGAAGACGGAACTGTATTATTCGACCACGTAAACTTCAATATTGAGAAAGAACAGAAAGTTGTATTCCTATCACGTAATCCTAAGGCAATGACAGCTTTGTTCAATATCATCAATGGCGAACGTGAAGCTCAAGAAGGTACTTACAATTGGGGAGTAACCATTACAACAGCTTACTTACCTCTTGACAATACAGAATACTTTGATTGCGATTTGAATCTTGTTGATTGGCTTTCACAATATGGTCCTGGTAATGAGGTAGCAATGAAAGGCTTCCTTGGACGTATGCTATTTAAGCAAGAAGAGGTAGAAAAGAAGGTAAATGTTCTTTCTGGAGGTGAGAAGATGCGTTGTATGATTGCACGTATGCAGCTACAAAATGCAAACTGCTTAATACTTGATACTCCTACAAACCACCTTGATTTGGAAAGCATTCAGGCATTCAACAATAACCTTGTAGGCTTTAAAGGTAATATCCTCTTTAGCTCTCACGACCATGAATTCATCGGAACTGTTGCTAATCGTATTATCGAATTAACCCCTAAAGGTACAATTGACAAACTTATGAGCTACGATGAATACATTCACGACGAGCAAATTAAGGAACAGAAAGCCAAAATGTATCAAGTATAAAGTAGCAATATAATAGTATAAGGACTGCTGACGAGTTATATTTGTCGTGCAGTCCTTAATATGTTGGCACGCTATTTGTATAGTTTTGAAATAAAAAAAATACAAGATTATGAGTAAAAAGAATAAGAAGATAGAAATAGAAGACGAAGAAAGAAAGTTGCAAGAAGAAACAACTATGGAAGAAGAAAATACTTCTTCAGATAACGAGGCATCATTAGAAACCGACGCTGAAGCTGAAACTAATGAAGAAGTAGACAAAGCAGAACAAAAGGGCGAAAATGATGAAGCTGAAGAATGGAAAGATAAATATATTCGTCTATATGCTGAATTTGAGAACTACAAGAAGCGCACCCTAAAGGAAAAAACCGAACTTATTCTTAATGGTGGCGAAAAAACAATTACAGCTATTCTTCCTATTCTTGATGATTTTGAACGTGCTATTGCAGACAAGACAGAAGATGCAACAGCTATAAAAGAAGGTTTCGACCTTATTTTTAAGAAGTTCTTAAAAACTTTGGAAGGTATTGGTGTAAGTAAAATTGAAACTTCAGATAAAGATTTCAATGTAGATTACCACGAAGCAATAGCAATGGTACCAGGAATGGGCGATGATAAAAAAGGTAAAATAATAGATTGCGTGCAAACGGGGTATATGCTAAACGATAAAGTACTTCGCCACGCTAAAGTTGCAGTAGGCCAATAATATAAATAAACGAAATAATCTGAAAAGGTCTTTGAGGTTTCAAAAACTTAAAAATTCACGATAATTACGGAATGGCAAAAAGAGATTACTATGAAGTCTTAGGAGTTGCTAAAAACGCTTCTGACGACGAAATAAAGAAAGCATATAGAAAACTCGCTATTAAATATCATCCAGATAGAAATCCTGATGACGCAAATGCAGAAGAAAAGTTTAAAGAAGCTGCAGAAGCTTATAGTATTCTGAGCGACCCACAAAAGCGTCAGCAGTACGATCAGTTTGGATTTGATGGACCAAACTTCGGTGGTGGAAATCCTTTTGGCAGTGGTGGCTTCTCAATGGACGATATCTTCTCAATGTTTGGCGATGTCTTTGGTGGACATGGTGGTGGTTTTGGCGGTGGAGGTCGTCAAACTCCTAAGTATAAAGGTGCCGATTTGCGTCTAAAAGTAAGACTTTCATTACAGGAAGTTGCTACAGGTGTTACGAAAAAATTTAAAGTACGTAAAGATATAACTTGTGAACATTGCCATGGAACAGGTGCTGAAGGCGGAAGTGGAACAGAAACCTGTCCTAATTGTCATGGTAGTGGTATGGAAATTCGTACCCAACAAAGTATCTTTGGTATGATGCAGACACAAACAACTTGTCATGTATGTGGTGGCGAAGGTACTATAATTAAAAACAAATGTACGCACTGCAATGGAGATGGTGTAGTTAAAGGCGAAGAAGTTGTTGAAATCAATATTCCAGCAGGTGTTGCTGAAGGAATGGTTGTGAATGTTCCAAACAAAGGAAATGCTGGTAAACATAATGGTATAACTGGTAATATACAAGTTTTTATTGAAGAAGAAGATAACGATACATTTATTCGTGATGGTCAAAATGTTATCTACAATTTATTGCTTGACTTCCCCACAGCTGTTTTAGGAGGACAAGCTGAAATCCCAACAATAGATGGTAGTTCTGTTAAGATAAAAATAGAAGAAGGCACACAACCTGGTAAAACACTTCGTTTAAGGGGTAAAGGACTTCCAGCAGTGCAAGGTTATGGAAGTGGTTTTGGTGACCTTATCGTGCAGATAAGTATTTACGTGCCTAAAACATTATCGAAATCAGAACGAAAAACCATTGAAGAATTTAAAGAAAGTGATAATTTCAAGGGGGACATTCACACGAAACGCTCGATATTTGATAACTTCAAGAAACTATTCAGCTAAAATTTAAAGACTGAAAAGTAATTAAAATGACTTACGAAGAAACAACAGAATACTTATATAATAGCACCCCTGTCTTTGAGCATGTGGGTGCTTCTGCTTATAAAGAAGGTTTATCAACCACTCGCGCATTAGACGAATACTTTGGAAACCCACATCAAAAATTCCGTTCTATTCATATTGCAGGAAGTAATGGTAAAGGTTCATGTTCACATACATTGGCAGCAATACTCCAAGCCGATGGCTATAAAGTAGGGCTTTATACAAGTCCACACCTTGTAGATTTTAGGGAACGAATCAGAGTAAACGGGAAGATGATTTCCGAACAATATGTAATTGATTTTGTTGAAAATTATCATAACTTCTTTGAACCATTACATCCATCGTTCTTTGAACTAACAACGGCAATGGCCTTTAAGTATTTTGCAGAACAAAAAGTTGACTTTGCAATAATCGAAGTAGGGTTAGGAGGTCGTTTGGATTGTACTAATATTATCAATCCACTACTTTCAATTATTACCAATATTTCGCTTGATCACACTCAGTTTTTGGGTGATACCTTACCCAAAATAGCATTTGAAAAGGCTGGAATTATAAAGCAAACTACTCCAGTAGTAATTGGAGAAGCCACGCCCGAAACACGTGTTGTATTTGAAGCAAAGGCACAAGAAATGGATGCTATGATTGTTTTTGCAGAAGATATTCCTATGGTAGAATCAGCTTGTGCCAATCAAAAAGGGGGGCGTATTTATCAAACACGCTTGTTTGGAACAATCGAAGGTGAATTAGGAGGAATTTATCAAGGTAAAAATACTAATACACTGCTGACAGCAGTGATGCAACTTTACAATAATCAAATTATCAGAAATATTGATAGTGTTGCAAAAGGGTTTTCTAATATTAGCAAGGCAACAGGTTTAATGGGTAGATGGCAACAAATACAACAAAATCCAACTGTTATTTGCGACACGGGGCATAACGAAGCAGGATGGAAAGACTTGTCATTGCAAATTAAAAAACAAAAATGTAGTGCTCTGCGTATAGTTTTTGGGATGGTAGACGACAAAGATATAGAGGCAGTCATGGCACTTTTACCTGACAATGCAATTTATTATTGGACACAACCCAGAACTAAACGGGCATTTTCAATAGAAAAGATAAAAGAAGTAGGTGAGCGATATGGACTTAAAGGAAGGTCCTTTACCTATGTTGAAGATGCTTATAATCAAGCATTAAGTGAATCAGAAAACGATGACTTTATATTTGTTGGTGGTTCAAGTTATATTGTTGCTGACTTTTTAAGCAAAATCTAATTCATATAAATATCAATTAAAGGCAAGATCCATTGATCTTGCTTTTAATTGTTTTTAACACACAGTTATCCCCCTTTTATTTTAAAATAGTTTGTGATATCGGTTATTTTTGTTTCCTTTGCAATATAGACATTATAACTAAGATCAGAGCGACATGGTAAATGCCGAAGAGACACAATATGTGTGTGGTCTGAAAAAAGAAGATTTCCAGACTACGATAGACGGTAAGAGAACAGACCTCTATATACTTAAAAATGCAAAAGGTAACGAAATAGCTTTCACTAATTATGGTGGTGCAATAGTTGCTATTATGGTACCTGACAAAGAAGGGAATTTGGCAAATATCATTCAAGGACATGATAATATTCAAGATGTTATCAATTCTCCAGAGCCTTATCTTTCAACACTCGTTGGTCGCTATAGCAATCGTATTGCTAAAGGACATTTCCAATTAGATGGAAAAGAATACAATATTGCTATTAACAATGGACCAAACTCATTGCATGGAGGAAAGAAAGGATTTAATACTAAAGTCTGGAATGCAGTACAGGTAAATGAACATGCCGTAGTACTAAAATATACATCTCCATACGGAGAAGAAGGCTTTACTGGTGAAGTAGAAGTCTGGGTTGCATATTCATTTACTGATAATGACGAACTTATTATAAAGTATTCAGCAAAAACCAATAAGAAAACAATAATAAATCTTACTAGTCACGGATATTTCTCGTTGGCTGGTATTGCTAATCCGACTCCAAGTATTGAAGAACTAGAATGTCAAATCAATGCCAATTTTTATATTCCTATTGATGAAACATCTATTCCAACAGGTGAGATTCTAAAAGTAGCTGGTACGCCCTTTGATTTTCGCCAACCTAAATTAGTTGGTCAAGATATAGATGCTGATAATGAACAGATAAAGAATGGTACTGGTTATGACCATTGTTTCGTACTGAATAAAAAAGAAGAAGGCGAATTATCATTTGCAGCACGTATAAAAGACCCTAAGAGCGGTAGAACAATGGAAGTATATACTACCGAACCAGGACTTCAAGTTTATACAGATAATTGGGCAGATGGTTATAAAGGACAACATGGAGCAACTTTCCCACGTCGTAGTGCTATCTGTTTTGAAGCACAACATTTTCCTGACAGTCCTAATCGTTCTTATTTCCCTTCTGTAATTTTAGAACCAAGTAAGGAATATAAGCAAAAAACTATCTATAAGTTCGGTGTTGAAAAATAAAGGAAGAATATAAGATTAATTAATAAAACAGAAATTTATAACAATGGAAAATCAAACTAATAAAAGAGGAGCAATAGTGGCCATTATCACCATGGTATTTCTATTTGCTATGATCGCCTTCGTAACAAGTATGGCAGCGCCATTTGGAACTATTTGGAAGGAACATTATGAATGGGCAGGCATGATGGGTAACATGATGAACTTTGTTGCTTATTTTTTTATGGGTATTCCAGCTGGTATGATGATTACAAAATATGGATATAAAAAAACTGCTCTTTCGGCTTTAGCATTAGGGCTTATTGGTATTGGTATACAGTTAATATCAAGCAAAATGGACGGAAATACTCTCAATACATATATTATTTACCTTCTCGGTGCATTTGTTTGTGGTCTCTGTGTATGTATCCTCAATACTGTTGTAAACCCAATGCTGAATCTTCTTGGTGGAGGTGGAAATCGCGGTAACCAACTTATACAAACAGGAGGTTCATTAAACTCTCTTGCAGCGACATTGACTCCAATTCTCACTGGTTCTATGATAAGTCAAATAACAAAGCAAACATCACTAAAAGTTGTTACACCTTTACTGCTTATTGCGTTGGCAATTTTTGCTTTCTCGTTCTGTATAGTTTGGTTTACGAAGCTTACAGAACCAGAAACAGAAAAGTCTGATGTTTTAGGTGGTATCAAAGGAGCATTAGGTTATCGTCAATTGAAACTAGGTATCATTGCAATATTCTTCTATGTAGGAATTGAAGTAGGTATTCCTAGCAAACTCTTGTTTTATCTAAGTGATCCTATTTCAAAAGGTGGCATACTTGGAAGTGCTGCTGTAGGTGGCCTTATTTCAGGTTTATACTGGTTGTTAATGCTTGTAGGACGTTTTGTTAGTGCCTTTATCAGTGGTAAAGTTTCATCTCGTTCACAGCTTACTGCTACATCAGTCATTGCTATTTCATTATTACTTGTCGCTATCTTTATGCCTGAAACAAGTAAAATGAATCTTATGATTCCTGATATTTCTAATTGGAGACTAATTAATGCAGAAGTTCCAGTCAATGTTGTTTTCATTGTTCTATGCGGTCTATGCACTTCCGTTATGTGGGGGGTAATATACAATCTTGCAACAGAAGGTCTTGGTAAATATACAGCAGCTGCCTCTGGCTTGTTTATGACTATGGTTTTTGGTGGTGGAGTTATGCCATTTATTCAAGATTTAACTGCAACTAAAATTGGCGATATTAATAGTTATTGGTTGGTAGTTGCCATGCTTGGATATTTGCTTTTCTATGCTTTAGTCGGTTCAAGACCATCTAAAAACGAGTAAACATCATTATTATAGAGGGTGTGTCAAAATGAAAATGCCATTTTGATAACCTTACAGTTTGAAACAATTCATTTAAAAAGACCATTTCTGTACTCGATTTTGAGTAAAGAAATGGTCTTTTTTTGCCTTTAGAAGAACCCTACTTATAGATTGAAAGTTGTCAAGTTATTAATTTGCATTTTGACACACCCTCTTGTGTGTGTAAGAATTTTCTTATCTTTATTCTAAATAAACTAATATAATATGAGATGAAGACTCTCTTTTGTCAATCTTTAGTGTTAATTTCTGTTTATAAGTGTTTATATTAAAAATCCGGCTAGTATCATTAAAATAGAATCGTGAAACTGTAAAAGAGCAGTAATCTTTTAAAGAAAATACTTTCAAATGTCAAAACCGTCTGTTTGTAATGACAAAGCAGATGGTTTTATATTATAAAAATGCTGGCTTTTCATTATAAAACAGAGGTTTTATATTATTATTTTCGCTTAATGGCACTACCTTTTTTAGTGTTTTTAGCAATAAATTCTAGATTTTTTATTGCACAAATTATATTTGTTCAGTTGTAATTATCTAGCAATTAGACTAATATTATTGCACATGAATAGAGTGGTTATTTCCTAACAAATATTTTATCATTGCTAAAAAACGTCTTCTTGTCATTGTTTAACGCTATATTTTTAACATACTTGCATCTAAAAGGCACGATATTAACATTTATCAACACACTTCATTAATCAAAAAACATACCAGCATATTTAATAGTATATCTATATTCATTTTGTCGTACTTTAAAAAAGCCATATCTGTGAATAAAATATATGAAAAAACTTGTTCACGATTTTATGTTGTTGTATCTTTGCAGTAAACGAGTCGCTTATTTGATTTAACAATGGCGTGAATCAGTTTTGGTTAATAACTTTTATAAAAGAGTGAACAAATTGAACAAGTATTCTTTTAGACTTCCTGCAGAGTGGGAAAAGCAAAGTGGCATAATGCTAATATGGCCACATAAGGAAACAGATTGGCAACCCTATTTGAAAGAAATTACAACAACTTATCTTGAACTCGCAGAGATTATAACACGTTACGAGAAGTTGTTGGTTGTAGCACAATATTTAGAGGAAGTTAAAAAACTACTTGCAAGACATTTAAAGGCAGACCAATTCCAGCGGATAATATTTCGTCAATGTGAAAATAATGACACATGGGCAAGAGATGTTGCACCTATTACCTTACTTCCTATATCTGACAATGGGGAAACAAAAAATGGACCTCATCTATTGGACTTCTGTTTTAATGGATGGGGAGAGAAGTTTCAATCGGATAAAGACAACCTCATTAACAGACAACTCTACTTTATGGGAACTTTCGACGGTGTTTTGGAAAATCATAAAGCCTTTGTTTTGGAAGGAGGTTCAATAGAAAGCGATGGTAAACATACTTTGTTTACGACAACCTTGTGTCTTAATGCACCATACAGAAATCAACCTTTAACTCAAGAAGACATAGAAAAGCGATTGCTAGAAATATTTCCCGATATGCAACGAGTTGTTTGGATTGAGCACGGAGAGTTAGAAGGCGACGATACAGATGGGCACATAGATACCATCTTCAGATGTGCACCTAACGACACATTGCTTTATATTGGTACTGATAATATCAATGATACTCACTATCATGATTTAAAAGCACTTGATGAACAGGCTAAATCACTAAGAACTTTAGATGGAAAACCTTATCGCTTGTATAAGTTACCATTACCTGAAGCTATTTATGATGAAGGTGAAAGATTACCTGCTACATATGCAAATTTCTTAATTCTTAATGGTGCTGTAATTGTTCCGACTTACAATCAACCAGAAAACGATAAGCAGGCTTTAGATATTATACAATTAGCTTTCCCAAATTATGATATTATTGGAGTTGATTCACAAATAATTATACGTCAACACGGTTCTATTCATTGCCTGACAATGCAGTTCCCTGAAGGTGTACTATAAAAGATAAGTTTAATTTCTACATTATTTAAACCTCTAAATGGTAATTTATGAGAGAATTGAAAATAGGAATGTTACAGTTGCATAATACAGCTGATACAGATAAAAATATAGAAAATCTTATTGAAGGTATTAAAGATTTAGCAAAACGTGGTGCTGAACTTGTTGTTTTACAAGAACTACATAATTCACTCTACTTCTGTCAAGTAGAAGATGTGAATAACTTTAATCTTGCTGAGCCTATTCCTGGCCCATCAACAGAGATTTTTGGTGCAATAGCAAAACAATGTGGTATAGTACTTGTAACTTCTTTGTTTGAAAAACGTGCAGCTGGATTATATCATAACACAGCAGTCGTATTTGAGAAAGATGGCTCAATAGCAGGTAAATACAGAAAGATGCACATCCCTGATGACCCTGCTTATTACGAAAAATTCTACTTTACTCCTGGTGATATTGGTTTTAAACCTATTCAAACGAGTGTAGGACGCTTGGGAGTACTTATTTGTTGGGATCAATGGTATCCAGAAGCAGCAAGACTAATGGCATTACAAGGAGCTGAAATATTGATTTATCCTACAGCTATTGGCTATGAAAGTAGTGATAGCAAAGAAGAACAACAGCGCCAACGTGAAGCATGGACAACTGTAATGCGTGGTCATGCTGTGGCAAATGGTTTATCAGTTGTGGCTGTAAATAGAGTAGGGCACGAACCTGATCCAAGCCAACAAACTAATGGTATTCAATTTTGGGGCAGTAGTTTTGTAGCTGGTCCTCAAGGAGAACTTCAATATCAAGCGTGTACTGATGATGAAGAAAGTATTATCGTAAATATAGACCTTGAGCGAAGCGAAAATGTACGACGCTGGTGGCCATTCCTTCGTGATAGACGTATAGACAATTATGGCGATATAATAAGGCGTTTTATCGATTAAGATTATAACGAATGAAAACGATAAGGAAAGCAACCTTAGCCGATTTGCCTGTTACTCTATCAATAATACAATATGGTAGAGAAAAAATGATTGCCTCAGGTAACTTGAATCAATGGGGAAATACACACCCTTCAAATGAACAAATTAAGACAGATATTGTAGATGGAAATAGTTATCTTATTCTGTCAGAAGATACTTCTCCTATTGCTACCTTTGCGTTTATTCAAGGAATTGATTCAACCTACCTAAAAATAGAAGGAGAAGGATGGTTGAACAACAAACCTTATGGTACAATTCATCGCATTGCATCTGTTCCAAATGTACATGGTATTCTTTCAACAGCCATAGAATATTGCTTTAAGAAAGTAAAAGACCTTAGAATAGATACTCACAAAGAAAATGTTATCATGCGTAACGGACTGAAGAAATTAGGGTTTACGTATTGTGGTATCATATATTTGGAGAATGGTGACCCGCGATTAGCTTTCCAAAAAACTATTGACGATAAATAAGTATATGACAGAAAAAGAGAAAATGGGAAAAGGAATGCCTTATTATGCATTAGACCCTGAATTATTGAAAGAACTTGGTATTTGTCAAGAGGAGTGTTATAATCTTAACCTACTTCCACCTTCTAAACATAAAGAACGTACTTTACGGTTGCGAAAGTTGTTGGGTAAAACTGGTAATGAATTTAAAATAATAGCTCCTTTCTTTTGTGATTATGGTCACAATATACAAATTGGTGAAAAGTTCTTTGCCAATACTAACCTTGTTATATTAGATGAAGCGAAAGTAATTTTTGGAAATAATGTTTACATTGCCCCAAATTGTTCCTTTTACACTGTTGGACATCCAACTAATCCACAAGAAAGAAATAAAGATATTGAATATGCTTATCCGATAACAGTAGGCAATAATGTCTGGTTTGGTGGAAATGTCGTGGTTCTTCCTGGTGTTACTATTGGTAATAATGTAACCATTGGTGCTGGATCCGTTGTAACAAAGGATATTCCAGATAATGTTGTTGCTGTAGGAAATCCTTGTAAGGTTATAAAGTTTATAGAGATAGAAAACGAAAATAGTAAGGATTAACCTTAGAAGCAGTTGTGTTTCTGCATTATTTTATCTTCTCTTACGACTACTAATATAAGAAACGAAACATTGAATCTTTGCATAGAATGAGGAAAGATAATTCATATAAGAAGAAAGAGAAGTATGTTCAAATGAATGTACAAGATCATGCTCCTTTATTGGAGTGGTTATTAGTAAATGTTAAGCAAAGTAAGTCGAAAATTAAGGCGACATTACAAAATCGTGGTATTAAAGTTAATAACAGAACTGTCACGCAATTTGATTTTGCTTTGCATAAAGATGACAAAATATCTATCAGCACAAGTAAAAAGAATGACCAATTTCAAAGCAAGCATGTAAAATTAGTTTATGAAGATAGATATTTAGTGGTAGTAGAGAAAGCTCATGGCATACTATCAATGGGTGTTGGACAATCATCTTTAAATGTAAAGACAATACTTGATGGTTATTTCAAGCGAACTCGACAGAAATGTAATGCCCATGTTGTACATCGCTTAGATCGTGAGACATCGGGACTCCTAATTTATGCAAAAGATATGGAAACTCGTAAACAACTTGAGTATGAGTGGCATAATATTGTTTACGATAGACGCTATATTGCTGTTCTTAGCGGTAAAATAGAAGAGGAAGGTGGAACTATAGCTAACTGGTTAAAGGATAATAAGTTGTATGTTACATATAGTTCACCTATTGATAATGGGGGAAGATATGCTGTTACACACTTTCATGTATTAAAAACAACAGATACTCATTCATTAGTTGAATTTAAGCTGGAAACAGGACGTAAAAATCAAATACGTGTTCATGCTGCTGACATTAACCACCCTGTATGTGGAGATACAAAATATGGCAATGGAGATGACCCGTTAAAACGTTTATGTTTACATGCATATATCCTTTGTTTCTATCATCCAGTAACACATCAACGTATGGAGTTTAGTACACAAATGCCAACAGGTTTTAAACGAATTTTTGGAAAGGACTAAGAAAATGGAAAATATTGG
>NZ_BAKF01000005.1 GCF_000614025.1 Prevotella aurantiaca JCM 15754
TTTATGCTGAAATATTGTTTTTAAGGGAGGACTATATAGAACTTAAAAAGCAACAAGAAATGTGTAAAGATTTTACAGAAGAGTATTTTCTATGCAACTACCTTGTTATCAATGGGTTGCAATAGGGGTTGTTTTACATCGCAAAAGCACCTGTTTTGCACGATAAAACAGGCGCTTTTGAATTGCAATATAGGCACTTTTGCAATGTAAAACCGATATTATTGTTTTTTCAACGAATTATCTTTACAGAATAAAAGGTATTCTCAAGTTGTGTCCTATAATATCTAAAAAGTTCTAGGAAAACTAGAAATTCTCGATAATCCAATTCTTTCTCGGCTGTTAAGAACATGGTATCCCTAGCCCCCAACACATCGAAAAAGCATTCGTTCGACTTATACTGTTTCAGCTGCGTGGTACGAACTGCGCACTAATGGTCCACTAACTACGTGCTTAAAGCCTTTTGCCAATCCTATTTTCTTATATTCTTCAAACTGCTTCGGACTGATGTATGCAGCTACTGGCAAGTGTTTTGCAGTAGGTTGGAGATATTGTCCCAACGTCAAACGCTTACAACCCGTTGCAAGAATATCGTCCATAGTTTGCAAAATCTCTTCGTGCGTTTCGCCTAAGCCCAACATAAAGCCTGTCTTTGCCTGCACACCATTACGTGCAATCTCTGCTAATACCTCCAAACTGCGGTCGTATTGTGCTACACTGCGCACAGAAGGAGTCAGTCGGCGCACCGTTTCCATGTTGTGTCCACACACATGAGGCTTTGTTGCCAACACCTTTTGAATCAGCTCTTTCTTGCCCATAAAGTCAGGTATCAACAGTTCTATCTTAGTGTCAGGGTTCAGTTTCTGAATAGCTTCCACCGTTTTCACCCAGTGGTCGGCACCATAATCCGGCAAGTCATCGCGATCTACCGATGTAATAACGGCATAACGAAGGTTCAAAGCCTTAATAGATTCAGCCACATGCTGCGGTTCATTCGGGTTCAAAGCATTAGGACGACCACTCAATGTATTGCAAAATCTACATTTACGAGTACATATTTCGCCACCAATCATTAGCGTTGCAGTGCGTGCAGCCCAACATTCGGTGCGATTAGGACATAGTCCGCTGGTACAGATCGTGTTCATATGGTGTCGCGCAAGAATGCCCGCTGTTTCGCCAGAAGACTTCTTCGAGGTCAGATTTATCTTTAACCAATCAGGCTTCATCACATGTGGCGGACGTCCAAATAGCAAGCGCAAGAATTGTTCCGTAGTGAAATTACGAATTACATTGCTTATTTCTATACCTTCAATTGCTGCAGATACTGCTTCGCGCGTAAAATCAACACCACGCAATAGGTCGAGCAATTCACGGTCAATATCTCCCAAAAGGAAGTAATCGCCCATCAAATTGATGTTCAAAATCTTCTCGTTCTTCAATTCGATGTGAGCCTGAATGGTTCCCACATCAGCAAAACGTTTCTTCCGAACCTCCGTATATTTAGGGTTTTGGCCGTACGTAAAGTCGTCAGAAGCAAGTTCCTTCTCTATTTCTTCAATATGTTCCATGTCGTCGGAAGTCAGTTCCAACACTTCATCACCGCACATATACTTGCGCACATAGTCCATAAATGCCTCAATACTGAGGTCGGTATAGTTGCCCACATTGGTAACACGTTGGCGCACAGAAGCCACTCCTTTGCTCTGCAACTTTTCCTTTCCTGGTGTCAAAGCATGCTCAAGATGTTCCAATTCAGTACTAAATAAAAGCGAGTTGTGCAACACACTACGTCCTTTAAGACCATAAAAGGCACTTCCTGCAACCTTTTTTCCTTCTACAAGAATATCGTTTCTGCCAGAGAGTTCGGTGTTTATGCCAAGACTTTTAATCATATCGGCAATGCCTTGCATATACTCTACAAAGGCACGATTTACGTTTTCAGCATACGATATGTACGAAAACTGCATGCAACCCTTATCTGCATAGATGCAACCTCCCCCACTTTTGCGCCGGTAAATATGTATGCCGTTGCGCTTACAGTAGTCAACGTTCACCTCATTTTCGGTAAGCTGGTTGCGTCCAATCATCACTGTTGGCTCCACACGCCACACCATAAAGTAATCGTCATCGGTGTAAGTACGTGCCACATATTCCTCTACGGCAAAGTAGAAAGGCAACTGAGGGGTTGTTTTTCTCTCAGGAATGATGATATATTTCATTGTTTAGACCTGTATTTTTTATATTTGGTGGTAGATAATTTACACCTTATTATATATATGTATCCTTTCGTTTGGCAGCAAAAGTCGATGTTTCGCCACTGCAATCGAGGGTTTGCAAATTTACAAAAAAATATTGGTTTGGGCGAGAATGCCCTCTTTTTTATTCCAAACAAGCAGTTTTCATTACATTAAAAAGCTCAAAAAACTTCAGCAAAAGAAATATTTTTCTTATCTTTGCTCTATCGTTTGCAAGCGGAAACAGATGATAGTTGCCGCTAAAAACAAAGTAGAATTCTAATTTAAAACGGGATAATATGATAATAGAAAAGATAGACTCGCCTGCCGATATGAAGGGCTTGACAATGGAAGAACTGCATATTTTGGCAACAGAAGTGCGTCAAGGAGTGTTGAATCGTGTCATGAAACATGGCGGACACGTAGTCCTAACCTTGGTTTTACGGAAGCAACAGTTGCTCTACACTATGTTTTCGATGCACCAAACGATAAGATTGTCTACGACATTTCGCATCAGAGTTATCCCCATAAGATACTTACAGGACGCAAAGCGGGCTTCTTCGACGACAACGAAATGGATCGTATTTCGGGCTATTCATCGCCTTTGGAGAGTCCAGAATACGATAATTTCGAGATAGGACATACCTCTACATCGGTTGCTTTGTCTGCCGGACTGATGAAAGGTCGCGATATTCAGGGCGGAAAAGAGAATGTTATAGCTGTCATTGGCGATGGTTCGCTCTCTGGCGGAGAGGCTTTTGAAGGACTGAACATCGTTGGCGAACTCGGAACAAATGCCATTGTGGTAGTGAACGACAACGATATGAGTATTGCAGAAAACCACGGCGGACTCTATAAACACTTGCGCGAACTGCGTGAAAGCATGGTACGTGTGCGCAAAACTACTTCCGTACGCTCGGCTTAGACTACATTTATCTTGAAGAAGGCAATGATGTGGCAAAGTTGGTGGAGGTATTTCAGCGTGTGAAAGATATCGACCACCCTATCGTTGTGCATATTCACACCGAGAAAGGACATGGTTTTCAGCCTGCCATAGATAACAAAGAACAATGGCATTGGCACTTCCCGTTCAATGAAGATGGCTCTTTGCGCAAGCCACACAAGCAGCGTGAGTACATGCCAGCAATGCTCGGACAATGGCTACGTGATGAGATGAAGCAGAATCCGAAGTTAGTTTGTCTTTCAGCAGGCGTTCCTGCAATTCTTGGTTTCGATGCTGAAACCCGCAAAAAGGTAGGCGCACAGCACTTCGATGTGGGCATTGCAGAAGAAGCTGCAGTAGCTATGGCGTCGGCAATGGCCAAGCGTGGCGCTCATGCAGTGTTTACAACGCACGCCACTTTCATGCAACGCACATACGATCAGCTATGTCAAGACCTTGCAGTAAACGGCAATCCAGCCGTCATTAACGTTACGGGTGCTTCCGTTTATGGCATGAACGACTTCACACATATATGTTTTTTCGACATACCAATGCTGTCGCACATTCCTAATTTGGTATATCTTGCACCTACAAACTACGAGGAAATGATTGCAATGGAACGCTGGGCCATCTATCAAAACCAATATTCGGTGGCCATTCGTGTGCCTGAATATGGCGCATATCATGCCACTGAAGCTGTAGATACCGACTATTCGGAACTTAATAAGTATAAGGTGATGCACCAAGGCAATACGGTTGCCATCATTGCAGCAGGCGATTTCTATGCGAAAGGCGAGAATGTAGCAAAGACATTGAGGGCCGACGGCATAGACGCAACGCTGATAAACCCACGCTATTTATCGGGAATCGACGAACCATTGCTGCATACTCTTAAGGCGAACCACCAACTTGTGGCAACCATTGAGGACGGTTCGCTCGACGGAGGCTTTGGCGAACGCATTGCAAGATACTACGGACCATCTACCATGCGCACACTTTGCTTCGGTGTTAAGAAGCAACTTTACGATCGATACGATGTAAACGAGCTGCTGATAGAGAACCATCTAACTGATGAACAGATAGTTGCAGACATCAAAGAACATATAATCTAAACATACAAACAAGTAAAATGAAGAAACTACAGCAGATTTTAATGCTTGCACTATGCTTTCTTGTTCTGGCTATTGCGGCCACTCAGCGCGATGGAAAAGTATGGGGACATAGTGTAAAAGCGGTAGCTGCCGACAGCATAAAGACCACAAAGATTGACACAATGCATATTCTTGACGATGGCACAAGGGTGATTAATACCACCGAATTGGGCAAAAACATCGTAGGATATAGTGGTGCTGTGCCATTAGAAATATACATTAAAAAGGGCATCATCGTGCAGGTGAAGGCGCTAAAGAACGCTGAAACATCCGAATTCTTCGAACAAGTGCAGCCATTGTTAAGCAAATGGAATGGTAAAACCATCGAAGAGGCACAGGCTTTAAAGGTAGATGCCATCAGCGGAGCAACCTATTCATCGCACGGAATCATCGGTAATATGCAGCAAGGATTGGCTTATGCTGCCAAAAAAGCGGTGGAACCATCAATACTAGAGCAGATGAATCTCGACGAAAAGACCATTGCAGGACTCCTAGTTGTACTCCTTGCTGCCATCGTTCCGCTGTTTTATCGCAACAAGCACTATCGAACGGTGCAGCTATTGCTCAATGTGATAGTATTGGGGTTTGGCTGTGGCACCTTTTTATCATGGTCGTTGTTTGTCAATTACATGTCAAGCGGAATTCATTTTTGGGCTTCGCTCATTCCGATTATCATGCTGATAACGGCTTTTATATACCCACTTTTCGGCAAAAAGAACTACTATTGCACGAACGTATGTCCGTGTGGAGCAATCCAAGATATAGCTGCAAAAACGAAAAACAAGAAGTGGCGTCTGAGCATCAATATGGTAAAGCGACTGAATGCCTTCCGTAAGTTCCTCTTTGCAGCCTTGTTAGTACTCACGTTAGCAGGCGTTGGACTGGAGTGGATGGACTATGAAGTGTTTACAGCCTTCATCTTTCAGACTGCCTCTGTGGTTGTTTTGGTGCTCGGTTGTGTATTTTTAGTGCTCTCATTCTTCGTTGCGCGCCCCTATTGTAGGTTCGTTTGTCCAACGGGAACACTATTCAGAGTTATCGAACGCCGTTAGAAAATAGTATAAAAGAAATAGAATAAAAATAAGAAAGGTAGGGCAAAATCAAAGAACGCCCTACCTTTTATTTTTTACTTGCTACCTTTTTTTATAGCCATATAGTTGAAGAAAAACTGTAAGAAAAGTGTAAAGATTTTACAGGAGAGATTATTTCTCACAACCATCTCGTTATCAACGTGTTACAATACCTATTGTTTTGCATTGTAAAAGTGCCTGTTTTGCTGAACAAAACAGGCACTTTTGCGATGTAATATAGGCACTTTTGCAATGTAAAACCGATTGTACGGAAATATGCTTGAACTTTCTTTACAAAATAAGAATAGTATTCTATGATTTCACAAGAACTATTACTAATATTTATCTGTTATCTTTTGTTGTTTAAGAAATGGTGAAGATAATCGCCAAACTCTTAATAAGACTCATCTGCATTAGGGAATGTTTGCTCCTTAACGCACTTCATATAGTCTGTTATTCCTGCTGTCATGCACTTACTAACATCGGCAAAATGACGCAAAAACTTAGGCTTAAATTCATGCGTCATGCCCAAAGCGTCAGCATAAACGAGCACTTGTCCGTCGGTATCGCAGCCTGCTCCGATGCCAATCGTGGGCGCCTCGATCTGCTTCGATACTTCCGCTGCAAGCGAACGAGGCACTTTCTCTAATACTAAAGCGCACACTCCTGCATCATTTAGTAACTTAGCGTCTTTCAATAACTTATCTGCTTCCGCCTCTTCCTTTGCTCTAACCCCGTAACCACCGAACTTATGGACGCTCTGAGGAGTCAATCCAAGGTGTCCAACCACTGGGATACCAGCTGCAAGAATACCTTTTACGGTGTCAATAATCTCACTACCACCTTCCAATTTCACTGCATCGACACCGCTTTCCTTCATGATTCGGATAGCATTACGCACCCCTTCTTCGCGAGAAACCTGGTAACTACCAAAGGGCATATCGCACACTACAAAGGCGCGAGAGCATGCTTTAGCCACCGATTTGGCATGGTATATCATTTCATCTAAGCTGATTGGCAAAGTAGTATCGTTTCCACACATTACGTTTGATGCCGAATCGCCAACCAAAATGCTGTCTATTCCTGCTTCATCGAATATCTTTGCTGTTGTAAAATCATAGGCAGTAATCTGCGCAATCTTCTCTTTAGCAACCTTCATCTCACGAAGTGTCTTTGCCGTAATCTTCTTTCTGTCTGTTGATAAATAACCCATTATGGCTTCTATGTTTTATTATAGTTCTGTTAGCTTGTAACCAACAAAGTTTGGTATTACTTCTTTTGTAAACTCTTTAATACTATCTACCGAGTTCGTAGTGGCTAAACCAACTACTCTTGCCTTAGCAGCAAGCCCCGAACGCAATCCGTTAAAGCTATCCTCGAACACGATACAGTCAGTTGGTTCAACGCCTAACGCACGCGCAGCAGTAAGATATCCGTCTGGCGAAGGCTTACTTTCACGGAAGTCTTCAGCCGTAAATATAGCGTCGAAAAGCTGTTTAAAGGTAGCGTGCTGACGGTAAACATTTTCCATCTTGGATTTATTGGAACTCGTTACTATAGCTGTTTTTACACCATTTTGCTTCAACTGTTGCACGAAGTCGGTGAAACCATCAACAAAATGGTATTGCATCTTACTTTCAAAAGCATCTAATCGGCGTGTGATTTCAGCCTGTCGGTCGGGTTGTTCAGCAAAATAATGTCCATAAATCTGGCTGAGCGTCTGCCCCTTTATCTTTAATTCCAAACCTTGTTCCGTAGGATAGAACTCCTTAAAGATATTCCCCCAGAACTCAGTGTAAAGCGGTTCCGTATCGAAAACCACTCCGTCTAAATCGAAAAGACACGCTTTTATCATTTCATTCATATTTTATTAACGTTATGCAAAGTTACGAAAGTTTTTTGTAACTTTGCCATTTATATGGTAAAGAAGAGTTTTATATGCCTTTCAGTGGTTGCTTTAGCTTGCCTTATTGTAACAGGTTGCAACGGAAAGAAGGCCAAACAAGCTAAGTTAGCGGTGCCCGTTGACAAGATAACAATGGATACAACCATTCGTTTCAATAAAGACGCTGCATGCAAAATACATATAAATTATGCCTTTTTAAAGGGTAATGAGTATGCAGCTGCCAACGATTCATTGCTAAGAATGGGTACGTTGCAACCCAATTACTTTGCTTTGAGTGCAAAAAAGCTAACACCGCAGCGCGCCATTTCGGAATTGGCACGCCACTATGGTGCGGAATACACCGAGCTGGCACGCTGGTTGAAGGACCGAGAACATGAGAAAAGCCAACTCGATTGGGCTCTAAATATCAACACACGGATAGTTCCTGGAATGGAAAACTATGTGGTTTATATCTCGGATATAGCGATAAAGACGGGTAAAACCACAACAAAGTATTCTCTTTGCTTTAATATTGACCCTAAAACGGTAGGCAAATCACGCTGAAAGAGGTCTTTGGAGACGACTATAACGAGACTTTGACGAAGAAAATCATCGCTCAGATGGCGAAAAACAACGACTGGGACGACGACGATGAGGCGCAAGCGCAAAGCAAAGGCTACTTTGTGGGAATAAAGCCTTACGCTTCTCAGAACTTCATTCTGTACGATGACTCTACAACTTTCGTCTATTCGCCAGGCGAAATCAATAAGAATGAAGTACGTGTAACTATAGAAAACTAATTTAAGAAGCATATAATGATAGACATTATAACTAAGTATTTCCCCGAACTAACAAACAAACAGAAGGAGCAATTCGCTGCTTTGTACGACCTATATCAGGACTGGAATGCAAAGATTAACGTTATTTCGCGCAAAGATATAACCAATTTGTACGAACACCACGTACTCCATTCGCTCGCTATTGCCAAGTTTATAAACTTCAGAGACGATACTAACGTGCTCGATTTCGGCACTGGCGGTGGCTTTCCGGGTATCCCTTTGGCGATAATATACCCTCAAGCAAACTTCAAAATGATTGATGGAACAGGCAAAAAGATTAAGGTTGCAACGGAAGTGGCTAATGCTATCGGACTGGAAAACGTACTTCCGCAACACAAACGTGGGGAAGAAGAAAAGGGAAAGTTCGACTTTATCGTTTCAAGAGCAGTAATGCCGCTTCCAGACCTAATGAAAATAGTGCGCAAGAATATCGCTAAGGACAACCATAATGCACTCGAAAATGGTGTAATTGTACTGAAAGGAGGCAACCTTGAAGAGGAATTGCAACCCTACAGAAAGGTTGCGCTGGTCGAAAACCTATCGCAATGGTTCACAGAAGAGTGGTTTGAAGAAAAGAATTTAATATATGTACCTCGTGTTTAGAGCATTAACTGTAATGTATTAAAGTAAAAAAGAGGACTCAATAAACAAAGAAATATGATACAAGTAAAGCGATTTGTATTCAACATGATAGAAGAAAACACCTATGTTTTATGGAATAACAGCTTGGAATGTGTTATCATTGACTGTGGTGCTTTCTATGAAGAAGAGCGTCAAACGATAGTAAACTTCATCAAGGAGAATCACTTGAAGCCTGTTCATCTGCTGGCAACGCATGCCCATCTCGACCATAATTTCGGTATAAACACCATCAACGACGTTTTCGCATTACTACCAGAGGTGTCTGAAAAGGACGCTCCTGCCTTGCGTTCGCTTAAGGAACAGGCCCAAAATATGTTCGGAATGCAGCTTAATTACGACTTTCCGCCAGTCGGAAAGACCTTTGAAGCAGGCGAAAACATCAAGTTTGGCGAGCACGAACTTACGATAATCAACACTCCTGGCCACACTCCTGGCAGCGTAACGTTCTACTGTAAGGAAGAAAACATGGCGTTTACAGGCGACACTCTCTTCCGTGGTAGCGTGGGAAGAACGGACTTTGAGGGTGGAAGTATGTTTCAACTGATTAGCAGTTTAAGGGAATTATCGCAGCTTCCTGACACTACTGTGGTTTATTCTGGGCATGGTGAGCAAACAACAATAGGCTACGAGTTGGCACACAACCCTTATATGGACCGATAAGAACATGGCAACAGCGCAGCAACGACCTACTAAAATAATCCTTGGCATAGACCCTGGAACCAACGTTATGGGCTATGGCGTTATCCGAACACAAGGTAATAAAGCCGAAATGGTGGCGATGGGAGTCATCGATATGCGCAAAGAGAAAGACGTTTATCTGCGTTTGGGCAAGATATTCGAACGTGTTACTGGTATCATAGAAGAGTATTTGCCCGATGAAATGGCGATAGAAGCACCGTTTTTTGGCAAGAATATTCAATCAATGCTTAAGTTAGGGCGCGCTCAAGGCGTAGCTATTGCAGCCGCAATACAGCGAGATGTGCCGATATTCGAGTATGCCCCACTCAAGATAAAGATGGCAATAACGGGCAATGGAGGCGCTTCTAAGGACCAAGTTGCTGGTATGCTGCAACGTTTATTGCACTTACAGGATAACGAAATGCCTCAATTTATGGACGCAACCGACGCTCTTGGCGCTGCATACTGCCATTTTCTACAGTCGAACCGCCCCGAAACAGATGCCAAACATTATGGTTCGTGGAAGGATTTCGCCATAAAGAACAAGTCACGCATTAGTAATAAATAACATAAAACTATATAAAAATTAAACGTTTTGCACGTTTTTATGTCAAAATTGTAGTACTTTTGCATCACGAAACACATTCCTCGTGAAAAGAAAGAAGGTTTTTCAATATTATAAAGTATAAGATAACAACAAAACTCAAGATTATAATGATTAAATTAAAGAAAGCAGCTTTGGCAGTCATTGCCTTGGCATTAACTGCCACTACTTATGCGCAAACACCGCAACGCGTGTACGAACAGATTTATAGAAGCTCGTATAAGGTCGCTACAGATAAGTCTGAAGACACCGAAATCCGTAAGATTGCATCGTTCAAAGTAGACGCTATATCATATCTAAAGACCAAAACTTTGGAGGCATTGTCTGTGTCTGACAAGGAATTAACGCCTAAAGAGATTGCTCATTTGAACTCTCGCTTAGACTCAATGGCCTACTATATGTACGACTACGTGAATCTTTACCTTAAGAATTTCGCGAAGGCAGCGAACGAAAAAGAGCAAAATCGTGTGAAGAACATATTCCGTGATGCCAGTATAAACAACCCATTGTATGGCGATAAGGACGACGAGGTAATCTTAGCATACTACAATCGTGAAGACTACCCTACTCAGTTCTCGCTCGATACCAACTGGATTGTAGCACTTGATGAGGTTAAGAAACAGCTGAAATAAGATTTTTCTCCACCTTATCCATATAAGAACAAATGAAAGCCCCACTTGCTTCTA
This sequence comes from Prevotella aurantiaca JCM 15754, assembly GCF_000614025.1. Lineage (GTDB taxonomy): Bacteria > Bacteroidota > Bacteroidia > Bacteroidales > Bacteroidaceae > Prevotella > Prevotella aurantiaca. Next base: position 10,730 of record NZ_BAKF01000005.1, read on the forward strand.
TCAGCAAATGGGGCTTTACTCTAAACCAATAAAAATGTTTAGTCGTACTAATCAAATTTCTAATACCAACTTAAAATAAAGTTTCTAAGATGGAAAAAACTTGTTTTCCTAACTACAAACTTATCTTATTTGATATTCTAATCATCAACTTTACTTTCATTACTAATACTATTATCAACGCAAATTTAGTGCTTTTCAATGATATTATTCATAACAAAAGCATATAAATACGACTTTTACATTGTCAAACGTTTGCATTGATATAATGCATTATGCCCTCCAATCTCACCGAATATAACTCCTTTGAATTGTCAAGAATTATTCAACGAAATAACCAACACTATACTTTGAGTTTGTAAAAGTGCCTGTTTTGCATTCCAAAACAGACACTTTTGCCGTGCAATATAGGCACTTTTACAACGCAAAACAGGCTATATTTCAAAGCATTGATAACTAAAGAGTTATACGATAATACCGCTTATGTAAATTCTTTACATATCTACTATCTATCAACGGTATAGGGAGTAGGTTACTACTCCATATTTATCATTTCTTTCGAACCATTGTTTACCTCTCCAAAACGTTTTGCATGCTCTATCAACAAAGAATGCGTGACTCTTTAAAGGGCCACGCATTTATTAGTTAATAAAGTGTATTTACAAAAAGAACAACTTTATCTTGTGCGGTATTCTGGGCGTAGTTCCACCTTTGGAACCTTCATTGTGTCGCCTGCTGTCATCGTTGTGGCATTGTTCAACACTTGGAAATATGCCACCATATCGGGTCCGAGTGCCTTTCTACTATACGATTGCATGGTCTGACCCTTCTTCAATACCACTACTTTTTCTATACCAATGATGTCGTAAGCACCATATCTAATGCGCTTATCTGAACTCATCTGCTTGAACCTATTGATTTCTTCAGTTGCTGAATCAACTTCTTTTACAGCTGGCTTCTGCGCTTTGACAACAGGTTTCTGCGCTGCTTTCTTTATCTTTTTAGCTGTACTATTCTCCGTTTGGGTACGAACTGCAAGCTTATTGTCGCTAAGTGCAGCATCTTTTCCAAACTTATAGCCGAAGAAATACATAATCGTTATGATAGCAAAACCTATCGCTGACCATAGTAACCAATTCGTTTTCTTTGGTCGTTCAGTTGGTTCTGTAACTTCCTGATGCTTAGTAGATATTGATTCAGTTACTTCAATAGTCGCTTTAGGTACCTCTTTCACTTCTGGAACAGGTTGTTCTGTCTTGGTGTCTGTTATTTCTTCCATAGCAGACTCCACTGGTTCAATATTAGCTTTAGGAAGTTCTTCGTCGTTAGAGTTAGGCTGTTCGGCAACTACTTCGGGTATCTCAACGATTGCTTCTGGTATTTCAGCAATAGCCGTAGGCAGTTCTTGAACAGCTTCAGCCTGCTCTTCCACAACCGTTTCTTTTTCTTCAACAACCTCTTGCTGTTCAACTTGCGGTACTTCTACAACCTCTTCTTTCGGTTCAACCGCAACCGCTGGAGCCTCAATTACTGGCTCTTGCACCGCTTCAACAGGTTTTTCTTCGGTTATTTTGTGGTTTATTTCTTCCTTAGATTCAGCCTTTTCCACTTCAGAAGTCGCATTTTCGTTCAATGAATCTACGATTTCATCGGTGCTTTCTACCTTTTCTACGTTGTCAGACTTATTATCTATGTCGGTAAAATCTACGCCATCGTTTAACACAACCGTTTCAAATTGTGCGAAAGGCTTATTCACAAGTTCCTTCATAGAAGCATCAGGAGTAAACGAAACCTTATCGTGGCCTTCAATCAACACACGTTCTCCAGTGTTTACATTCACACTTTCACGAGGCTTCACAGCTTGAACCTTAAACGTACCAAGCCCTTTCACCTTAACAAGTTTGTCGTTTTTCAACCCTTCGTTTACCACATCGAACATGGCAGACACAAACTTTTCGGCCTCTTTCACCGTTATTTTGTGTTTCTTTGCCACCGCATCGGCAATAAGTTGTAGTGCTGTTTTCGCCATTATTCAGCCCCTCCTTTCTTCAGTTTCTCCTTTACTGACCCCGTAGCACGGAAGTTAAGGACCAACTTTGGCGGCACTAACATACGCAATCCAGTCGCTGGATTGGTCATAATACGCTCGAGTCGCTTCTTCACTTCAAACGAACCGAAGCCCGAAACCAATACAGGCTCGCCCGATTCGAAGTTATCGCCCATAGCTTGTAAGGCGGTATTCACAAGCTTTTGTGTCTCATCTTGCGAACGACCCATTCTGTTTGCCAATGTGCTTATAAATTCCTTGTTGTTCATCTTTGGGTTATTTGCTTTTAAAAAACATAAAGTGTGTATCTCAACGATGCGAAATTGTTATTCGTTTACCACATCTCCGTAGAGGTCAAACTCGTCGGCTGACGTTATATTCACATCATAAAAGTTGCCGATAACAAGGGGTTTGATGTCTACTTTTATCAATACTTCAGGGTCAACATCAGGCGAACAGAATTCGCTTCTACCGATATAGTAGTCTCCTTCCTTGCGATCGATAATCACTTTTAGTGTCTGTCCTATTTTCTCAGCCTCTATTTCTGCAGCTATTTCCTGCTGCAAAGCCATCAGTTTATCAAGCCTTTCCTGTTTCAAATCCTCTGGAACGTCGTCCTCATAGTGCTGTTCGCTGTATGTACCTTCCTCGTGTGAGTAAGCGAAAGCGCCATACGTTCGAACCGTGCCCATCTTACGAACTCCATTAACTCATTGAAATCCTCTTCCGTTTCGCCTGGAAAGCCCACCATAAGCGTTGTGCGAATGTGCAATCCTGGCACTTTTTCACGCAAAGCACGAATGAAATCCATTGTTTCCTGCTTTGTTACGTGGCGGCGCATGCGCGATAACATATTATCGGAAACGTGCTGAAGCGCTACATCAAGATACTTGCAGACCTGTGGTTTCTCGCGAATAACATCGAGCAAGTCCAATGGAAACTGGTTCGGATAGGCGTAATGCAACCTTATCCATTCCACTCCGGGTATGTCAGCCATACGCGAAATAAGTTCAGTAATATGGTGTTTACCGTCTAAATCAATGCCATAGTAAGTAAGTTCCTGCTCTATTATCTGGAACTCCTTCACTCCGTTAGCTGCCAATTCGGCCACTTCTTGCAGGATATCGTCCATCTTTCGCGAGCGATGCTTGCCCGTTATCAGTGGAATAGCGCAGTAAGCACAATGTCTATCGCACCCTTCAGCAATTTTGATGTAGGCATAATGTGGAGGCGTTGTAAGGTGTCGGCGTCCATCGCACGATGGTATTTCAGCCTTACCGAGGTCGGAAATGAGTTGTTTAAAGTTGAATTTGCCGTAGAATTTATCCACTTCTGGAATCTCTTTCTCCAACTCTTCCTTATATCTTTGGGACAAACAGCCCATCACATATAGTTGTCTTAGCTGTCCGTTCTCCTTTCTATTCACGAATTCGAGTATTGTATTGATACTCTCTTCCTTTGCTGTTTCAATGAAACCACAGGTATTTATAACAGCAATTTCGCCCTCTGGGGCTTCCGAATCGTGTACACAGTCGTAGCCGTTTGCTTCAAATTGTTTCATGAGAAGTTCTGAATCGACAAGATTCTTCGAGCATCCCATTGTTATAATATCTATCTGATTCTTCTTCATTCAATTGTTTTCCCACGCTTTGGGTTCTTGTTTTTCCACCTGAATACGGTGCGAGAGAAAAGCTTAATCCTGCTTGAACAAGCTATCAACAAACTGTTCTTTATTAAATAATTGCAGGTCTTCCATTCCTTCTCCCAAGCCAATGTATCGCACTGGCACCTTTAATTGGTCGCTAATGCCTATGACTACGCCGCCTTTAGCGGTTCCGTCGAGTTTCGTTATAGCGAGAGAGGTGATCTGTGTAACCGATGCGAACTGCTTAGCCTGCTCGAATGCGTTCTGTCCCGTGCTACCATCGAGTACCAACATAACGTCGTCTGGTGCTTCAGGCAGAACCTTTTTCATTACGTCTTTAATCTTTTTCAACTCGTTCATCAAGCCAACCTTATTGTGCAAACGACCAGCTGTGTCGATAATAACGACGTCGGCACCATTTGCTTTCGCACTTTGTAGGGTATCGAAAGCCACACTTGCTGGGTCGGAACCCATCTGTTGCTTCACCACTGGCACCCCTACTCTGTCGCCCCAAATCTGAATTTGCTCTACAGCAGCGGCACGGAAGGTGTCTGCCGCGCCAAGATATACCTTCTTTCCAGCGTTCTTAAACTGGTAGGCAAGTTTACCAATGGTGGTTGTTTTGCCCACTCCGTTCACACCAACTACTAATATTACGTATGGTTTATGGCTGGTTGGCAGGTCCCAATCCTCCGCATTCTCAGTGTTATTCTCCGTCAATAGCGTTGCAATCTCGGCTCTTAAGACGTTGTTTAACTCGGAAGTTGAAACGTATTTATCGCGTGCTATGCGCTCTTCGATACGCTGTATAATCTTCAAAGTGGTATCAACACCAACGTCAGACGTTATAAGTATCTCCTCTAAGTTATCTAATACCTCGTCGTCTACCTTTGATTTACCTGCTACTGCACGTGTTATTTTCGAGAATACACTTTGCTTTGTAGTCTCAAGACCCTTATCGAGGACCTCTTTTTTCTTCTTATTGAAAAGCCCAAAAAATCCCATAATTAGCTAATTTGTGGCAAAGTTACCAAAAAACAGCTAAAGTAGCAAATAATAAGCGTGCTAATAATTTTATTTAAGAAGAACGTTTAGAAAAGCTCAAAGTAAGACGATTGTTTTACCATAAAATAGCGGTTACAACATCATTATATTGCTTTTATTTTGTAAAGAATATTTCAACGAAAAGCGAAACAAATACTTTCGCCTTGCAAAAGAGCCTATATTGCAACGCAAAAGTGCCTGTTTTACCGCGCAAAATAGGCACTTTTACAATGCAAAACAATGGGTATTACAACGTATTGAAAGTAAGATGGTTACACAAAAATGGTGATTGCGAAATATCTTTACATATATTTTACATATTCAAAAACTATAAATAAAGAAACCAGACTGCATTTTCTGTAGCGGAAAAGTGGCAAAAACAAAAAAAGCAACGGTACTATCTATGAAACGACAGCACCGTTGCGTAAATACTAAAAGATTTTTTTTATTATTTATTCTCGCCTTGTTGAGCGAGAAATTGTTCTGCTCTTTGCAAATCTTCGGGGGTATCTATGCCGACAGTTTCCACATCGGTGAGTCCCACTTTTATCTTAAATCCATTCTGCAACCAACGCAATTGCTCTAAGCCTTCAGCCAATTCGAGAGACGATTGAGGAAGTTTTGTAATCTCATCTAACACCTCTGTGCGATAAGCATATAGACCAATGTGTTTAAGAAAAGGATAAACTGAAAGCCAATCGCTTTCTGCTTTGCCTCTAACATAGGGAGCAAGAGCACGTGTAAAGTACATTGCGTAGCTACGATTGTCGAGAACTATCTTTGGAGAATTGGGGTTTTTAGCTTCTTCGATGGTTGCAAACTTCTTTCCAAGCGTTGCTATTTGCGTGTCATCATCAAGGAAACAGGCCACAACAGTCTCTATTTGGCTCTGCTGAATAAATGGTTCGTCGCCCTGAATATTGACTACAACATCGAAGTTTCCGCCTATTTTTGCCAATGCTTCAGCTATGCGGTCGGTGCCACTTTGGTGGTCTGGACTTGTCATTACGGCCTTTGCACCCAGCGAAATCACGGTATTGTAGATTCGTTCATCGTCGGTAGCAACGTAAACATCGCTGAGTACGGAGCTAACTTGCTCTACAACGCGTTGTATTACATACTTTCCACCCAGCTTAGCGAGGGGTTTACCCGGGAAACGAGAGGACGCATAGCGGGCTGGGATAATTCCTATTACTTTCATTATATATATGTATTGTTTTCTGTTTCTTGCATATAAACTGTGTGTTTGCGCACGAAATGGGTTCCTACATCTATATTTGGTAGTACCAAAACATGAAACGGCGCATAACAGAATTGGAAAAACGAAACCACCGATAGGATCCTATTGGTTTACCACCAAAGCTCAACATGAAGTCGCGATACTTGCTACGCGAGAACGGAAGTCCAATGTTAAGAATGTGAATGTGGTCTTGTCCTCGTCTGTGGGCTTCCTTAATGGCATTCCAAACTGTTAGTGTGTGGGGGTGATAGAATAAGTAGCGCTTCTCCATTGCGGCATCGTACCACAGCATAGACTCACGTCCAGAGTCCACAACAACGCTTCCTCCAACGATGCGGCCCTTGTATAAGGTGATATAAATATGCCCGTGATGGCTGGAACCTACCAGTTGGAACAGCGTTTCCTTAGGTATGTAGCGCTGTTTACGTAGCAAATAGTATCTTTTTATGAGGCGATAGAGTTGGTGAATTTCCTCTTTTGTTTTGGCTTCGCGTGTCTCAAACCCGTTCTCCAAGGCATATTTAACACGCTGAAGCACCTTTTCAGAAGCTCGTTCTTCAGGCGTTCGACTGTGTAACGACTGGTGTAGCTGTATCCAAGGAATAGGAACGAAGCCGTGTTGGCGCAGAGTTCGATAGCCAAACATCTTCTTTGACATATCGCTTAGCTCGATATGGTAGCACCAATGCCGCAGCATGTAATGCACAAGAGCGTCCATCATATCATCGAACAGCTTAGCTTTCTCTGTAAAATCGACATCGTTACGATACACTCCTTCCCCATATATGCGGGCTCGGCGAGTGAAATTGAGACCGAGAATACGTCGTTTGCTACGGATTTGTGCCAGTATTTGCGCGATGGTTTCGCCCTTTTCGTTGGTAACAACCACCATACACGGCTGCAATCGTGGCGTTTGTTCTAACATACAGAACAAGTCCCGACTGTGAAAGAAGTTGCCTTCGCAAAGCGTTGGCAGGTCTTTGCTGTGTGTAAATATCTGGGTCTGCATCAATAAAGCGGTCAAAACACAATGAAATATGCACGAAACTGGCTCGTACACTGCACTTGCAAAAATAGCAAATGTTTTGTAAAAAAGCGAGGAAAGGTTAGCTTTTCTCCTTATTTTTAGTAATTTTGTACTTATTATGAAGATAGCATTGATAGGTGCCGGCAATCTTGCCACCGTTTTAGGGCATGCTCTTTACAACGCCAAACACGACATTGTGCAGGTTTATAGCCGAACGATGGCGGCAGCAAAGCAGTTGGCTGAAAGGCTGAACTCCGTGCCAACAGACGATTTGGAGACTATAACGAACGATGCCGACCTTTATATTATCGCACTAAAGGATAGTGTTCTCGATGAAGTTATCGGCAAAATATGTCCCAATCGTAGCGAAAAGCTGTTCGTTCATACCGCTGGCTCGATGCCAATTGATGTGTTTCGTGGACGAACAGAGCGCTATGGCATACTCTATCCGATGCAAACGTTCTCTAAAACACGTATTGTCGATTTCCGTAACATTCCTGTTTTCGTTGAAGCAAATAGTATTTCAACGATGCAAACTATTATTGGCGTGGCACAATCGGTTAGCGATAACGTTCAAGAATTGTCTTCTGCTGACCGCCGTTATCTGCATTTGGCAGCTGTATGGGCATGCAATTACGTCAATCATTGCTATGATTTGGCAGCCGAAGTACTGCAAAAGGTGGGTCTTCCCTTCGATGTTATGTTGCCATTGACCGATGAGACGGCAAGAAAAGTACACGAATTGTCGCCTCGTGAGGCACAAACAGGACCTGCCATTCGTTACGATGAAAACATTATTGAGGCACAAATGCAACTTATGAACAACAATCCAAAAGCACAAAAAATATACGAGCTGATGGCAAAAAGCATTCATGAGAAAAGTAAAAAATAAGCATATAGAAATCATTTAACTATTTATTATAATGCAATGATAAACTACGAGTTAAAGAAAATAAAGGCTATTGTTTTCGATGTAGACGGAGTTCTATCGCAAAACACGGTTGCATGAACAGCGAAGGCGACCCCGTAAGAACCATGAACATTAAGGACGGCTATGCCATACAGCTGGCGGTGAAGCTCGGACTAAAGGTTGCGATAATGACAGGGGGCCGCAACGAGGAGATAAGAAAGCGCTATGCTTATCTCGGAGTGCAAGATGTGTTCCTTAATTGCGTCATTAAACTGAACACATGGGACGCATATCTGAAGGAGAACAACCTACAACCAGAAGAGATTATATACGTTGGCGACGACATTCCCGACTACGAAATCATGCAAAGAGCGGGTTGTTCGTGCTGTCCAAAGGACGCTTGTGCAGACATTAAAGCCATTTCCGACTACGTAAGCGACTATGAAGGCGGCATGGGAGTGGCTCGTGATATCATCGAACAGGTGCTTCGTGCACAGGGAAAGTGGCTGAAAAACGCAAAAGCCTTTGGGTGGTAACTCTGTTGAAATCGTTGTTTTTGCCAACAAAGCATTGGAAACAACGTTAGAACTAATACGAAAAGAGAAATAAAACAACTATGAGTTTCAAAGATTATCATATTATATTGGCGAGCAATTCGCCAAGAAGGAAAGAGCTGTTGCGTGGTCTTGACATTGCATTCGACGTGCGTGTGCAGCCAGACATAGCGGAAACTTATCCGAAGGTGCCGCTCCTGCAGACGTTGCTGGCTATATCAGCCGCGAAAAGGCCAATGCTTACAAAGATACAATAACTGAACACGAGCTTATTATTACGGCAGACACAGTGGTAATAGTGGGCAACGAGATTCTTGGAAAGCCTGCTAACAATGACGAAGCGAAGGAAATGTTGCGCAAAATAAGCGGTCGGAAGCATCAAGTGGTTACCGGTGTGTGCCTAACAACGACGGAAAAGCAGCATTGTTTCTCGGTTTCGACAGACGTAACATTTAAGAATCTGACGGAAAAAGAGATTGAATACTATGTTGAAACCTATTCTCCGTTAGACAAGGCTGGTGCTTACGGCATACAGGAATGGATTGGCTACGTTGGTGTTACAGCGCTTGAAGGCAGCTATTTCAATGTGATGGGACTGCCCGTGCAGCGCATTTGGGAAGAGCTAAATAACCTTTAGCAAATGTACTAACGACATTTAAACAAAAGAAAACAACAATAAAATACAAAGAAAGATGGCTCTGATAAAATCAGCAAGGGGCAAAAGTCCAAAGTGGGGAGAGCGTTGCTACTTCGCCGAAAACGCTACATTGGCAGGTAATATAACCATGGGCAACGATTGTTCGGTGTGGTTTGGTGCGGTAATACGGGCCGATGTAGACGCCATTATAATGGGAAACGAGGTGAATGTGCAGGATTTGGCGTGCATACATCAGACCGAAGGCAAGCCAGTAGTGATTGAAGACGGTGCCAGCATAGGGCATTCGGCAGTGGTACATGGCGCTACTATCCGCAAAAACGCCCTTATTGGCATGAACGCTACGGTACTGGACAATGCCGAAGTGGGCGAAAATTCGATGATAGCAGCAGGGGCTGTGGTACTGCAAGGTACGATAATTCCTCCCAACGAGATATGGGGCGGCATTCCAGCCAAGCGCATCAAGGATGCCAAACCAGGACAATCGCGTTTGTTTGCCGACCATTATCTGTATATCAAGAAGTGGTACGAGGACGAGGAATAATTAGAAAGGAGACGCTTTTCAATGAATTTTTCGATAGTAACAGACACTGCTGGCGCAAAGATTGGCCTTCTTGGAGATGCTTTAAGAGATATTTTGGTAGAGGAAATAAACAACAATTTTGCAACCGAAGAGGTATCGATTGGTATTGCTATTCGTTGTTTGCCTGAATCGTACAATAGGAAATCGTTTGTTCGCTATGCGAAACAAGACAAGTATCTGACCATTGACTTCTGTGTTTCGGTTGAGGATTACGAAACGAAATATCAGATAGAACAACAGTTTGAGCTGGGTATTATCTTTCTACAATGGTTGGACAAAGGTCTTGGTAATAAGGAATTTGTTAAAGATAACCCCAATTTCGATGGAGAACAGTTTAAGAAACGTGTCCTGGAATTAGGACAAAAGAATGGTTGGTTTGGCGATTCTATCGACTGGAGTCAGGACTTAGACTGAGTTATTTCTGTTGAATTTCTGGCTATCCTATTCATAACTGCACTTTCAGCTCGTATGCAATACGATGCTTCATAATGGTTTTGAGGATTTCGGAACCGCAGAAATACAATAGAAAGTTGCTGAAACGATAATGTATAAAGACCGAAAACACTTTTTCATGGATAAGGTAAACAAATTTAAACTTGAGATAATAGGTACGCAAAACAGTTTTGGAGACTTACAAACGTTAAGTTCTCACACATTCGAAAATGGACGAACGTTTCCTGTTTCCTATGTAGATTTTGTACGGAAATATGGGTATGGTCTTACAGCTGATATGTTTCATATATACATTCCGATGGGAAACTATGGCGACTCCCTATTTGTAAGGTCGGCTGAAATACGCTCAACGTATTACGACGATGTTGTAAATGGAGAACTTTGGTTCGATGTTGCACCTGAAGTTACCACCTCCATACTGCAAAACCTCTACCCTTTTGCTTGTAGCGACAATGGCGAATACCTCTTTTGGGACCTTACATCGGGCAGCAATGAAAGCAGTGAAATGGACATTTACATAACGGATTTCAGAGGATTGGCAATACAAAAGGTAGCTGCTAACCTATATGAGGCAATACAAAAACTAACTGATAACAACCAATACAAAGAACTTCTACCCTACGCCACACACCCACTTCCCAACACATTTCGGTGCTTGGACACCATAGAATAGTTGTCCTTCTTCTACGATTTCCCTACGCAAAGAAAGCATTGTACATCGTTTCATTTTGTAAAGAAAATTCTATTAAAAAACGGTTCAGATTGTTTCGCTTTGCAATAGAGCCTGTTTTACGACTCAAAAGAGCCTGTTTTGTCGTGCAATATAGGCCCTTTTACATTGCAAAACAATAGGTATTGCAAAGTATTGACAATGTGGTAGTTACACAGAACGAACTATCTTCTACAATCTTTACATTTTTTGAGGTCGCTGTTTATGGATTTATAAGCATTGAGGAGTTGCTATAAAGCTATCAGAAATAGAAAGAAGTGGATAGACATTAAGGTTTCATCGGATTTTAAAAATAGTAAGAAAACAATATAGGGGACAAGTTATTGCAACTTGTCCCCTACATTATTATATTATCAAGCGAACGCTTTTACTCTGCACTTTCAAATTCTTTCAAGAAGCGAACATCGTTTTCCGAGAACAAACGGAGGTCGCTAACACGATACTTAAGGTTGGTAATACGTTCTACACCCATACCAAATGCATAGCCAGTGTAAACCGATGAGTCGATACCACAAGCTTCAAGGTCGTGAGGATCGACCATTCCACAGCCTAAAATCTCTACCCAACCAGTGTGTTTACAGAACCCACAGCCTTCTCCACCGCATATATTACAGCTTATATCCATCTCTGCACTGGGTTCAGTGAAGGGGAAATAGCTTGGACGCAAGCGTATTTTGGTGTCTGCTCCAAACATTTCGCGTGCGAAAGTAAGTAACACTTGCTTCAAATCAGTGAAGCTAACGTTCTTGTCTACATACAATCCTTCAACCTGATGGAAGAAGCAATGCGCACGCGCACTGATGGCTTCGTTGCGGTAAACACGCCCCGGACAGAGCACACGGATAGGTGGCTCGTGGGTAGACATATAGTGTGCCTCGTCGTTAGAAGTATGACTGCGCAGCAAAACATTCTTTGTTACGTCCATAGTGCTGCTGCGTTCTATAAAGAAAGTGTCTTGCATGTCGCGCGCTGGGTGGTCCGCTGCGAAGTTAAGCATCGTAAATACATGCTGATCGTCATCGATTTCCGGTCCCTGATAGAGGGTAAAGCCCATTCGTGCAAATATATCTATAATCTCTTTCTTTACCAATGAAAGCGGATGACGGGTGCCTAACTCCACTGGATAGGCTGTTCGAGTAAGGTCTATATCGTTGCTTTGTGCTTCACATGACTCCAATTGTTCGCGCAAATCGTTGATTTTGTTTTGCGCAAGCTGCTTTAGCTCGTTGATTTTCATGCCTACAACCTTCTTCTGATCGGCTGCAACGTTGCGGAATTCGCCCATTAAAGCGTTTATTTCGCCCTTTTTACTGAGATATTTCAAGCGGAGTTGCTCTACGTCTTCGGCATTTTTAGCCGAAACAACACTCACTTCCTTTAATAGTTCTTCTATCTTTTCGAGAATCATAAATCCTAATTTTAGTGCAAAGATACAATATATAATTTGAACAGGGAAACGCTATGAAAGAAAATTATTACCTTTACAGCATTATTATATTGACTTTACAACATTATTATAAAATAAATGTAGTACTTTTGCATCATAATTTGAGAATTACATTTATTAGAATATGAGAAAAGCTATTTTACTTGTCTTTGGTCTGTGTGTAGCTATGTTATGCTTCACAACAGGCTGTAACAACAAAAAGGTAGAGCCAGCTGATTCTGCAAAAGCTGACCCAATAGCCACTACTGATACTACTGATACAGTAGATTCGGTAACAGAAATCATTGCAGAAACCCCTATGCCAAAAGCCGCCGACCAACTTTTCGACGACTTTTTCTTCAACTTTATCGCCAATAAAAAGTTGCAACTGAATCGCATCAAGTTCCCGTTGCCTGTTGAAACCAATGGAAACATGACTAAACAGATAGCACGTAACAATTGGAAAATGGAAAGATTCTTCCGTCCACAAGGCTATTACACGCTGATTTTCGACAACGAAGAGCAGGCTAAATACGCTAAATCAACTGAACTTGACACTGTAATCGTGGAAAAAATCAACTTGCATCAAGGTATAGCAAAGCAGTTTTGCTTCGACCATCAAGATGGTAAATGGAAGATGAACAAGATTATGAACGTCAGCTTCGAGCAGAAAAAGAACACTTCTTTCCTCAATTTCTTGAAGAAATTCTTTGCTAACGACGGACGAGGAAGCATTAAAAACCCACTGCCATACTCTGGTTTAGACCCTGAAGGAGAAGGTACGAACAAGGTAAACACCACAATTCCTGCATCAGAATGGAGCACTTACCTTCCAGAAGTGCCTAAAAACTACATCTACAACATACTTTACGGGCAGAAATATGGTGAAGGTAAGAAGAAAATACTTGTGTTCCGAGGACTCTCTAATGGTGTTGAAACACAGCTAGAGTTCAAGCAAAAGGGCAACGATTGGCGCTTAGAGAAGATTATTGCCTACTAAAAAGCAAAGCTATTTAAAAGGAATAGGAACGAAAGACAACCTGAAAGGGACTATGATAGACGAGAAAGACTACAGCCTGCTAAGGCATAACACGTTCGGAATCGAAGCTAAATGCAAACGATTCATAGAATATAATTCGGTGGAAGAGGCACAACAGGTGGCTAAAGTGCTCACCGAAGCTGACCAACCTTTACTCATTCTCGGTGGAGGAAGCAACTTATTGCTCACTGCCGATTATGATGGAACAGTGTTACATTCAGGTATTCGCTTTCTCGAACAGATTGATTCGTGCCACGTTCGCTGCGGTTCGGGCTACGTTTGGGACGATTTCGTGGCCTATTGCGTAGCTAATGGACTCTACGGAGCCGAGAATTTATCCATAATACCGGGCGAAGTAGGCGCCAGCGCAGTGCAAAACATTGGCGCTTATGGCGTGGAAGCAAAGGATTTGATAGTGTCTGTGGAGGCAGTAGAGATTGAAACAGGTCGCATTTGTCGTTTTACGAACGACGAATGCGACTATAGCTATCGCCAAAGTAAGTTCAAACACACATGGCGGGACCGCTTTCTCATCACCGCAGTAACCTATAAGCTTTCTGAAACCTATGAACCTAAGTTGGATTATGGTAACATTCGTGCCGCTTTAGCAGTAAAAGGAGTCGACTTTCCTACGGCTGCTGAACTCCGAGAGGTTATTACTGAGATTCGAAATGCCAAGTTACCCGACCCAAAAGTACTGGGCAATGCTGGCAGTTTCTTTATGAATCCAGTGGTATCGACACAGAAATATAACGAATTAGCACAACAATACGAAGGTATGCCCCACTATTCTATCGACAACGAACACGAGAAAATACCTGCAGGTTGGCTGATAGAACAATGTGGCTGGAAAGGAAAAGCAATGGGAAAAGCTGCCGTACACGATAAGCAAGCATTGGTATTGGTAAATTGTGGTGGGGCAACGGGCAACGAAGTGGTACGCCTTTGCGAAACTATTCAGCACGATGTGATGCAGAAATTCGGCATTGAAATCAACCCGGAGGTGAACATACGCTAAGCAACACCAATGAAATTACGTTTTTTAGGCACTGGAACTTCAAACGGAGTACCCGTTATTGGCTGCAGCTGTAAAGTATGTCAAAGCAGTAATATAAAGGATAAACGACTGCGAACATCGGCTTTACTTGAAACCGAAACCACACGAATACTTATTGATTGTGGCCCCGATTTCCGCCAACAGATACTTCCTGTACCTTATAAGAAGATAGATGGTATCCTCATAACGCATATCCACTACGACCATGTAGGCGGAATTGACGACCTTCGCCCCTTCAGTTGGCTTTCCGATTTAGAGATTTATGCTAACGAAGACACTTGTGAAGGACTACGCCACAACTTCCCTTACTGCTTCAAAGAGCATCTTTACCCTGGCGTACCTAAGCTAAACCTGCACGCTATCGCCCCACATAATGCGTTTCCGATAGGCGATTGTATTGTTGAACCCATTGAAGTGATACACGGAAAGCTCCCTATCCTGGGCTATCGCATAGGAAACTTCGCCTATATCACCGATATGAAGACCATCAATCCTTCTGAATTGTCGTATCTCGAAGGCGTTGAAACACTCGTGGTGAATGCTTTACGTTGGCAGAGAGAGCATCATTCGCATCAGCTTATCGACGATGCCATCGCCTTCAGCCGTACTATTAAGGCCAAAAGAACCTATCTAACACATCTTACACACGAGATAGGTTTTCACGAAGAAGCCCAAAACGATCTGCCCGAAAATGTATTTTTTGCCTACGACAGCTTGGAGATTGAAGTGTAAGATAGTATAAAGTTGCAGAAAACAAGGTTTCCGACACACCTTGTTTTCTTTTGTTTTTAGTTGTCGTTAGGGTTATAGATTCACCATCTTTCATCGTAAATCTCAAACATTTATCAACCTTTAGAAACCTAAAAAATAAGTATTTTTGTTGAATTACTTGTGCGTTTAGTTTTTTTTCTCTACTTTTGCACATAATAATAACATTGTGCAATGGTCGAAAGCGTAGGACTTTCATCACACAAAATAGAGTATTTTAGGAGGGGAAAAAAGATGTCGATTTCCAAAACAAGACAGATGTTTGTAGACGTAGCAAGGCAAATCTTTGCAAAAAAAGGTATTGCTAACACTACAATGAACGATATTGCGGAGGCCTCAGGCAAGGGTCGTCGCACGCTATACACCTACTTTAAAAGTAAGGACGACGTTTATTTTGCGGTTATTGAGGCCGAGTTGGAACGCTTGTCTGACAAGTTAGACGAGGTGGCGTTGAAGCGAATACCTCCTCACGACAAGATTATCGAACTCATTTACACCCACCTACGCATGATAAAAGAGACTGTAATGCGAAACGGAAACCTCAGAGCGGAGTTCTTTCGCAATATCTGGATGGTGGAAAGAGTACGCAAGAACTTCGACGAAGACGAAATAGAGCTCTTCAGAAAGGTATATACTGAAGCGAAAACTGACGGCGATTTCGACATCGACAACGTTGATTTGGTTGCCGATATAACCCATTATTGTATCAAAGGTCTCGAAGTTCCATTCATATACGGCCGTCTCGGACATGGTCTTACCGAAGAAAGCAGTCGCCCTCTCGTAGCTAAAGTGGTGTACGGAGCACTCGGAAACAAGATGGGAAAGCCCAAACGCGAAGATAATAGCTATTAAGAAAGTAAACTATCTTAAGCAAAAAAACAGGCATTGCGCATTGAAAATGTAGATATTTTGCCTTGAAAAGACAGATAATAACACAATAAGACGATTCTAACACATATTTTATATATAGACAATAGCAACAAAAATTGTGAGCAAAACATATTAAGAACATTGGTATTAACAAAATAAACACAAACAGAACATGGGATTATTAACAGGTAAAACAGCCCTCATCACAGGAGCTGCACGTGGTATAGGTAAGCTATCGCCATTAAGTTTGCAAGTGAAGGTGCTAATATTGCATTCACAGATCTCGTTATTGACGAAAACGGAAAGGCTACTGAAGCTGAAATAGCGGCACTTGGAGTTAAGTGTAAAGGCTATGCGAGCAACGCAGCAGACTTCTCTCAGACTGAAGAAGTAGTTAAACAAGTGAAGGAAGAGTTCGGTAGCATCGACGTACTTGTCAATAATGCAGGCATAACTAAGGACGGTTTGATGCTTCGAATGACTGAAGCGCAGTGGGACGCAGTTATTGCTGTGAACCTAAAGAGTGCCTTTAACTTCATTCACGCATGTATTCCAGTAATGATGCGCCAACGTGGAGGTAGCATTATCAACATGGCGAGTGTAGTAGGTGTACACGGTAACGCTGGACAAGCTAACTATGCAGCATCTAAAGCAGGTATGATTGCTTTGGCAAAGAGCGTTGCACAGGAGATGGGACCTAAGGGTTTGCGTGCTAATGCTATTGCTCCTGGCTTCATTGAGACCGCTATGACAGAGCAACTCTCTGAGGATATTCGCAAAGAATGGGCTGCAAAGATTCCTATGCGCCGTGGCGGAACAACCGAAGACGTTGCAAACACAGCCCTCTACCTTGCTTCTGACCTTTCAAGCTACGTATCTGGACAGGTCATTCAGGTTGATGGCGGTATGAATATGTAATATTCCTTTCTACATTTTTATCCCCTTCTCCATCGTCGGAGAAGGGCGATAGACTTTCATTCACTATGCAAGTACTCTACGAAGACAACCATATTATCGTCGTATATAAGGAAAGCGGCGAGATAGTACAAGGCGATAAGACGGGCGACAAACCGCTTTCTGAAACCATTAAGGCGTGGATAAAAGAAAAATATGCCAAGCCTGGCAATGTGTTTTTGGGCGTAGTGCATCGTTTAGACCGCCCTGTGTCGGGGTTAGTAGTCTTCGCTAAGACGTCGAAAGCACTCTCTCGACTAAACGATATGTTCAGAAATGGAGAGGTGAAGAAGACTTATTGGGCAATGGTTCAGACACCACCAGCAGAGTCGGAAGGTACACTGACCCACTGGTTGGTACGCAACGAAAAGCAAAATAAAAGCTATGCGCACGACCACGAAGTGCTTAATGCAAAGAAAGCAATATTAAAATATAAAACCATTGGGCAGACAGAGCATTACACTTTGCTCGAGGTAAATCTACTAACAGGTCGCCATCATCAGATACGATGCCAACTTTCGGCCATTGGTTGCACTATTAAAGGCGACTTAAAGTACGGCGCGCACCGCTCAAACCCTGATGGTAGCATATCATTACTCAGTCATACGGTTGAGTTTATACACCCCGTAAGCAAAGAAAACATAGCTGTGGTTTCGCCTTTACCCGCTGAAAAGGTGTGGGATAACTTCCGATAAGCACGTTTTCGCAAACTAAAACAAGCAGCAAAAAGTTTGCTTGCACATTTCTATAATAGGGAAACGCTCTCTCATAGGGATAACAAACAAACCATTAAATGACAACACCTACTGTATTGAAACGCTTCATAGCGTGGCTTAAAAGTCTGTCGTTTCGCACTGGCATCATCGTTTTGGCCATGTGCGTTCCGTTCTATATAGCTTCTTTTGCCCAATTATCGTTCGACAATTCTGCTACAACAAAAGGCGTATTGTGGTTTATTTTCTTCGGATTAGCAAAGACATTCCAATATAGCGGATTAACTATCTTAGGCGTAAAAAGCTTTAAACGACTAAAAGAAAAGCTGAAGAAACCACGCACATAAATACCAAAAGGCGAAGTAAGGGACTGCCGCAACCACGTCATTCCCCTACTTCGCCTTTTAGTTTTCAAGATTATTGCACTACAATACCCCCGTTTACTTTCTCACAATCACCGACCCGCTGGCTTGATGTGTAGCCAAAACGAGCACTTCAGCAATCTGAACGTGAGCAGGAGCGCTTGCTGCATAGAATGCAACATCGGCTATATCGTCGCCCGTTAGTGGCTTCACACCCTTGTAAACATTATCGGCGCGGGCATCATCGCCATGGAAACGAACATTCGAGAAGTTGGTTTGCACCAATCCAGGCTTTACATTTGTAACACGAACGTTGCTCTCTGCTACGTCAATACGCAAACCATCGGTAATTGTTTTCACCGCTGCCTTAGTAGCGCAATACACATTTCCGTTCGCATAAGCTGCATCGCCAGCCACTGAACCAATATTGATAACGTGTCCTTCGTTACGTTTCACCATTGCAGGCACCACAAAACGAGTCATGTTCAGTAAGCCTTTTATATTGGTATCTATCATTATATCCCAATCTTCAAAGTCTCCTTCGTACTCCTTATCCAAGCCCAATGCAAGCCCAGCGTTGTTTATCAGCACGTCGATAGTAGCCCACTTACCTTTCAAGAACTCTATTGCCTTCTTCGCAGCCTCGCGTTCGCGCACGTCGAACTGCATGGCCAGCACTTCAGCACCCATATTTTCGAGTTCCTTTTTTAGTGTGTCAAGCTTTTCTTTACGACGTCCTGTGATGATAACATCGTATCCACCTTGTGCAAATTTCTTAGCGCAAGCCTCTCCGATACCGCTTGTTGCGCCCGTAACCATTACAATTTTCTTTTCCATGTATTATATTGTCTAAGTTGCAGCGTGGCTGTTATGCCACACCATATAATTGTTGTTTATGTTTCATATCCACCTTTACCCTTGCGGCAATAGGTAAAATGAATGACAAAGGTAATAGAAATTATTTACTTACCAAAATTATATTCCACCCACTTATGAACTTTTTAAAGGCTTAAAATGTTTACTAATGTTAAAATAGAGTACTTTTCTTTCATTCTTTCCACAATATTTTGCACGTTTCAAAAGAATTGTGTAACTTTGCAATCGCAATTCAGGAACAAGTCCAAATAACTTTTTTTAAAATTGCAAATGGTTAATATCGCGGGTTGGAGCAGTTGGTAGCTCGCCAGGCTCATAACCTGGAGGTCGCATGTTCGAGTCTTGCACCCGCAACTAAACAAACGAAAGTCGTTCTCAAAAGGAACGACTTTCTTTCATTATATACCCCCTACTCCTTTCTCTTACAAGTGCCAAAACAATGTTTGAACGCTAAAATATTAGAGCGATAAAAGTGTAAACATTTTACAGAATAGATGATCTTACACAACCGCCTTACTATCAGCGCGTTGCAATACCCATTGTTTTGCATTGCAAAAGCGGCTGTTTTGCACGGTAAAACAGGCACTATTGCATCGTAAAAGAGCCTGTTTTGCTATGTAGAAACGCTACTATCGTTTTTCTTCGGAATTATCTTTACAAAGTTGCGGGGTGTTTTTAGCTTTTTAAATAGAGTTACTAGAGTTTCTATAAAAACTAGAAATTCTATGCAACAGAGCCCTACAAACCTCTTTAAGCCCTATAATTCCACAACCGTTATGCCTACCTCAGCTTTTTAAATAGAATTACTAGAGTTTCTATAAGAACTAGAAATTCTATGCAACAGAGCCCTATTAGCCTCTTTAAGCCCTATAATTCCACAACCGTTATGCCTGCTCCACCAAACTGAACATGCTCGTCTCGGCAGCTTTTCACATTGGGAATAAAGTTCAAATACTGGCGAATCATGGTGCGCAAAATACCATTTCCCTTACCATGAAGTATGCGAACTTGCCCTACTCCCACAAGTATGGCATCGTCAATGAAGTATTGCACTTGGTTAATCGCCTCGTCCGTACGCATGCCACGCACGTCTATTTCTTGCTTAAATTGGTTGCGATGCTGATCAATCGTTTCACGCGTCTGTCGACTATAATTGTATGCTGCAAACTGTTTTTGGCTTTCTTGTAGTGTAGCAGCGTCCACATGCTCTAATCGAGATACCGCCATCTTAGTGCGCATATCACCAAATATCACCATAGCTTGCTTACCGTCGGTTGTCTCAACCTTACCAATAGAAGTCAATCCCTTTATGCGCACTGAGTCACCGACACCGATTGGACGGTTAGCAGTACGTTTCTGAGCAGCAGCTTTCAGTCCTTCGGCAGCATTTTGCTTGCGTTCTTCCTTCTCCTGCAAATGGCGTTCGTGTCGCTCTTTCTTATTTTTTATCTTCTCAATCTTAGCCTTTAGTTCTTCGTCAGACATCAAACCGCCTTCTCGCATCGCCTGTTTATTGGTTGATTTCTTGACTTTCGACTTGCTTTTACTATTTAAAGCGGCTGTAGAATCGTTTAACATAGCTTGCTCGTATTCAGCAAGTTCTTGGCGAATACGCTTGGTTGCCTCCTTCTCTGCCTGCTGTTCACGAATCTCTCGTATAACGTTTTCGATGCGTTTGTTGCTTTCTCGGATTATCTCCTCAGCTTCCGCCTTTGCCTTTTTAATGATTTCCTTACGACTTTGGCGCAACTCTTCCATTTCCTTTTCATATTTGGCAATGGTTCGTTCCAGCTCTTTTTCGTGGCTATGCACGGTCTGTCGTTTTGTTTCCCAGTAGCGTTTGTCCCTAACAATGTCCTGTAAGAACTTATCACTCTGTATATAATCCGAGCCAACAATGGCTGAAGCGTCGCTGATAACCTCTTCGGGGATACCCGTTTTGCGCGCTATTTCAATGGCAAACGAACTCCCTGGTCTGCCAATAGCCAACTGAAAGAGTGGTCGCATCTCGTGGCGATCGTACAACATCGCCCCGTTTGCAACACCTGTATGGTCTTCTGCAAAGTGCTTTAGGTTCTGATAGTGGGTCGTTATCACCGCCCACGCCTGCTTTTTCCAGAACTGTTTCAACACAGATTCAGCGATAGCACCACCTATTTGTGGCTCAGTTCCAGTTCCAAACTCGTCTATTAAGATGAGCGTATGGCGATCTGCCTGCTTCATCATGTTCTTCATGTTCATCAAATGAGACGAGTATGTACTCAAATCGTTCTCAATACTCTGTTCATCTCCTATGTCAATCATGAGGTTTTTGAACGTTCCTGCAGTGGAACGCTCACTCACTGGGATTGAAAGACCGCATTGAAGCATATACTGAAGCAGTCCGACGGTTTTCAGACAAACCGACTTTCCGCCTGCGTTAGGGCCCGAGATAATGAGCAAACGTTTCTCTTTTGTGAGTTGAATGTCCAGCGGAACCACTGTTAAAGGGGTATCGCTGTTCTCAGCCGTACGCTGTTTTCTCGATAATGAAATCTGTAATAGCGGGTGAATGGCACGTATGAAGTCCACATGAGGCTCTGTTCCAACCTCTGGTTCAATGGCTTTGAACATGCGAGCCAGCTCTGCTTTCGCACGAATGAAGTCGATTAAGGCGAGGAAATGGTATGAATCGAGTATCTCTCGTACGTATGGACGCACCAATTTAGCGAACTCTCGGAGGATACGAATTATCTCTTTGCGTTCTTCATTCTCCAATTCGCGTATCTTATTGTTGGCTTCTACCACCTCAGTAGGCTCTATAAAGACCGTCTTTCCAGTCGCACTCTCGTCGTGAACAATGCCCGATATCTTGCGTTTCATACCTGGTGCCACTGGAATAACCAGTCTTCCGTCGCGCATTGTAGGCGTTACATCACGGTCAACCACACCTTCGCTCTGTGCAGAAAGCAAGATACGGTTCAGCGTTCGCGATATACTGCTTTCCACTCGAGCCAGTTCTCTGCGTATTTGGAGTAGGTCTGGCGATGCCGAATCGCGCATTTTACCGAATTTATCGATAATTTGACTGATGCGTTGCACCAATATTGGGAAGATCGCCACGCCATCAGCAAGTGCATAAAGAGCAGGATAAGTGTGCTGAATGTCGCCATTAGGCAGTTCGTCTCCAGCACTTAAGAACTTCACAACAGCGATGATGGTTTCCAACGAACGCTTTAAATCGAAGAGTTCGTCCTCTTCCATGTGTGTACCTTCAAGGCGAATGCGTGCCACACTCGCCCTAACGTCAAACACATTGTCGAGCGGAAAGACTTCCGTACCTTCCTGAATACGTCTAAATTCGCGCACTTCTGCCAACCAACGATTTATTTGTTGTGTGTCGATAGAGAACTCCATGCTGTCCACTTGTTCTTGTCCGAGTGTAGAAAGACAGTGTTCTCGCAAAAGCTACGTATTTCGTTAAAGCCTATTTTCTGCTCAAAATTGTTGGGATATATCATCTTTGTTTGTAAAATTGTCGTTATCGTGTGCCTTAATATAGGCATATTTAGAGCGACAAAGTTACTATTTTTCTTTTTAATACCGATGCGAGTTTGTTTTTTAATTGTAATTTTTGTACTTTTGCGCACAAAAAAGAGATGGTTAAAAATATGATACTTGTAGGTTTAGGCAGCTTCTTTGGGGGCATGATACGTTATTCTGTGTCATACCTAATAGGGAGATATATCATTTCACCCTTCCCCTTAGCCACGTTTATCGTGAATGTTTTGGGCTGCCTTATCATAGGTTTTGTTTCTGGTTTGCCCGTATTCGCATCGCTTGGCACCAGTAATCGCCTACTATTAACGGCTGGATTATGCGGTGGTTTCACCACTTTTTCAACCTTTATCAGCGAGAATGTCATGTTTTTGAAGGACGGAAGACCTACTACAGCATTGCTTTACATTTTTGGAAGCATTGTTGCTGGCTTCCTTGCAGTAGTAATTGGACAGCTTATTGCAAAACTTTTTTAGTGCGTTTGGACTGTAAAAGGTAAGGAAACTAAATTCTGCAGATTTCCCATTGAATTTAGAAAAAGATATAGAACAAACGTTTTTATTTTGTAAAGAAAGTACATGCTAAAAACGATAGAATCGCTTTTGCGTTGCAAAAGTGCCTATATTGCAGCGCAAAAGCGCCTGTTTTGCACGACAAAACAGGCGCTTTTACATTGTAAAACAATGGGTATTGCAATGCGTTGGAAAAGAGATAGTTACACGACTGAATCTCTCTTGTAAAATCTTTACACTTTTATTACACTTTCATCATGCTTTAAAAGCTAAATTCACAGCTAATAATAAGCTCTCTTGGGCGTAGTTCGTAGCTGTTCGTAAAGACTCCAACACCATTATAAGAAGTCTCTATGTAGTTGCGTTTGTCGAACAAATTGGATAGCATAGCAAAGATAAGGAAGTTCTTTTGTCGCCATGTTACCTTCGCATTGGCAAGGAATGTGTTGAGCGTAGCGCCCTCTAACTGGTTGTGATAGTATATACCAGACAGCGAAAGGTCAACTTTTCGAATGGTAGAAGTAAGCGTTAGGCTCTGTTTCCAATTGAAACGTGATGTCAAAGAAGCATTATCGAATGATGATTTGCTCATTATAAATTCGCCATTGTAGCTGATATACGCCCATGAAGGCGAATAAGTGAACGATGGCGATAGCGTTAACGAACGGTATTCATAGCCCAAAACTTTTCCGCCAGTGTATTGTTCGCCGTCGCTATAAGTTGCTGTTATGCCGCACGATGTCTTGAAATGGTATTTATAAAAGCCTTTTGAAAACCAGAATCGCCCGTTTAGATTGGTGCTTTTTGTATTGTGTTGCACATAGGTCATTAGGTAGTTTCCGTTTTGAATCTGCATATCCATCACCGAATTGCTCCACATTCGATTAGCAGAAAGCGAGAAATTAGAGAAGAATTCCTTAACAACACGCTTATAATTGTGTGTAAAAGAGAAGTTCAGCGAATTGGTATGTGGCATGAAAGTGGGCGATGTCTGCCATGTGCGGTAGTTAGTTTGGTAGCTGTCGAGGGCGAAATCGGACAGTTCTTGTATGGATTGGTTGTAGCCAAATGATGCATTCGTTTCGGTGCGAGTGCTCTTCTTATAGTTTACATACAGTGAGGGAGATGTCTGGAAGTACCATTTGCGTTGCTGCGTAAGATATTTTAAGTTGAACCCTTGCCGCATGGTTGCACGCCATTTTCCCTTTTCGTAGTTGAGCGAAGGCGACGAACTGAATTCTAACTGTGTGTGTCCGTTGCGTACATTCAAGTGTTGCAAGTCTGCAGAAAAGTTGTAATTCTGTGTGAAACCATTCTTTGAAGTGCGCCAACTCACCTCGTTGTTATTGTGCCAAAGGTTCGAATGAATGCTTTTTTGGTCTGTGTTGATATACAAATCATTACGTGAGTAGTGGTAATCCACTATTGATTGCAGTGTAAGGGTGCCTCGCTCGCTGTTCTGCGAAGTGGTAATGTAGCCTTTAACATTCGCTTCTGGCGTACGAACTCGCTGCGAAAGATTAGTATGACCCGTACTTTCGAGTTTCGATAAGGCATCGCTCTGCTCTGCATTCACACTGAAATGCATCGAGCCATAACGTTTTTCGGTGTTTATTTTCTTATCAATAGTGAAGTTGAAAACATCTTCTTTCAACATTAAATGATGTTTTTCGCTGGTCGTGGTAGGAGTTTGGGCAAAGTAATAGGTAGAGCTGTTATACGTATTTTGACGAAGAACGTTGCGGAAATAGTCTGTCGTTATACGCATTTCGTTATCGTTTTTCGTCTTTATTAGTCGGTTAATGCTATAACTTTGCGACGTGTTGAAGCGCAGGCGGTCGGCATCTATCGGAGCTTTAAGACTTGGAACGGAATACCACGACGAGAGATTGGCAGGTTGCGGAGCCATATAATCGATGACAAAAGCAAAGCCCGACTGCGCCACATCCCTACCTCTGCGGTCGTATATAGCGTCGTACATCATCTGTTTGCGTTTTCCTATGCTCATCATATTGGCAGAACCAGCCACATGAGTAGGCTTCCCGATGGCAAGATAGGGGCGCAACGTTATCGAAAGACGGTCGCGAGCTTCGTCTTTCAGCGTTACATTCATTGCTACATTGTCGCTGAACACCTTGTTGCGCAAGGCCTTTATGGGTTGGTCATGCTCTATTACTTCCGCCTTTTTCACGTCCTTTGCCTTTATATTCTCGGTAAGTTTGTTGTACTTTCCGTTGCTAAGATCAAGCCCTTCTACGGTAAATCGACTGATATCCTTGCCGTTTACGCTTATCTTTCCATTGCTTCCGATATGCACACCAGGCAGTTTTGCAAGCACATCCTTTAACGAATTGTCTCTTTCCGAGGCGAAACGAGTGAGGTCGAACGTTATTGTATCCTTGTTATTGGTTATGGGTCCCGCCTTTACCGTTATCTCTTGCATCTCAAAAACCTTCTGCGCCATCTCAATACGGTTGCCCGTTGAGGCGGTAATATGGGTTCTTTTCTTTTGGTATTCCATTGCTGTGGCTTGCAGCTGTAGGTCTTTTAGGTTGTCGTTGCTATGCGAAAGACTGAATTCTCCCCTATCGTTGGTGCGTGAAAAGGTAACCATCTTGCCACCTTTCAGCAACATTACGTTGGCTTTTGCGATAGGCTTGTGGGTTAAAGAATCCACAACAACACCCGAAATATGGTCTTGTGCCGAAGCAGAAAGGGTGAAAATAAGGAATAGGAAAGAAATAATAGCCCTCGCCCTGCCCCACTTCGACTTGAATAGTGCGGTTGTTTTAGCTGTTGCTATTAGTATTCTTTTCATTGTAAATAGTGTTATAGGTGTTTTGGTAAAGATAGTCTTACTGGCTCTGAACAAGACTTTTATAGTGGCAAAAAGTCTTTCAGAGCCTTTTAATCAATAAGTTTTGTGGAGCAGAAAGAGCAACTTAGTACAGCTCTAGTGGGTTACTGGGCTGCGGTTTTGCCATCTGTTTCATAAATTCAGCCTTCATTTCTTCTGGCACTTCGATTTGTATTCCAGCCGCAGACAACATATCTTCAGGCACAGCTTTGGCTTGATAGTCTACAAATTCCTTCATTGTTGCAGAGACATACTTATCGAATTTGCTGTCGTAAGTAATATTTTCACCTTCTTTAGCCTGCTTCATTCCCACACAATCGAATATGTATTGTTGCTTAGCATCGTAAGCACGGAGTATCAATCCAGGCAATCCGCAGAGTTTCCAAGGGCCATTATCCAATGGAATATCGGTAGTAAACCAAGCCGTCCACGTACGTCCTTTGAACGAACAGCGTGCCATTTGACAATGATAGTCAAGTATTTGCTTTGTACTATCGGCTATAATGTCCCATTGGGGTTGCTCTAATGGCTCAGTAATACGGAACTTTTCTCTAAACACTTTGTCTAAATAAGTAGACTTTCCTGCTGGATAATTGCGGTAAAAGTCCATCTTTATGTTGCCTTTTGTAGATGTTGAAGTCGGTATTGCAATACTGTTTGCATCGACAGACTTACGCATTTCTTCCTCGTAAGCATGGTAGTTAGCACTATAAAAGTAGCTTACCTTATCGCCAATTAGCAGCTGCATATCGTCGTTTTCATAGTTGTAACGACCTTCTGAGTCTGTTTTCGTAGTATCTCGAACGCTCTTTGTCCGATAAGTAATGGTGTACTTGAGTTTGTCGATAACTTTGTTTTCATCCTTTTTGTTAGGCTTTGCACTTACCGTAAGCACTGCAAGGGCGAGTGCTACCGATGTTAAAATAATACGTTTCATAATCTTTCAATTGGGTTTTGTGGTTGTCTTTTCTGCATTTGCTTGCGCATTGACTCTTGCTGTGCTTCGGTTAGCTTGCCATTAACACTGCTGCTTACAACCTTAAACGTTACATCTTTGCCACTTCTATTCATAATATCCATAGGCGAAGTGTTGGCTTTGAGTCGCTGCAAGTTGCTCATAGAGGTTGCCTCGTAGCTATTAAAGCAGTCATCGAACACTATGTTGCGCGTGCCGTCGGTTTGCTTTAAGCCTACGCAATCGAAGATATAGTGGCGGGAATTGTCGTAAGCACGGAGCACAAGTCCCGGTAATCCGTCCAATTTCCACGGTCCGTTGTCGATTGGAATATCGGTTGTGAACCATGCAAACCATTGTCTGCCTTTGTAATTGCAGCGTGCCATCTGGCAGTCGTAGCCGAGAATGCGGGCTGTACTGTCGGATATCAGTTCCCATTGGGGCTGCTCTATAGGTTCTACAACACGAAATCCATCACGGAAAACATTGTCTACGTAAGTTGTTTTGCCTGTTGGGAAGTTCTTGAATAGCTTCCAATTGATGCTTCCACCTCGCATATTAGGCACTGAAAAGTTGCCTTTGTTCATCATTTCGATGCGCTGTTGCTCGTAGAGAGCGTTGGAATAACTATAAAAGAAGCTCACCTGCTCGCCCACCTCGAGGCGCATATCCTCCTCGCTGTAGATGAAATTGCCGAGCGAATCGACCTTCGTGGTGTCGGTAATGCTTTTCGTACGATAGGTAATTTCGTACTTTACCTTGTCTATTTTTCCTCCCTCTTTCGGCTTTGCATAAGTAGAAAGTGTGGCAGAAAGGCAGATGAAAGTAGTTAAAAGCATTCTCTGTATCATATCTTTATTGTATTATGTTCCTGCCGTTGCGTCTACATTCCTTCGAAATAGCTTTGCAATTCCTTGGCTGCAACTTCGTCAGCGTTGAACAAGTCCTTTAAGATTATAGCCTTTTCCATAAGTATTATGCGATTGCAAATCTCTGAAACGAAGTTCAAATTGTGGCTTGATATCAGCACAGTAGTACCATATTGTTTGTTAACCTCGTGGATAATGCGTGCTATGTTTATCTGCGATGAAGGGTCGAGATAGTTGAAAGGCTCGTCAAGAATGAGTATTTCAGGATTCACTATCATTGCTCCGATGATGCCAATCTTCTGTTTATTGCCTTCAGAAAAGTCGCGAATGAGTTTCCCCGTGCCTATAATCTCGTCTCGCATCAGCACTTCGAAAGTCTGTAAGCGTTCAGAAAGCGTTGCTTCATCTATGTTGTAAGCTGCCGCAATAAAGTCAAAGAACTCCTCAGGGGTATAGTATTCAATAAGAAAACCCTTATCAATGAACGAGCCTGTATAGTTTTTCCAGTCAAAACACTCGTTTACAGGACTGCCATTAGAGAACACTTGTCCTTCGGTAGCACTGATAAGATCGAGTATCAGACGCATTAACGTAGTCTTTCCGGCCCCATTATTGCCCACAAGACCAATGAGTTCACCTTTGTGAAGTGTCAGATTAGGAATGTCAATTACCGTATTTGTTCCGTAAACCTTCTTTAAATTCTCTATCTTTATTTCCATATTTGGCTATTATTTTCTATTGTTTCTTTTTGTTTAAGTATAAGTTTTGCACTATCGTTACTTGTTTCTGTAACGTTCAAAGTGCTTATAACGCTTTGCTTCGTAGCGGTGTGCAATCCACGAAATAGCGTATTTGTGCACAGCAAATCCCATGATACCAAGCACACCGAATATGATTCCACAAGTATTTGGAGGTAAAACACCTACCAAAGCCATTGTTATTAACATCAGAGACAAAGTGGTTGCGAAGCTTGAAACACTATAATCGTTGCCTTGTGTGTTCATAAAGCCCGATGCAAAAATATCAATTGCCTTAGTATGGAAGCAGAAAGTGAGCATCAATAGATTGGAAAAACCTACCGAAAATAATAATGATCCCACCATAAGAATGATGCTTGTATCGTACAAGAAGTGAGGAATAAGCAGTATTAAGAATGATAATACCGCCATAGGAATGGCACTATAGTATTTGCGAAGCAGTAGTTTCTCAATGCTAATAGGGCGCGTCCAGACACCATCAAAGTAGTTTCCTTCTAATGCAAACGTAAGTTGAAGAGCCATAAGAGGCATTACCATGATAGCAAGGGGTAGAAACATGTTACGATCCACAGCATCAGGGTCCTCGTAACCAATCGCTGCGTACCAGAAAGATTGTGCTAAAAAGATAACTGGTAATACAAAAACCATACGCAATCGCTTACCTCTTAAGAAAGGACGCATCTCTATAAAGAACGCCGAACGGCTCGATTTACGGATTTCTTTCTTCTTTTTCTTGTTCTCGTCGTAGCTGCGCAAATAGCCCAAACAGTGCAATTCGAGATATATACCTATGGCGATTAGCACAAAGAAGTAGGTAATGTGTACGCCCAACGACATGCCAAAGAAGTTGATTCCGTGTACAAACGCCAACGACCACCACATAAGCCAGCCCACAACTACGGCCCATTTCCATTCCCAACCCTGTGCGGTTCGAAACATAACGGCAGCCATACTGTTTATAAAAGATACAGAAAGCAACAGCAACGCCGACACTATGGCAGGACCAAAAGGCATGATAAAGAAGCAGATAATGGCAAGTGGCAACGCCCAAGCCAGTGTCCAGAAGTTGAATATTTGTGCAATGGATACGAAACGAATCCACGTTCGTTTCTTAATAGGGCGTGTTTTTATGTACGAATCGATAATTGCCGAGTCGGAAGAGAATATCAATTTCGATATGATATCGGGCAAAAGCAACGATGATGCAACGATAGGCATAATGTTTTCCCACTTTATTTCCGCTAACAAATTCCATGTTTTGTCGTCCATTCCAAACAGAACACTAACTATAACCACTGCTACAAGAAAGTAAAAGTAGGTTGCAAGGAAGAAGTCTTTCCACTTAAAGCTGCGTCGCTTCTTCGTTATTTGCATCAGTAAAAGTTGTTTTAACATGCGTTTAATTGTAGAATTTATAGATATCTTTTCTGGTACAAAGATAAGAAAATTTTGATGGAGCAACAAAAAAAATATCTTATTATTATGTTTTTACCTAAAATTAGTACCACGTTTACCAACCATTTTCGATGGAAAACAAGATGAATTTCGCACTAACGAAAAGGGTTTAAAATGCGCATATAAACACCTTAATTTGTAAAGAAAAGTACAAGTGAAAAGCAGGGTAAGTTGTATTGCATTGCAATAGTGCCTATATTGCAGTGCAAAACAGGCTCTTTTATCGTGCAAAACAGGCACTTTTGCAACGCAAAAGAGCCTATATTGCAAAACCTTGATAATGATATAGTTACACAAGAATATCGTTATTCCGAAATCTTAACACTTTTATTCGTATTTTAAAGCCATAGAAATGACTATCATTCATAATTTTCACATAATGCAAAAAACCTTATTTTGGCTTCTCTTTTTAAATAAAAAAGGTGTATCTTTGTGTTTTGAATAGAACAAGAACAATATTCATTAAGTAGTAAAACGAGTAATGAAGTATGCCATTATTGCCGCAGGAAACGGCTCACGACTTGCTAAAGAAGGCGTAACAGCACCGAAACCATTGGTAAAAGTCAATGGAGAACAGCTTATTAACCGCCTTATCCGTGTGTTCTGCAGCAACAATGCCACCGAAATTGTGGTTATCTGCAACGAGGAAATGACCGATGTGCAGGCGCATCTTGCCCATATTCAGCAGCACGGACTGGCTGGAAAGCAGGTTCCGTTGCGCTTTATTGTAAAATCAACACCCAGTTCTATGCACAGTTTTGCAGTGCTGAGCGAATGGCTAACCGACGAACCTTTTGTGCTAACAACGGTAGATACCATCTTCCGTGAGGACGAATTTAAAGCATATATCGACGCTTTTACAAAGGCAATTGCCAAAGGTGTGCAAGCTTATATGGGAGTAACGGCCTATATTGACGACGAAAAACCACTCTATGTGGGCACCGATGAGGAGGGCAACATTACGGGGTTCTACGATAATAACGAGACAAATTGCAGCTACATATCGGGCGGTATCTACGGATTACACCCACAGGCGATTTGCACGCTCAACGATTGTATGCAGCGAAACGAAAGTCGTATGCGCAATTTTCAGCGGGCATTGATTGCAGACGGACGCAAAACGGTGGCTCATTCTTTTACGAAGGTGCTCGATATTGACCACGCTTCCGACATTGAAAAGGCTGAACAGTTCTTAAATAGTACGGAATGCGGACAATAGCCATACAACGCGACCCACGCTTTTCGCCCAATTCGGTAGAGAAAGACCTTGCTATTCTTTCAGCAGTGGCGTTGCCGATGGAAGGTAAAATAATAGCCGAAGGCGAACTAACCATTGACGATGTTGTTGCAGCAGACACGATATTGAACATGGGACGCATGGCAAATACCTTGCAATTGCTTGAAGAATATGGAAGCGGAAAGTGTATTGTGAACTCGCCAGTGGGCATAAGAAACTGCCAGCGCAGTAGAATTACAACGCTGATGCACCATGCCGACATTCCCACACCGCCTGAAAAGGGTAGCAACGGATACTGGATTAAACGCGGTGATGAGGCTGCACAGACGCAAAACGATGTGTTATACTGTGCCAACGAGGCTCAACTGGAGGCAGCAAAGGCTGTTTTCCAAAGTCGTAACATTACAAACATGGTGGTACAAGCACACGTTGAGGGCGACCTTGTGAAGTTTTATGGTGTCGAGGATACTGCTTTTTTTCGCTACTTCTACCCCACCGACGATGGCGCAACGAAGTTTGGCGACGAGCAACGCAATGGTATTGCACACCATTATGCCTTTGATAGCACAGCATTGGCAGCGACAACCAACCGTTTAGCAACACTTGCTGAAACACCAGTGTATGGGGGCGACGCATTATAACGGCTGAGGGAACGTTCTGCATTATCGATTTCAACGATTGGCCGAGCTTCTCTCGGTGCAAAGATGAGGCTGCAAAGGCTATCATTTCGTGTGTAGCAGCACGGCAAAACTTATAGAAACGGAAATATGTTTGTTCTGTTTCGGTCAGTAAGATGAACTAATATGAGTATAGAAAATAAATCTTTCAGCGAACTATTAAAGGCCTCTATGAAGTCTGACGACACGGAGGAATGGCTCGATATATACTTTACCAGACCTGTAGGCTTGGCTTTTGCCTTGCTATGGTACCGCTTAGGCGTTACGCCAAACACCATAACCATCTTGTCAATCTTCTTAGGTGTAGGCGCAGGACCTATGTTTTACTTCCAAAATGTGTGGTATAATATAATAGGTATAGTGCTTTTGGTGTTGGCAAACCTATGCGATTCTACCGACGGACAACTTGCCCGACTCACCAATCAGCGTTCTATGAAGGGCCGCTGCTTAGATGGTTTCGCAGGCGATACGTGGTTTGTATCCATCTATTTAGGCATTGTGTTGCGCATTTGGAACCAACCTATGCCAGGGATAGACGTGAAATGGGGCTTATTCGGACTTGCTCTTGCTGCTATTGCAGGCATCGTTTGCCATTCGCAACAAAGTTCGCTGGCCGACTATTACCGCCAAATTCACTTGTATTTCTTAAAGGGTAAAGCTGGCTCGGAACTTGATAGCTATGCCGCAGAGCACGCTATCGTGGAGAGTTTGAAGGGAAAGAAGGGTGTATTTTGGGACAAAGCGTTCCATTCTAACTATCAACACTACTGCAAAAACCAAGAAAAAAGAACGCCAGAGTTCCAGAAATTAAGACAAGAACTTAACGAACGGTATGCCAATGTAGAGGATATACCCGACGAATGGAAGGCTAAATTCTTGCAAGGGAGCCGCCCTTTGATGCCATTAACGAACTTTCTATCGTTCAATTCGCGCGCAATACTCATCTATATAACGGTGTTAGCCAATTGTCCGTGGGTATATCTCTTTATCGAAATAGTGCTTTACACTATCATTTATATGTATATGCACAAACAACACGAGGACCATTGTAAGGCGATGCGAGCACTATTAAACAATTGATGGACTATGATTAAAGGATATATATTCGACTATGGCGGTACGATAGACACGTCTGGCTGCCATTGGGGCATGAAGATTTGGCACGCATACGAACAACTTGGGTTCCCCGTAACGGAGGAACAGTATCGTGAAGCCTACGTTTATGCCGAACGAACATTGGGTAAAAATCCGATTATACAGTCCGACTTTACTTTCCATCGCACTTTGGAAGAGAAGATACGGCTGCAGTTTGAGCATCTGCAACAACAAGGACTGGTTGCAGCAACGGGCTTTTCGCTTGCCAATAAATGCGCTAAACTGGTGGAAGTGCTATACAGTGACGTTGTAAAAACAGTTGCTGAAAGCAAGGAAGTGCTGCTAAAAATAAAGGAAAAATACCCTATTGTGTTGGTAAGCAACTTCTATGGGAACATCGAAGTAGTACTGAAAGAGTTCAATTTAGATGGTATCTTCCAGGAAATAGTCGAAAGTGCAGTGGTAAAGGTACGTAAACCCGACCCACGCATCTATGAATTGGGCGTAAAAGCCCTACAATTGCCTGCCGAAAACATCGTTGTAGTGGGCGATAGCTACGACAAAGACATTGTACCAGCTCATTCCATAGGTTGCAAAACTGTATGGATAAAAGGCGAAAGCTGGACTCCTGACAAAATAGAACAGGGGGTAGCAGATTGTGTGATAAGCAGTTTGACAGAATTAAATATATAAAAAAGCATAAAGGGATAAAAACTTTTACAATATAAGAAATTAGAAATCGTTTTAAAATTTAAAACTAATAAATAAATGAAACAAGCAAAAGTTGCACCCGCAGAAGGTAAATTGGGAATTATGGTTGTGGGTTGTGGAGCCGTTACAACCACATTCATAACAGGTGTTTTAATGGCACGCAAGGGCTTGGCAAAGCCTATTGGCGCCATGACACAGTACGACAAGATACGTGTCGGAAAAGGAAAAGACAAGAAGTACCTCCACTACAAAGACATCGTACCGATTGCCGACATGAACGATATCGTCTTCGGCACATGGGACGTGTACCCGCAAAACGCTTATCAAGCGGCTGTTTATGCTGAAGTTTTAAAGGCTAAAGACATCGAACCCGTACGCGATGAGCTGGAAGCAATAAAGCCTTTGAAGGCTGCTTTCGACAAGAATTATGCGAAACGCATCGATGGCGACAACGTGAAAGAAGGTGTAACACGTTGGGGAATGGTGGAAGAACTGCGCAAAGACATTCGAAACTTCAAACAAGAAAAGGGAGTTAGCCGTGTCGTTGTACTATGGGCAGCTTCTACAGAGATATATGTGCCGTACGAAGAAGAGTACCATGCACACTCAAAAAGCTTGAAGCAGCCATGAAAGCTAACGATAAAGAACATATTGCACCATCTATGTGCTATGCTTATGCTGCTCTGACAGAAGGCTGTCCTTTCATAATGGGTGCACCAAATACTACGGTCGACATTCCTGCTATGTGGGAATTGGCGGAGAAAACACGCATGCCAATTGCGGGAAAAGACTTCAAAACGGGTCAGACTCTCGTGAAATCGGGCTTTGCTCCTATCATTAGAACTCGCGCATTGGGCTTGAATGGTTGGTTCTCAACCAATATTTTGGGCAACCGCGACGGCCTCGTGCTTGACGAACCAGCTAACTTCCGCACCAAAGAAGTAAGCAAACTCTCTACATTGGAGACTATTTGTAAAGCCGATGAACAGCCAGACCTTTACGGAAACATATACCATAAGGTAAGAATCAACTACTATCCACCTCGCAACGACGATAAAGAAGGATGGGATAAC
Source organism: Prevotella aurantiaca JCM 15754 (assembly GCF_000614025.1). GTDB lineage: Bacteria > Bacteroidota > Bacteroidia > Bacteroidales > Bacteroidaceae > Prevotella > Prevotella aurantiaca. The sequence goes on from NZ_BAKF01000005.1 coordinate 45,416, forward strand.
ATTGATATCTTTGGCTGGATGGGCTATCCAATGCAAATTAAAATTAACTTCCTCTGCCGCGATTCTATCCTCGCTGCACCGCTTTTGTTAGACCTTGCGCTCTTAAGCGACCTTGCTGCGCGTGATGGACGCTACGGTATTCAAAGGTTCTTGAGCTTCTATCTCAAGAGTCCAATGCACGATTTCACGCAGGAAGAGGAGGCTGTTAACAACCTTTTCCAGCAATACACCATGCTGAAGAATGCAATCCGCGAGATGGGCGGTTATGAAGCTGATGAAGAAATTGACTAAGATTACACATAAAAACCGAGCAGCAAGAATTGCTTTCTTGCTACTCGGCTTATTTATAGGGATAACAACGACAGTGGCGCAAGACCTGCACTGCACAGTGATTGACGCCCAAACGCAAGATACTATTGCGTATGCAAATGCCACTTACAGAAGTTTAAAGATTGCAACTTCGGCCGACCAAATAGGTCAATTCACCATTGCAAGACATAATGGAGAACTCCTTGAAATTACATCGGTAGGCTATAAACCACGCAAAATAAAGATTACGGAAAAGACTCCTAACGAACTTCTAATTACTTTAATAGCTACTTCGAAACAATTAGATGGCGTTGTGGTAAAGGCAAAGCGCCGCCATAGGTATTCAAGAAAGGACAATCCAGCCGTGGAACTTATGCGACGAGTCATCGCTGCAAAGCAAAAGACAGACCTAACCAACCACGACTTCTATCAATATGATAAGTATCAGAAGGTAACAATGGCTCTTAACAACATCACCCAAGCCCAATTGGAGACGGGAATGTTTAAGAATTTGCCTTGGTTAAAGGAACAAGTGGAGATGTGTCCTTATAATAATAAGTTGATATTGCCTATCTCTGTAGATGAAACGGTAACGCAACACATCTACAGAAAGTCTCCGAAAGATGAGAAAGACATTATAAAAGGTCAGAGCACAAAGGGTATTTCGCAACTACTTCAGACGGGCGAAGCGATGAATACCATTATAAAAGACTTGTTTAAAGACATAGATTTGTACGACGATCAGATAGAATTGTTGCAGGCACGCTTCCCATCTCCTATTGGTTCGACTGCCATTTCGTTCTACCACTTCTACATCGACGACACGGTAAAGGTGGGCAACGACGAGTGCATACGCCTCCAATTCATGCCCGCAAACCAACAAGACTTTGGCTTTAGAGGCGAGTTGTATGTGCTAAACGATGGTTCTCTGCACGTAAGAAAGTGCGATATGCAGCTTCCTGCAGGCACTGGCGTGAACTTTGTAGCCGCTATGAAGTTCAAACAAGAGTACTCTAAGCTTCCAAATGGCCAATGGGCGCTCACCACAGACGACATGATGGCAGAGTTAGAGATAGTTAGTATGCTCCAACAGATGCTCATTATCCGCACAACAGGGCTTCAAAACTATTCGTTTGAGCCTATAGAGCCAAGCCTTTTCAAGGGAAAAGCAAAGAAAAAGTACGACTCTCACGCGAAAATGAGGGACGATAGCTTCTGGGAAGAGCACCGTACGACTGCATTATCGAAGAGCGAACACGGCATGGGAGACTTTATTAAGCGCATGGGACGTACCAAAGGCTTCAAGACAGTTATGTTTGTATTTAAAACTTTCATGGAAAATTTCGTGGAAACGGGGTCTGAAAACACACCAAGTAAGGTGGATATTGGTCCTGTAAACACCTTTATATCGAAGAACTATACAGACGGAATACGCTTAAGAGCCTCTGCTCGAACCACTGCAAACCTTAGTCCGCATTGGTTTGCTGAGGGATATTACGCTTACGGAACGAAGTCAAAGAGCCACTATTATGGCAGTAAAATAACGTATTCGTTTAATAAACCGGAGTATCAACCGACTGAATTCCCAATCCGAACCCTCTCATTTGAGTCGTATCGGGACTTGGAATCGCCATCAGATAAGTATCTTGTACACAACAAGGACAATATTTTTATGACCTTCCGTCCCGTAAAAGTTGAGAAGCTCTACCTATTTAATAGGCAAAGATTGGGCTTCCAATGGGAAACCGACTATGGTCTTTCTACGCAATTGAAGCTCAATACTGAGAGTAATCGCCCTATGGGAAAACTCATTTATGAGCGTATGGACGGCTCGTTTGTTGATAAGGTGCGCATGACATCGTTCACTTTAGGCTTCGATTACCGCCCAGGACAGAGTTATATCAATTCGAAACAGCGTCGAATAGAGGTGAATTTAGATGCTCCGCAGTTTACATTGACCCACACAATCGGTCTTAAAAACGTGTTAGGAAGCCAGTTTACGTACAACCTTACCGAATTTTCAGCTTACAAACGCCTATGGTTGGGAAGCTGGGGAAACTTCGATATGCGTTTAATGGCAGGTGCACAATGGAACAAAGTGCCTTATCACTTGCTCATAATGCCTCCAGTTAACACTTCACTTTTCGAACATCAAGGGTCGTTTAACCTCATGGAGAACATGGAATTCCTTAACGATCGCTTTGCACAATTCAATCTTGCGTGGAACTTGGAAGGTAAAATCTTCAACCGAATTCCACTCGTTAAGAAGCTGAAATGGCGCGAGTATGTTGCGTTTAAGGGAATGTGGGGACACCTTACCGACAAGAACAATCCGTTGTTGCCACAGAATGTTGCTGACACCGAGCTATATAAGTTCCCTGAAGGCACCAATGTAATGACCAATACCCCATACTTAGAGCTTGTATTGGGAATACATAACATCTTCAGAATGCTTGAAATTGACTATGTACGACGCCTTACTTACACCAACTTGCCAGGCATTTCCAAGCACGGCATACGTCTTGGCTTCAATGTAGTGTTCTAAAAACGACAGATTAAAACACCAATAAAAAATGTAGAGATAAACCTTTCGGCTTGTCTCTACATTTTTTTTATTCTTTAAAAAGCATTTACACCTTATATATAATAGGCATCAGTGATTGGTTGAAACAGCATTACAACCTTCCGCTACCTTACATATTCCAAAGCTTTTCCTATTACCTTGTTAATATCAACCTCCAAAAAACGATAGTCATCTACCGACACCATGCTTGGAATATTCATGACACGATCGAACGATTTGTATTTTCCTTCATCTTCATCTACAACCATTTGATAAAGCACACCATTGTGACAAACCTTTCCATGTCGCTGTATTGAATCTTTAGTTACGGCAAAACAACCCAACAACTCCATGAAACTATCTTCCACTTCAATGGCTGTAAAGAAGTCTAACAGCTGATTTTCTCTCACTCCCAAGCGTCTTAGCAAAGCAATAAGCTTTACAAGCGGCGTGTCAGATAGGAAGTGGAAGTCGTCAGTTACGCTAACTTCCTCTTTAATATAGGCATCTTCAAAGTTGTCAAGCACCTTAACAACATCTCTTGAATCGTTCTTTTCCAGCTTAATACCCACTGCCGACAAGCCCTTAGTTACGATATCAAAGTCCACTTTGCATTCTTCTTTAACATAAGCCTGCAACGAACTCTTTGCATGATCGCTTACAGAGTGATAGAAAATATGCTTTGAAACAAACTCTTTGATATATCCTTCATAGTTAGCATCACCATAGTAATTCCTAAATACCGTGCTCATTGCTACGCTATCCATAATGAAGATAATCTTGTCAAAGCCAAATTTATTAAGGAACTGTGCCTTGTTGTCCGAATCATATTCAAACTCTACAATATCCTTCCTTGTTAGTTTCTTATCAGAATGTGCCGAGAATATATTGAAAATGCCGAACAAATGAACAGGGACAATGCGGTCGAAGTCTTCTATCAGAAGCACTGTTGTCTTCTTTTTCCCTGCTACGCACCTCGTTATCAGCCAATTCAGCGGGTCCAATTCAGTCATATTATTGGCTTCAGCAGAATATTTCGTAACAGATTTCGTAGCCTTATCAAATTCAGCTGCCTCTAAATATTCTTTAAATCCTTTCAATTTTTTACACTGATTGCTAAATCCTTCAGCAATATTTATGGCACCTTTTAAGAGTGTTCCAAGCTCGTTTCCATTCCTTAACACCGATGGAACATACCTCATAATATCTTTTATAACATCCAAAGGACGTTCGTTCAAGTACCATTGCAGCAAAATTGGAGCAGGAACATTAATACTTGGATTAAGCGAACCATCTAAAACCAACTGTGCAAGCAAGTCTCTTTTGACGTATTCAATAATCTGTTCGTTTGCTGTAAGTTGGTAATTGATAGGTGTGAGTGAGTAAAAAGCATATTGGTTGCTATACTTTTCTTTGAACTTGTTTAGGAATTCGGTTTTCCCATCGCCGAGTTTTACGGATAAAATGGTTCTATCTACCTCTTCTTCATTCAAATGATGGTAAAACGCCGTTAGTTTTTTTGTAATATCCATGGGGATTTGTTGGTTAATTATCTGAAACTTAGTGATTAATCTTAGTTGCGTTACCACGTCGTAATGCCGCCCTGCATGCAGAGCATACACTTCGGTTTAGTGGCTAACGACACAAAGTTACTAATTATTTTTTGTAATGCAAAATAATGCCAAAGTTTTTCTTTTATAAAATGAAAGTTTTTTAATGCAATGATGCAATCAAGACTGTTGAAAGATCATACAAGTGTAAAGAAATCACCAAACAGAAAATATCGTGTAACCATCTCACTTTCAATCCCTTGCAAAAGGGGTTGTTTTACGTGGTAAAACAGGCTCTTTTGCACGGTAAAACAGGCTCTTTTGCAACGCAAAACAGGCACTTTTAGAACACAAAACAATTGGTGTCGTTTTTCAATGGTATTTTTCTTTACAGAAGAAAGCGGTTTTTTCAACGTATCAAACCCTTGTTTTGGGGCCGAAATATACTGTTTATATATTTACAAAAAGGGAGCTAAAAAGGCACAAAAAAGTAAAGGAAATGAGCAGAAAGCGAGAGAACTATCTCTCTATTTTACTCGTGATGGTATGGTTCACCCTTAATAATGCTGCACGCTCGATAGAGTTGTTCAACGAAAATCAGGCGTACCATCTGGTGAGAGAAAGTCATTTTAGAAAGCGAAATCTTTTCGTTGGCACGATCGTACACCGCATTAGAAAATCCATAAGGGCCACCGATAACAAACACAAGTCGCTTTGCTGTGTTCTGTTTCTTTTGCAACCATGCGGCATAGTCTACCGAACGGAACTCTTTACCGTGCTCGTCGAGCAGCACAACCGTATCAGACGTTTGTATTTCCTTTAGTATCATCTCGCCTTCGCGGTCCTTTTGCTGTGCTTCCGATAGCTTTTTGGTGTTCTTCAGTTCGGGTAACGTAATGATATTAAACGGCAAATAGTGGCCTATGCGCCCCGTATAGTCGGCAATGGCACGCACAAACACCTCTTCGTTTGTTTTTCCAACTAATATTAAAGTAGCCTTCATTCTTTACTTTTTATACGCATCTTTGCGCTTAGGGTTCATCGGAAACCACCCTTTTCTTACACGGTCTACCTGTTCGAAAAGTTCTCCGATACCCCAAAGCAATGACGCTCCCGTTACACCAAGCAGGGCCGACCAAAACAATTCGGCTATGAACAGGGCCGAAACACAGCATATTATGCCTCCAACGAGCCACATCCACCAACCTTTTGTGCCGAAATAGTATTCCCATTTAATTACTGCGGGGTGCAGCAAGCCTATTATAAAAAAGGTACAAATGGCAAGAATAACACCTTTATAATATAATTCCATGATTCTATTTTTTAGCTTTAATTTCTTAAACTGGACACAAAAATACAAAAATATTCCCATAATTAGACTAATAATCCTATTATTTTCTGTATATTTGCAGTACTATATGCGTGCGATACAACTTCGTTTGTTCAACGGCAATAGTGCGCAGGTAGCATCAACTAAATTATTATAACATACGAGAGTCATTGAATAGCGCTCTCTAAAAATTATCAGGAAACTATGCAGAACAAAGAACTTATTGCCCAATGCGAGCAAAAAGCAAAACAATGGCTTGATCCTGCTTTCGACGAAGCAACCCGCAAGGCCGTTCAAGATATGTTGGACAGCGACAACAAAGACCTTCTTATTGAGTCGTTCTATAAAGACCTTGAGTTCGGAACAGGCGGTTTGCGTGGCATTATGGGCACTGGCACTAACCGAATGAACGTTTATACCGTAGGAATGGCAACACAGGGATTTGCTAATTACCTTAAGATGAGCTTCAAAGATAAAGAGCAAATCTCGGTAGTAGTGTGCCACGACTGCCGCAACAACTCTCGTTTGTTTGCCGAAACAGTTGCTAATATCTTCTCAGCAAATGGCATTAAGGTTTATCTTTTCGAGGATTTACGCCCTACTCCAGAGTGCTCTTTCGCTATCAGATACTTTAAAGCGCAAGGCGGTGTAAACATTACTGCAAGCCACAACCCACGCGAATACAATGGCTATAAGGCTTATTGGGACGACGGTGCGCAAGTATTGGCTCCTCACGATAAGGGTATTATCGACCAAGTGAATCTCGTTAAGATTGAAGATGTGAAGTTCGAAGGCAACAAAAACCTTATCGAAATCATTGGAGAAGACGTAGATAAAGTTTATCTTGAGAACGTAAAGACGGTTTGTATCGACCCTGAAGTTATCAAACGACAACACGATCTCTGCATTGTTTACACTCCATTGCACGGCGCAGGCCGCGTTATGATACCACGAGCACTAAAAGATTGGGGCTTCACCAACATACATTGCGTTGAGGAACAGATGGTGAAAGACGGCAACTTCCCTACTGTAGACCGTCCAAACCCTGAAATTGCCGAAGCGCTTACGCTTGGTTTGCGCGACGCTAAGAAGCTCGATGCCGACATATTGATGGCTTCTGACCCTGACGCAGACCGTGTTGGAATGGCTTGTAAGGATAGTAATGGCGAGTGGATTCTTATCAATGGTAACCAAACATGCTTGATTTTCCTTTGGTATATCATTACAAACAGACAGGCTTTGGGTAAGATGACACCGAAAGACTATATCGTTAAGACCATCGTAACCACTGAAGTAATTGCCGAAATAGCTAAAAAGCAACACATAGAAATGCGCGATTGCTACACAGGTTTCAAGTGGATAGCTCACGAAATCGCCATCTCAGAAGGTGAAAAGAACTATATCGGAGGCGGAGAGGAAAGCTATGGCTTCATGGCATCGGACTTTAACCGCGATAAAGATGCTGTTAGTGCATGTGCTTTGCTCGCTGAAATCTGTGCATACGCTAAGGATAAGGGCAAGACACTATATGATTTGCTCATGGATATATACCTTGAATACGGCTTTAGCGAGGAGTTTACCATCAACGTTGAGCGTCCAGGAAAGAGCGGAGCAGACGAGATTCAGCAGATGATGCGCGACTTCCGTGCTAACCCTCCAAAGGAATTGGGCGGCAGTACTGTTTGTTTGTGGAAGGATTATGCTTCTCTTGAAGCTACTGATGCAGAAGGAAACAAGACCAAACTCGTTATGCCTGAAACAAGCAACGTATTGCAATGGTTCTGCACTGACGGCACAAAGGTGAGCGTTCGTCCTTCGGGAACTGAACCAAAGATTAAGTTCTATCTCGAAATAAAGGATAAGATGCAAACTGCAGCAGACTTTAAGGCTTGCCGTGCACGTGCTTACGAAAAGATTGAGGGCATTAAAAAGAGCCTTGGTTTAGCATAAACAGCAATGCTGTAATATAAAAAAAGCCTCGCAATTGCGAGGCTTTTTTTATGCTTTGAGGGTGGTACCATCTATCGATTATTGTTGTTCCTCCTTCCGTTATTATGGATTCTGACTTTCTAAAGAAGGTTTTCAGCTTCCTTTTTTCACTTCTTCGTTTTCCTTATGTGGACATTTGGAAGGTTATCTTTCACTCTCCTAAATTGTTCTTCAGTCACCTTTGTTATACGAAGATGTGCAATTGACCCAGCAAAAGCAACTTGCTTACTTTTACTTTATAACTGTTGCTTTAATAATACGAATATCGTTTACTGGGCGGTCGTGGCTGTCTGTGGTGGTACGTTGTATCTTTTCAACAACATCAAGTCCTTCGAGCACTTCGCCAAACACGGTGTACGAGCCATCGAGATGTGGTGTACCACCAATTGTTTTATACACTTCGCAGAGTTCAGGAGTAAGTTTTACCTTTCCATCAGTGTATTTTTCGATACGACTTTGCGCCCATTCCAATTGTTTGTCGGTAACTTCTGTCCCCACACAATATAGAATTGAGTAGACGACGAGGCACGTTCAGGGTTTACGTCGTCGCCCTCTCGTGCAGCAGCCAATGCACCACGTTTGTGGTAAAGTTTAGGAAAACAAATCTCAGCAGGTATGCTATACGATTCAGGAGTGTCGCCAAGCAATTGTCCTTGCGTAGCTGTCTTCGATGCTAAATCGCCCGTTTGCACCATGAAATCCTTGATAACACGATGGAAAAGTACGCCGTTGTAAGCGCCACTCTGTACCATTTTCAAGAAGTTGTCGCGATGTTTTGGGGTCTCATTGTAGAGCGCAAGGCGGATAACACCGCTATCTGTAACAAGTTCTACCTCGCTGCGCACATTGTTTTGTGCCTGCGCCCATGCAGCAACCAGGCAGAAAAGAAGAAGAGTGATGGTCTTTTTCATATTGTCATTTCTATTTCAAACACTTATCTAATTCGGCTTTTATTGCTTCCTTATCCATATTCTGACCGATGAATACAAGCTTTTGCATGCGGTCGCCGTAGGGTTCTTCCCAGTCTTTCTTAAGGCGTGGGTTACGCTCAAGGAACTCTCTGAGCTCGAATTCTGGCATGGTTGCGTACCATTGACCAGCATTTCTCAGTGTAACCTGCCTTCCTGCCTGTTCAAATACATAGCAAACATCTTTCTCGTTATCGAAGTAACACAATCCTTTACAACGGATAATGCTCTTCGGCCACTTGCGTGCCACGAAGTCATCGAAGAAGTTTAAGTCCATCGGACGGCGTGCATAGTACACGAAAGTGTCTATGTTGTACTCCAAAGCCTCGCCATGTTCCTCGTTCTCAAGGTGGTCATGGTCGTGGTGATGATGGTGGTGATGGTGATGATGGTGGCCATGTTCCTCCTCATGATGGTCGTGATGATGATGCTCTTCGTGCTCATCGTGATCGTCGTTGTCCTCGTTTTCAATTGCAGCAATCCATGCAGCGGAAGTCGCAACCCTATCAAAATCGAAGTCACGGGTATCGAGTATGCGGTCGAAATCGACATCTCCGTAGTTGCATTCAATTATTTCAGCCTTTGGTTGCAATGCTCTTACAATGCGACGCACCTTCTCTAACTCTTCAGGAGAGACGTCATCGACCTTGTTAAGTAGTACAAAGCTGCAGAATTCTATCTGTTGTATCAGCAGATTTTCTATGTCGTCTTCTCCCAAATCCTTCTTTAAGAGGTCGTTTCCAGCCGAAAATTCGTCGCACATGCGGCGAGCATCTACCACCGTAACTATGTTATCGAGCACCGCACAGCCGTCTTTTGCAAGGTCAGGATATATCTGTGGATAAGCGCAGATAGTCTGTGCGATAGGCGCAGGCTCGCAAATACCGCTTGCTTCAATTACGATATAGTCGAAACGTTGTTGTTTTACGATGTCGCTAAGCTGCTGAACTAAGTCCATTTTAAGCGTACAGCAGATGCAACCATTCTGCAATGCCACCAGCGAATCGTCCTGTTGGTCTACTACGCCGCCCTTTTCTATGAGGTCAGCATCGATGTTTACTTCGCCAATATCGTTTACGATAACAGCGAACTTAATGCCTTTATTGTTGCTAAGAATTTTGTTTACGAGTGTTGTCTTTCCGCTTCCGAGATACCCTGTAAGCAGTAAGACGGGTGTTTCGTTCTTCTTCATATATATAATAATGTATGTTTTATATTGATTACTTCGATGGACAAAGGTACAATATTTGTGCCATAATTATGCTTTACAACTCATTTTTTTTCGACGTAATAGGCTTGTGAAATTGTAGATTTATAATGAATGCTACTGAATAGATGAGCGAAAACAAAGCAAGCGTTATGTAAATATTTTTCAGAAGAGTAACAATCGTGTAACCTCCACGTTATCAACGCATTGCAATACCTATTGTTTTGCATTGTAAAAGTGCCTGTTTTGCGTGGTAAAACAGGCACTTTTGCGTTGCAATATAGGCGCTTTTGCAGCATAAAATAGAAACTATTGTTTTTTACATGTGCTTTCTTTACAAAACAAAAGAGGTTTTAAAGGTTTTTTCTATAACTACTATAAAATTCTACGAATTATAGAATTACCACCTAACACCCATTTTATCAACAAAGAGAACAAACAAAAACACGATGCACCAAAACTTGGTACATCGTGTCGGGATATATAGTTCTATCTCTAATTGGGATAAAACGATGAAATGAAAAAGATTCTTTAATATGCGTGATCGTCCTCTTCTATTTCCTGACGGTCAATCTTCTTGCCATCGATACTACGCCAAGCATAGAATATATAAGCAAGAACGAATGGAGCAATCAGACTCGCATAGAACATTGCATTGAGGGTAAACTCGCTTGAACAGCTGTTCTTGATAGTCAATGAGCTTTGTAAGTCGGCAGTAGAAGGATAGTATGCTGTGTTGTTATAGCCTACAATGAGGAACAACACCATAACAACCAATACTACACCGATACCGGTTGGCCAAATGCCCTTGATGTAATCCTTCTGCATAAGGGTGCGAACGATGCCGCAAAGCACCAACAATACGCCTACCAAAAGCACAACAGCCAAGTACCACATATCCAAAAGATTGTTCAAATACTTCATTGGTTCCATAACGATAGTGCCTTCTGCGTTTACTGCATAGCCTTCGCCGATAAGCGTTTTCACCAAGAAAGCAAGGAAGAACACAAGGAAAAGCACTGTGTTAATCAACAGCTGAGGACGCACACGTGAACGAATTGCATCGTCAGACACGTTATTGTTGATGTAGAGGATACCCAAAACACGAGCAAGGAATACAACGGCAATACCGAAAATCACCACCCATGGGTTCAATAAAACGTCAAGACCGCGTGAAGCATTCGCCCAATGAGAGATGACAGGCTGCATTTCGTTCACGATATTAGCCTTCTCTACGATGAAGTTTGAGCCTGTAAAGAAGGTTGCTACAGCCCCTCCGAGGAGTAACGGACCTACAATACCATTGATAATCAAACAGGTTTGGAAGGTCTTAACACCAAGAAGGTTGCCCGCTTTGTTCTGAAATTCATAGCTAACTGCCTGAATTATGAACGAGAAAAGAATGATAACCCATACCCAATAAGCCGAACCGAAGCTGGTACTGTAGAAGAGTGGGAACGAAGCAAAGAAGCTCCGCCAAACGTTACAAGTGTAGTGAAAGTGAATTCCCACTTGCGGCCTGTAGAGTTTACCACCATACGGCGTTCTACATCGGTCTTACCTAATTGGAAAATCATAGAGTTTGCTCCCTGCACAAACATTAGGAAAACGAGTAACGCTCCTAAAAGTGCAATGAGAAACCACCAATAATGCTGCAGAAAATCGTATGTCATAGTTGTGGTCCTTTCTTAATTTGCTTACACATAATATTAACTTCAACCAGCAACATGGCTGTGAAGAGGAACAAGAAGAGGAAGAACGTAAGAGCTACGCTTCCGCTGTTGAGGTCGCTAACAGCTGCCCATGTTGGCAACATATCCTGAATTGTCCATGGCTGACGACCGAATTCGGCTACCAACCAACCACATTCGCTGGCAATATATGCCAATGGAATGAGGCAACACCTGCCAATTGCAAGAGACGAGGACGGGTAATGTCCTTGCGATAAACTATAAATAGGATAATGGCAAACACTAAAATAAAGAGTGCACCTAAGCCCACCATTATGCGGAATGCCCAGAAATTGATACCAATATGTGGCACAGTTTCGTCTGCATTCTTAATGTAGCCATAACCAAAGTACTTCATGTTGTCTTTCAAAGTCTTTATGTTGGCTTCTGTTTTCTGGCCGCCACGAAACGCTTTGAGGGCTGCAATGGCTTGCTTACCACGTACCATCTTCTCCTTAAGAGATGGTTCTACAGTACCATCGTCCTTTGTATAGCCGTTAATAATGTTGCGAATACCTGGCACGTAGCCGTTAAAGTCGCGTGTAGCAAGGAACGATAGTGCATTAGGCACAGCTATCTTCATTGGTGGCTGAGTCTGATTCATATAGTCAGGCTGTGAGAATGGATTAACAAGAGCTACCGCAGTAAGCGATTCTCCCTTGCCTCCTTCATACAAAGCTTCCATTGCTGCAAGCTTCATAGGCTGATGTTGTGCTACAAGATAAGCTGATTTGTCGCCAACCATAGCTGTAAGCAACGATGAAACAAGGCCTACGGTGGCACCAATCTTTAAGCTTTTGCGCGCAAACTCGACATGTCGCTTCTTCAATAAGTACCAACAGCTGACGCCAACACAGAAAGCAGCGCCTAAAACCCACGCTGATGTGATGGTATGAGTGAACTTATTCACAGCCATAGGACTTAAAGCTACTTCCCAGAAAGATGTCATTTCGTTGCGCATGGTATCTGGATTGAACTCACAACCCACTGGATTCTGCATCCATGCATTAGCAACGAGAATCCACCAAGCCGATATTGTGGCACCAAGACCGGTTAACCAAGTAGACGCAAGGTGGAATCCTCGCGACACTTTATTCCATCCAAAGAACATAACGGCTACGAAAGTAGACTCCATAAAGAAGGCTAACATTCCCTCAATAGCAAGCGGAGCACCGAAGATATCGCCTACAAACCAAGAGTAATTGCTCCAGTTTGTTCCGAATTCGAACTCCAAGATGATGCCAGTAGCAACACCCATGGCAAAGTTAATACCGAAAAGACGCTGCCAAAACTGTGCTGTCTTTTTCCAAAACTCATCTCCCGTACGATAGTAGTACGTCTCCATAATACCCATAATGAGTGCCAATCCAAGCGTGAGAGGCACAAACAACCAGTGATAAATGGCTGTAAGCGCAAACTGAGCACGCGACCAGTTCACGACATCAGTCGATGGTTAATAATAAATTTCCCATTGTTGAATTATATTACTGTTAGAATTTAATTTTGTTCTCTCGTTAATTAACGGCTTATTGGCTTTAGGAGCATTTGATAAGCTACCTATTATCCTTAGCTTTTACACAGTTCTCGGACTCTGATTTACACACTCCCATTTGGGAATAGTTAAGCTTTTAGCATTCAAAAGTCCCACACATGTTATGGGAAAAGCTTCGTTTTAACACTCAACTCTCCCCTATTTAAACAAGTTAGTTACGCTTCAGCATTTCCGTTTCTACGAATTCTGCTTCGCTTCCCTTCTTTGCTTTCTCTTTAATAAAGTTGGGAAAAAAGAACAATTTAAGCACGAAAAACATAATAAAAAGCTTAACTATAATAATTAACCAAAGCGTCTTACCGAGCGTCATGCTCCGAAATCCGTCATAATAAAGGTCGAATACCCTATATAAAAAGCCTTTTTTACCCATTCAGTGAAATTGTTCTATAATCTGTACTAAATACAATTACGTTGTGCAAAAGTAAGAAATAAAAATAAAACTTAGGCATTTTTTCTTTTATTTTACTCGCTTTAACAAAAATAAAGTAATAATAAAGCTTTTTATTTTGGTCTATATTCAAAATGATTTATCTTTGTATTAAGATACGGAATAAAACTTTACAGGATTCAGAATCGAACTTTATGATAAAAAAAATATTGCTTTTCGGTGTATTTTTTACTATGGTTTGTGCCGCATTTTCACAGGAACTGCGACAAAAGATAGTAGGGGAAACGCTTGCATTTGTACCTGATATATTGACGGGAACGCAAAAGACTATGACAGAAAGGGTTATAAAAACGTCTGCTTTTGCATCCAAAACAATGGTGAAAACGCAGGAAACAGCTGCCGATAAGATAGAAAATGGAACGGCAGAAAGCCAAGAGGTGATTGCAGAAAGACGCAATGTGCTGTCGTTAAAGCGTTGTCGTGAACTGGCTTTGGCTAATAATAAACAGCTGGCAATATCTAAATTGACTGCCAATATTGCCGAAGACGCACACAAAGCAGCTAAGACTAAGTACTTACCACGTGTTACTGGTATGGCAGGATATGAGCATTTGTCTCGCGAAATATCTTTACTCAGCGACAAACAGAAGGAAACTTTATCTTCGTTAGGGTCTACTACAGTTGGTAAAATAGGCGGTCAGATTGGTGAAAGTATCACTCAATTGGTGCAACAAGGCATCATTTCTACACAAGCAGCGCAACGCTTAGGTGATGTTTTGGGCAATATAACCTCCCCACTATCACAGGCGGGCAATAACATAGGGGAGACAATACGGCAAAATTTGCGTACAAACACAAAGAATATGTATGCTGCTGGCATCATAGTAACACAACCAATATATATGGGAGGCGGCATAAAGGCTTTGAATGACATCGCTACTATAGGGGAAGAGTTTGCCAAAAACGACGTAGAACTAAAGCGACAGACAGTTCTTTTCGCTGTTGATAACGCTTACTGGCTTATTGTTTCGCTCAAAAAAAAGTCGATATTGGCTATACAATACCGCAATCTAATAAGCAAGCTGCACGATAATGTAACTAAAATGTACGATGCTGGCGTTGCAACAAAGGCTGACGGACTGAAGGTTTCAGTAGCTGAAAATACCGCAAACCTTACCATTTCGGAAATAGAAAATGGTATTTCGCTTGCAAAGATGGCTCTTTGCCAACTTTGTGGGCTCCCTCTTGATGGCAATTTGAAGCTCGAAGATGAAGGCACAGATAACCTTTCAGCTTTCGTTCCTACTCAATATAATAATGTAGACACCACCTTTAACGAGCGACCAGAAGTACGAATACTTCAAAATACAGTAGACATAACTAAGCAAAACACCAAACTTATCCAATCACTTTATCGTCCTCACCTTGCCTTAACAGCAGGTTATACTATTACAAACCCCAATTCTTTCAACGGATTTGAGCAGAAATTCAAAGACGTTTGGAGCATAGGGCTTGTTCTTCATGTGCCTATTTGGAACTGGGGAGAAGGCAAATACAAGGTAAGAGCGGCCCGTTCGGCTACCCAATTGGCTCAAATGGAGCTCAGCGACGTGCGAAATAAGATACGTTTAGAGGTAGAACAGAATCGTTTCCGCCTTCAGAACGCTAACACTCGCCTTGCTACTGCGAACAAAAACATGGCATCTGCGGAAGAGAACCTACGTGTTGCCAATGTCGGATTCAAAGAAGGAGTAATGACTGTAACCGATGTTATGCAGGCACAGACGGCATGGATGTCGCAAAAACAGCCATTGTAGATGCCGAAATAGCTGTACGCACAGCCCAAGTAGGATTGAAAAAGGCACTTGGCGAACTATAAATAAATCATTCTTGGCACGAATATTAGAAGTTTAACCACACTTTTCGTGCGCTTAGAATATTGAAATAAAATCACAATAGAAACAAAACAAACAAAATAAAGGTCTTTTATTATGTCAGCAAAATCGCAACATAACAACATTATTTTGGCCATTCTGGGCTTCGCTACCGTAGTTATTCTCGTGGCAGTAATTGGTTATTTCACATTAGGAAAGGAAGAAGAAATCATTCAAGGCGAGGTTGAAGTAAGCGAATACCGTGTGGCTTGCAAGCTACCCGGCCGCATTACCGAACTAAAAGTAAAGGAAGGCGACTTCGTTCGTAAGGGTGATGTGTTGGCAGTGTTAGAGATTCCCGAAGTAAGCGCGCAGGAAAAGGTTGCCACTGCAGCCGCTGGTGCAACCGAAGCACTAAGCGAACTCACTGAAGCACCCAACCGACAAGAGATTATAACAACCGCTTACAAGATTTATCAGCAAGCTATTACAGCCAACGACATAGCCGAAAAGACTTACGGAAGACTACTCCGACTTTTCAATGAGGGCGTTGTTTCTGCGCAAAAGCGTGACGAAGCCGAAGCAGCGTACCAGACTACGAAGTCGGCAGTAGATGTTGCGCGTGCTCAATACGAGCTTGCTAGGAGCGGAAAGCGTGAAGAAACCAAGTTAGCAGCGAAGAAACAAGCACAAGCTGCACGCTCTGCTGTAGACGTAGTGAAGTCTATTCTCAAAGAAACAGTACAGAAAGCAACTGCCGACGGTGAGGTTTCTACCATCTATCCGAAGGTCGGCGAGCTTGTAGGATTGGGAAGTCCAATCATGAGTATTGCGATGGTAAACGATGTTTGGACCACTTTCAACATACGTGAAGACCAGCTAAACGGCATGAAAGTGGGCACAAAGCTAAAAGGTTTCCTACCGGCGTTCAACAAAGACATAGACTTACAGGTTACAGCCATTAAGGACCAAGGTTCTTATGCTGTATGGAAAGCAACAAAAGCCAACGGCCAGTACGACCTTAAAACCTTCCAGGTGAAAGCTAAACCGATTGGTAAAATCGAAGGATTGCGCCCTGGTATGTCGGTGATATTAAAGAAAAAAGATAACAACAAATAGCAACACGCAAAGCAAAACAGCCCCCAACCGTGTTCCGACGCATTATAAAAATAGCAGCAAGAGAGATAGGACAGATGGTGCACACGCCTATCTATTGGTTTTGTATGATAGTCTTTCCGATTATTGTGCTGCTCTTTTTCACATCGTTGATGCACACAGGACAACCTGAAAATATGCCTTGTGGAGTGGTAGACAACGACAATTCCACTGTAACACGTGCACTTGTACGTCGTTAGATGCCTTTCAGAACACAAAAGTTGTAGCTCGTTACACGAACGTAAACGAAGCACGACGTGCCATTCAGCAAGGTAAAATCTACGCATTCTTATACATTCCCGAAGGAACAACGGCTAAACTGGTTAGCGGAAGACAACCTAAAGTGTCGTTTTATTATAGCAATGTAACGCTCGTAGCAGGTTCTTTGCTCTTTAAAGACCTAAAAATCATCACCACTCTTGGCTCTGCAGCGATGGGATCGGCTAAGCTTGAGATGCTCGGAAAGACCGAACACGAGATTAAAGCAGTGCTTCAGCCCATCGCACTCGACGTGCATGCCATTGGTAATCCTTGGTTAAGCTACAACATTTACCTTTCTACAATTATGATACCCGGTGTGTTAATGCTATTCATGCTACTAATTACGGCATACTCTATCGGTACGGAACTGAAGTTTGGACGCTCGAAAGAGTGGATGCAAATGGCAGGAAAGAACGTTTTTGTAGCCATTACTGGTAAGTTGTTGCCCCAGTTTTTAGTGTTCTTTACCATGTTTTTGGGTTACGAATGGTACGTCTACGGCTTTTTAGGTTTCCCCCACCCTGGTGGAATTAGCAAGATGTTGCTAATAGCCTTGCTCACTGTCGCATCGTCGCAAGGCTTTGGTGTATTTGTCTTCGGACTGATGCCATCTCTCCGTTTGTCCATGAGCGTTTGCTCGTTGTGGGCAGTTGTGGGCTTCTCAGCCTGTGGAGCGACCTATCCTTTGTTTGCTATGGACTCGCCAATCATAGCCATTGCACAGCTTATACCCCTTCGACATTATTATATGGTTTATCAAATGGCCATCTTTAATGGCTATCCGCTCATCGACGCATGGCCGCATGTAGTGGCTCTTGTGGCCTTTGCTGCCTTGCCATTGCTTACCGCCCGCAACATTCGACGGGCTATGTTGGAGTACGTATATATACCTTAAAGCAACTGTTGGGGCATGGTTCGCTGTGCTTCTGATACAAAACAATAACAAAATAAGACAGAATACAGCTCGGCATTAAGTTTATTTCATTTCGCAAGAAAGAGATTTCGAGAGTAATTTATGGGTAAGAATTCAGACAAACGTCATAATGACGCAAACAGCAACTTGATAGTTTCTATCTGCTATATATGGTGGATAGAGATGAAGAACACCATTAAAGACGAAGGTGTGCTTATCTTTTTTATTATCGTTCCGTTGCTTTATCCATTGCTTTACTCATGGATTTACAACAACGAAGTGGTGCGCGATGTGCCCGTTGTAGTGGTCGACCAATCGCATACAGCAACCTCTCGCGAGTTCATTCGTATGTTTGATGCTTCGCCCGACGTAAAAGTTGCCTACTATTGCAATAGTATTCCCGAAGCCGAATCGGTTGTGGGACATCAAAAAGCCAATGGTATTTTGTACTTCCCAGAAAACTTTGAGCGCACAATTAACCGTGGAGAGCAAGCCCATGTAAGCATTTATTGCGACATGAGCCTTATGCTTGCCTACAAAGCAATATATCAAACGTCGCTCTATGTGTCGCTCAATATAGGCAAAGAACGGCAGAAAGAAATGATAGGAACCGTTACGGTGCGCGACGAAGAACTTAGAACGCAACCGTTAGAGGTGGCGGAAGAGCCTATATTCAACGTTACGGGAGGATATGGAAATGCGGTTCTTCCAGGTGTGTTGATACTTATTTTGCAACAAACACTGCTGCTCGGCATTGGTCTTGCAGCTGGTACGGCACGCGAAAACAATCGCTATCAAGACCTGGTACCTATCAGTAAACACCATAACGGTATATTAAAAATAGTGTTGGGCAAATCGTTTTGCTACTTCATGATATACTGTGTAATCTCAGCTTACATTACTTTAGCTGTACCATATATATTCAATTTCACGATGTTGGCGGCTCCTGCCGACCTTATTCGTTTGCTTTTGCCTTACCTTTTATCGGTGATTTTCTTTGGAATGACGTTGTCGTGCCTTGTTCGCCACCGCGAAAATGTAATGCTACTTGTAGTGTTTACCTCTGTTCCTTTCCTATTCTTAACAGGCGTTAGTTGGCCACAGAGCAGCATTCCTGGCGTTTGGGAAGGCATAGCATGGCTCATTCCGTCTACCTTTGGCGTACGAGGGTTCCTCCGTTTGTCGTCTATGGGCGGCACATTTGCCGATATACGCACCGAAGTTCTTGCGCTATGGTCGCAGGCCATCGTCTATTTCTCCATCACTTGCCTTGTTTATCGCTATCAGATTATCAGTGCACGAAAGCACGCTATCGCTCGTGCAAGCAGCATGAAGGATAAGATTGAAAAGGTAAGAGCAACCAAGAAGCTACAATCTACTGGGGAAAAACCAACAGAATAAGTATAATATTAAAACACGTAAGTCCCGCTTTTCCTATTCTATTTTATAAGGGAAAAGCGGGACTTATTCGTTTTCTGATAAGCAGAAAACAGCACAATGAATGAATAAGACACCATGATTTACAAACACCTACATACTTATCCAATATTCTGCATAATCACTCTTGTTTTATGAATAATATTCTATTGCAAAGTAGCACCTACACAATGACTTTGCAAAAGAGCCTGTTTTGCGTTGTAATATAGGCACTTTTACCTTGCAAAACAGGCGCTTTTACAATGCAAAACAGGCGCTTTTGCAACACATTGATAATAAGAATGTTACGCGTTATTTACGCTTTCGCATAAATATACTTATATTTTCATTCCTTCTCCGACTATTTTTCGTACTTCATCAGTAGTAAAATCTTATTCGTAAATATTTGATTTTACCAAATACTAATGTAGATTTGTTCTCATAATCATGCCCAATACATTTATCGTTTAGTAGTATCTCAACGCAATGAACTTGTACAACGAATTGCGCTAATAGGCAATACAACACGATCGCAAAACTTTCGTAACACGCTTAAACACCCTATGGTCCAAACCTTTATATTCGCTATAAGAAAACCAAACCCCACAACAAGAAGAGCCATTGATACGGAAGAAGCTGACAAAAAACGAAAAAGCGATAATTCGAAGTGATTGTTCTTCGGATTATCGCTATATGTTTTGTGGAGCTTTGAAGGCAACGAAAGTTCTGGAAACAGTATGTTTCGCCTCCAAAAATCAATACCGCTTTATTGCTCTATCCATTTCGCGGCGGTCTTCTTTCTCCTTAAGTGTCTGTCGTTTGTCGTATTCTTTCTTACCACGGCATAGTGCAATGTCTACCTTTGCACGTCCATGCTGGTCTATAAACACCAGCGTGGGAACGATTGTGAAGCCTGGTGACTTTGTATCTTCGGCCAAACGGCGTATCTCTCGCTTATTTAATAGCAGCTTACGCTTGCGTCTTGCTTCGTGATTCGAGAACGAACCATAGAAGTAAGGCGATATATTCATGCCTTCTAACCATATTTCGCCCTTGTTAATGAAGCAGAATGTGTCTACCAAAGAGGCTTTTCCAGCTCTGATAGACTTTATTTCTGTACCCGTAAGCACTATGCCTGCCGTGTAAGTATCTACGAAATAATATTCGAAAGAAGCCTTCTTGTTGCGTATTTGCACTGGCGACTTCTTGCGTATCTCTTGTTCTTCCTTATTCATTATCTATTACAACAAAATCATTGATGTGGTCGTCGATGTATGCAGCCACCATTTTTGTCCACTGTTCTTCGTTCACTATAAAGTCATCATCGGCATCGTCGAACTCTGGCATCTGCTCGTAGAGTGCCATAAAGTCGTCGTCCGACAAGTCTTTTTCTATCTGTTCACGATACTTATCGTATGCTTTCTTGGTGCGACGAATGTGCGAATATAGGTCGGTAAGTCCCCAATTACGCATCGCAACCCCAAAAGGATTCTTGAAAATGAAGGCTCCGTAGCCATTATGAATGAGCTGAACGTATCCTCCGTCCATCACCTCGTCGTGTAGATAGCCCCACCCTAACAACGTAATTTGGTCGGGTGTGAGTTCCTGCATATTCTCTTGTGTAAGCGTTCCTCCTATTGCTGTGGTGATAGCATCGATGAATACTTGTACAAAAGCATCTTCGCCATCAGCCACTGCAGCGCGGATTGTTGCGTCCTTTATCTTTACTTCTATCATTGTTCTCTTTGTTTTCTATTGTTTTTTGCTGTTTTTAAGCCTTCACTTCCTCTACCGTTGTGTTTGGAATTTGATACTCTTGTATCATCTGATCGAGACTTTTGAAGGTGTAAGCAGCCTTATCTTTCACATAAGTAGTGTTGAAACGCTGACGTAAGTCCATGAGTTTCTGCATCGCAAGCGGATAAAGTTCGGCCGTTATACGCTCTGCCATAGCCTTAGCGTTAGGTTGTGTGAAGTCGAAATACTGTATAAGCATTTGTTGGAATTGCCTGCGTTGCATCTCATTCATTTGTTCCAGCTGAGCATCCATCTTGTTCTTGGCACGGTAAATCTGGAATATGAGTTCGTCAGGTTCGCCCCCTCGCTGGCCGTGGTCATACTTTTTCTCGTAATCGAAGTAGCAATCGCAGAACCCTTTATCGGCTAATTCCTTCAATTCCTGCTTCGCTGGGTCGAGCACACGACGGCAAAAGTCGGAGAATTTCTTATAGTTGTTCTCCAAACGGAGCATCTTTCTGAACTCCAAAGTTTTGATAACAGTTCGTCCTTTATCCACCCACGATTCTATAAACATATAGATGCGCTGCGTGTAACGGTTCTTGCAGGCAAACACTATCTGCTTTCCAAGGCGGTGATAACCAAAATCTAACGATACCAAACGCTCAGCAACACTTCTGTCGAGTTTCAAGATAGCATACTTATTGTACGAGCGATCTTCTGGAATATAGACGTCGCACAGGTTCGTTGCCTTAGTATATTTACGACCTTCGCTTGTCTTATAAGGAATCTCAACGGGGATAGCAGCCAACATTTTCAGCGATGTACGCAACTGAGGATAATGGTTTGGGTCTACGCCAAGCTCTTTAAAAGGTAGCTTTATAGGCATTCTTCCGTCCTCGTCCAACTCGTTTGTTTTGAAAAGGTCTAACTGTGGGCTGCGTTTATTATTCAAAATGCCATGCAAGATAGACTGTAGCTTTCAACAATCGATACAAGTATGCGCACTTGAATAAGCGAATAGTCGTGTCGCATCATAGTTACGGCAATTGGTTGCAGCAGCCATGTTTCCTCTTCGATAGGGATTAGCTCGTCCGATATACCTCGCTTAACAGGTGCTTTCTGTGCTTTAGCGCCTTTCTTGGGCTTTGAAGCCGCAGCGTTAGTACTTTTCTTTACAGTTTTCTTGGTCGTTACCATACCTTATTATATAATATGTGGGGAGATTTCTGATGCACATTTGCCAAGTATGCAGTTATATTTGATATTCAAGAATATTGCAAACGAGCACAAAGAAAGGAACTTTCAATTTGTCGAGTGCAGCTATATTTTATGCAAAAATATTGCAAACGAGCACAAAGAAAAGAACTTTCAATTTGTCGAGTGCAGCTATATTTTATGCAAAAATATTGCAAACGAGCACAAAGAAAGGAACTTTCAGTTTGTCGAGTGCAGCTATATTTTATGCAAAGTTAGCAAAACTTTTTGATACAAAAGACTATGGGCGACAAAAACTACAAAAACTTTCGCACTTTAAAACAACAAAAGTAGTTCAAAAGCAAATATAGTAAAGAAAGATAAACCATTAGCAGTTTAGTACTATTTTCGTATAAAAACGTAGGATATATTCACAAAAAGAGAGAATTAAAAAGATATTAACATTATTTATATCTATATATTTGGAGGAGTAAAAATATCTGGATAAATTTGCAACGTGTTTTTCATGGTATTAGATTATTAAGGTTTTGAGGATTGGTTGTCGTGAGACAGTCAATCTTTTTTTATGCCTTTTCCGTTCTTGTTCATACCTCGTTACAACACATTTTATTCTTATTCGTTGTCTTTCCTCTTCTTACTTTCTTCAGCAAAAGCCTTCATTACTGCTGGCTTAACTACTCCGAAGAAGTTGTGATTGCTTGCTTCTGAATACACTTCGGGGTGTTGAAGTATCATAGAAGAGGTAGAAGAAGAACGGTCCCAATATGCTTTTTCATTCATAGAAGGTATATATTTTGCGTATTTAGCGCGCATTTTGTGTTCCGATGCGGCAAAATAGCAGAATATTTTTGCCTTATCTGCAAAACTAAACCCTACTGTGTTCATATTACTTTCGCCATTTAGAAGGTCGAAAACAAGATTTTCGAAGTACTCTGAGAATACCCTATTGTTCTTACCCGTGGTGTTTTTTTCTATCAATTTAATCAAAGGTAGATGCACAATGAGCTCACCTTTTATAGTCTTTTCGAACATTTGGTGGAAGAAAGCTATGGGATTTACATCTTGAGTAGTAAAGTACCATTGGTTCAGCAAGTCACTTCCATAGTATTGATAAACCGAAAACAAATCGCTTAATATCCTCTCTCCGTCGTAAGGATCGCCCATTCCGTCATAGTCTTCCTCGTTTCCTTCAAACGTTGCCTGCGATAAGAACTTGAAAGCAGCAGCATCTTCATATACAATAAAGTTATTTAAAGCAAGTATCTGTTGTAATATTTTCGGCTTTAAAACAATCTTTTCGTGCCTCACTTTCAGCATATCGTTGAGCATCCAATTGTATGTGATGATGCCTTTGCCGTTCAAAGCAAAATAAATTGATGCATAGTCAAAGTATTCTTCATCATAAAGAGGCTGATAAAGCTTTTTGCTTTGCATATTTAGACGCATGCCAAAGACTGCTTGAATCCTTTGTTTAAATAGTTCATCAGAGGGCTTTTTATAGCCATGCGTGTTCATATAGTATTCCACCAAAGGTATTGTCAGCAAGAAATCTTCACGTGTTGGCTCGTAGCGAGGCTCTGATTGGTCATCACGGAAATCACCACCATACCACGAAACCTCCTGTAATTTTAGATGTTTCATTAGCTTTTTCCAATCGATACCCATTGCTTTTAATTGTCCTTTTGTGAGTACTCGATTGTATTTCTGGGGCGAAACTTCTTTCTTTTGCTTAACAACAGCTTCTTTTTTCTCAGATTTAGTGCTACATTGTAGCAACATTGTTGCCATTGAAAACATAAAAATTGTCGTTAAAACCTTCTTCATTCCGATTTGATTTATTGCTAACAAATTCTATTTATTGCGATTGTTAGTAGCGAGTTTCTACATTATTAAATAATATAACAGGCTTGTTTTACTTCCCTATAGTAGAGCTTTTAGTAACCGCAATACTTGTCGGCAAAGGTACAGCATTCTATTTTTACCACCAAATTATTTTGTGAGATAATACTTTAACGGCATAATTTCACTACCTTACTCTGTGTTAAGCTTTTTTATTATTATACAAAAATAATAGCATAAAGATACAAACACTATATTAAATCTATATTATCATGTAACTATCTAATTATCAGCGCATTGTAATACCCATTGTTTTGCAGTACAAAACAGGCTCTTTTGCTCGGTAAAACAGGCACTTTTGCTGTGTAATATAGGCACTTTTACAATGTCGAACAATATGCATCACTTCGCAATAGTACTTTATGCATATAACAAGAGTATTAATATGCAAAAATAGTTATTATGCCAATGTATCCAAATCTACCAGACGTTTTGGTATAAAAACGACCAATTAATACCGCAATTAACAACAAAAAGCAAAGTGTTTATCCACCATTAAGAACAAAAGAACACCATTATGAGGGAATTACAGTGCTATTTTTTGCTAAGTAGTGTTAATTTTTGAAATTAGTTGAGTAAATCTTTGTCGTTTAAAAATTAAGGTTGTAAGTTTGCAGAAAATATACGAAAATATATAAAACCTAACTCAAATACATTAGATAGCTATGGAAAAAAAAACAGTAGTTACTGGAGTTATTGGTGCTGATGCGCATGCAGTAGGCAACAAGATTATCGCATTTGCTCTTGAGCAACATAACTACAACGTGGTAAACCTGGGTGTAATGGTAGCACAAGAAGAATATATCGCAGCTGCCATCGAAACGAATGCTGACGCTATTTTGGTATCGTCAATGTATGGCCACGGCGAAATCGACTGCCAAGGATTGCGCGAAAAGTGCGACGAAGCAGGACTTAAAGGTATTCCTATCTTCGTAGGTGGAAACCTCGTAGTAGGTAAACAAAACTTTGAAGACGTAGAAAAGCGATTCCTCGCTATGGGCTTCACAAAGGTGTACCCTCCTGGAACTGACATCGAAATCTCTATCAAAGACCTCGATAAAGTTTTAGGAAAGGAAGACTAATATATGAAATACCTTACAGTAGATTTTGGTAGCACATACACGAAGCTGACAGCGATTGACACAGACAAGGGCGACGTTATAGGAACAGCAGCCGCATTCACCACCATCGAGACCGATGTGATGGAGGGATTCAACAACGGCATGCAACAACTCGAAGCCCAAATAGGACACTTCGCATACGACAGACTTCTCTGCTGCAGTAGCGCTGCTGGAGGATTGAAGATGGTTGCACTCGGATTAGTGCCTGAATTGACTGCTAAAGCAGCAAAGATGGCAGCGTCAAGTGCAGGAGCCAAGGTTGTAAAAACCTATTCGTTTGAAATCTCACAAGCCGAACAACAGGAAATTTACGACATAAACCCCGACTTGGTATTGCTATGTGGCGGTACCGACGGGGGCAATAAAGATGTCATTATCGCCAATGCGAAACGCTTATGCGAAATAGATCGCGACTTCTCTATAATAGCTGCAGGTAATAAAACTGCCTCTTACGAACTAGACCAAATCTTCAAAGCCTCTAATAAAAAGAAGTGTGTCATTACTGAAAACGTAATGCCACAGTTCAATATCATCAATATCAATCCCGCAAAACAGAAGATTAAGGAACTGTTCATTAGCCGAATCATTGAAGCAAAAGGACTTACAAGGGTTCAAGAAATGAGCGGTTACGATATTATACCTACACCGTTGGCAGTGCTAACAGGGTGCGAACTATTCAGCAAAGGATACGGACGCGACGAAGGAATGGGAGATATGATGGCTGTAGACCTCGGTGGAGCAACCACAGACATATATTCTATGGCGAAAGGAGAACCTACCATCGCCGAAGTTATCACCAAAGGTTTGCCAGAACCATATAGCAAACGCACTGTGGAAGGCGACCTTGGAATGCGCTATAGCCTAACGGCAATGGCCGATGAGATAAACATGGAGGTGTTTGCTGATGAACTTGGAATTGACCAAACTAAAATAGAAGACTGGATTAAACGATGCGCTGCGGCTCCTGCAACGCTTCCACAAACCAACGAAGAAGCTAGGATAGAACAAGGATTAGCACGTAATGCCGTGAAAGTTGCAGTAGAACGCCACTGCGGATACTTTGAACCAGCGTTCACTCCAATGGGTCAAGTATTCACATTAACAGGTAAAGACCTTTCAGAAGTGCCATATATAGTAGGTATAGGTGGTTCTATCAAAAACAACGATGACCCTAAAAAGATTCTAAGCGGAGCCGAAAAGAAAGCGTCGCGCGACCCTATGTTTGCTAAACCAAAAGCCCCTAAGTATATGTTAGATAAGAAGTATATCTTCGCTTCAATGGGTTTGCTGAGTACATTCGAGCCACATTTGGCTTTGGCAATCATGAAAAAAGAAATTACGGAAATATAAATAACACCATAATACAAAAATATTTTTTATGGAATTGAAGAATAAAAAACTTACCGACGACGAGTTTTACAAAGAAAGAGCCGACGTCCTCACGCATTGGGAGACTGGTAAAGACGTAGACTTCCAAGAAGCAGTAGATTACCAAAAGAGCATTGCGCCAGAGAAACGCTTCTCGTACAAGTTGCAGAAAGCAGTTGAAAATGGCGACACTCTCATTCAGCCTCGTGCAGGTGTAGCACTCTATGAAGAACATATTAAGCTGTTGCGCTTCCTCGAAGACGAAGGTGGTGCAGACTTGTTGCCATCTACTGTGGATAGCTACACACGTCTAAATAGATACAAAGAATGCGAAGTTGGTATTCAGAAAAGTTTTGAAACCAACCGCTCTATGCTTAACGGATTCCCTATTGTAAACTATGGTGTAGACATTTGCCGTAAGGTTACATCGGCAGTTAAGAACCCTGTGCAGGTTCGTCACGGAACCCCTGACGCACGTTTGCTTACCGAACTCTCTATCGCTGGTGGCTTCACATCTTACGAAGGCGGCGGTATTTCTTATAACATTCCTTATTCTAAGGCACACCCAGTAGACCAGGTTATTCACCACTGGCAGTATGCTGACCGTTTGGTGGGTCTTTATGAAGAAGCTGGAGTATCTATCAACCGTGAACCTTTCGGCCCTCTTACAGGTACACTTATTCCTCCTTGTATCTCAAACACAGTTGCTGTGATTGAAGCTGTGCTTGCTGCTACACAGGGAGTACGCGACCTTACTGTTGGATATGGACAGTGTGGTAACCTCATTCAAGACGTTGCTGCTATCCGTTCGCTCGACATCATGACACGCAAATATCTTGATAAGTTCGGCTATAAGGACGCTCGTGTAACTACAGTGTTCCACCAATGGATGGGTGGTTTCCCACAAGATGAAGCACAAGCGTTCGGTGTTATCTCATGGGGTTCGGCTGCAGGTGCTTTGGCAAAGGCAACAAAGGTAATCGTAAAGACTCCTCACGAGGCTATGGGTATCCCAACTAAGGAAGCTAACGCCGCAGGTTTGCGCGCAACTAAGCAGGTTATCAACATGTTGAAGGACCAAAACTTCCGTGAAATTCCTGCTGTTGTAGAAGAAAGCGAAATCATTATGAGAGAAATGGAGTGTATGCTCGATAAGGTAGAAGAACTCGGTAAGGGCGACTGGGCAGTAGGTACTTGCGCTGCTATCGAAGCTGGTGTTATCGACATTCCATTTGCACCAAGTAAGTACAATGCTGGTAAGGTATTGCCTGCACGCGACAATCAAGGTGCTATCCGCTTGTTGAATATGGGTAATATGCCTCTCAGCGACGACTTGGTTATCTTCCACCGTCAGAAACTTGAGGAACGTGCAAAGGCTGAAAATCGCCCTGTTAGTTTCCAAATGGTTATCGATGACGTTTACGCGATCGGTAAAGGACATCTCGTTGGACGTCCAAACCCACAGAACTAATAGTTTCGCACTATTTCAAAAGCGAATTTTTAAGAGAAATAATTCAGTAAAAACATAAACTAAAATATGGGTCCCACGAACATTAAAAAATAGTAGTGGGACCATAACTTAAACAAATTCTTATTATGAAAATTAAGAAAGTGGTATGTGCCCCTGGTAAAACGGGCTTTTTCTTCGATGACCAAAAGGCCATCAAAGCTGGTGCTAAGAACGATGGTGCTTTCTATGTTGGCACTCCATTAACACCTGGTTTCAAACAAGTAAGACAAGCAGGTGAGTCTATCAGCGTTATGTTCATTCTTGAAAATGGCGCTATTGCACACGGAGATTGTGCTGCTGTACAATATTCTGGTGCTGGTGGTCGCGACCCATTGTTCCTTGCTGAAGACTTTATTCCTGTTATTGAAAAGGAGATTGCTCCTTTATATGAAGGCAAAGATATTACTTCTTTCCGTGAAATGGCTGACATTGTTGATAAAACAGTAAGCCCTTCTACTGGTAAAATATATCATACCGCTATCCGTTATGGTGTAACTCAAGCTTGTCTTGACGCTGTTGCAAAGAGCCAATGCAAGTTAATGGCACAGGTAATCGCTGAAGAATACGGAACAGAAGTATCAAAAGAAATTATTCCTATCTTCTCTCAGTCAGGCGACGACCGCTATTTGAACGCTGATAAAATGATTATGAAGCGTGCTGATGTATTGCCTCACGCTCTCTTCAACCACGTAGAAACAAAGGTTGGATTGAAAGGTGAAAAGATCAAAGAGTATGTAGAATGGCTCCGCAATCGTATTCTTGAACTTCGTCCATGCGAATGTTACAACCCAACATTCCACATTGACGTTTATGGTACACTTGGTATCGTGTTCAACAACGACTTTGAGGCAATCGCAAAGTATATCGGTGAAGTTGCAGAAATAGCTAAACCATTCCACTTGCGTGTGGAAGGTCCAGTGGATATGGGCGAACGTGAAGCTCAAATAGATGCTTTGGCAGCTATCCGTGCAGCCATGGATCGCGATGGAATTGATGCTGAAATCGTTGCAGACGAGTGGTGCAACACTTTGGAAGACATCAAAGCTTTCACTGAAAAGAAGGCTGGTCACATGGCACAAATTAAGACTCCAGACCTCGGTGGTATCAATAACACAATCGAAGCTGTACTCTATTGCAAAGAAAATGGTATGGGTGCTTACCTCGGTGGTACTTGTAATGAAACAAACCGCTCTGCAGAAGTATGTGCAAACATTGCTATGGCGACTAAGCCAGTACAGTATCTTGCAAAACCAGGAATGGGTGTTGATGAAGGCTATATGATTGTCTTCAACGAAATGAGCCGTATCTTAGCTTTGACTAAGTAATTAAATCTTGGTTCAGACCAAGTAATCTTATCTTGGTTTCGGCTAAGTAATTAAAAAGAAAAAAGAAGATGGAAGAAATCAGAATACTTTCCACTACAGCGATTTTGGGCTATGGTTTCCCAATGGAATCGTTTGTAGAGGGTATGAAACGCAAGCCACATGTAATCGCTGTAGATGCTGGTTCATCAGATCCAGGCCCATATTATCTTGGCGCAGGCAAGTCTTTCACAGACCGCAACTCGGTAAAACGCGACTTGGAAATCATGATTCCAGCTGGTATCGAGGCTAAAGTACCTGTTATTGTTGGTACTGCTGGTGGTAGCGGAGCACGTCCTCACGTTGAATTCGTACTTGATATAGTACGTGAAATAGCAAAAGAAAAAGGTCTTTCATTCAAGATGGCTGTCATTCAGTCTGAGTTTGAAAAAGAATTTATTAAGGAAAACCTCCGCAATGGTAAGGTTACTCCACTTGCTCCAGCGAAGCCTATTGAAGAAAAAGATGTAGACGAGGCAGTTCACATCGTTGCTCAGATGGGTGAAGAGCCATATATCAAGGCACTGGAAGAAGGTGCAGATGTTATCATTGCAGGTCGTTCTTACGACCCTTCAGTATTTGCAGCCCTCCCTATCAAGGAAGGATTCCCTAAAGGTTTGGCCATTCACTTGGGTAAAATCCTTGAGTGTGCGGCTATCTGCGCACTACCAGGAAGCGGTAGCGATTGTATGTTTGGCTACCTCCGCCACGATAATTTCGTGCTTGAACCATTGTCTCCAGCTCGCAAGTGTACCACACTTTCTATAGCAGGACACACTCTCTACGAGAAGACAAACCCTTATATCTTGCCTGGTCCAGGTGGTGCAATCAACCTACACGAATGCAAATTCGAACAAGTTGATGAGAATAAGGTGTGCGTTTCTGGCTCTAAATTCGTACCAACCGACAAGTATTACGTTAAGCTTGAAGGTGTTCGTCGCGTAGGTTATCGTACTATGTCGCCAGCAGCAGTAAAGGATCCTATTATGATTTCTAAGATAGATGAAATCACAAAGGCCGTTCGTGCTCGCGTAGAAGATAACTTTAAGAAGTACGGAATAACCGATTTCTTCCTTGATTTCAAGATTTACGGCAAGAAAGGCGTAATGGCTATGTTCGAAGGAGCTGAGGAATCACACTCTGATGAGTTGCTTATCATCATCGAAGCAGTTGCTGATAACCAAGAAACAGCGAATACTATCTGTAGCTTTGCACGAAGCACAATGCTTCACTTCGGTTACGATGGTCGCTATTCTACATCAGGTAACCTCGCCTTCCCATTCTCTCCATCAGACTGTAAGATGGGCGAAGTTTACGAGTTCAATATCTATCACCTCTTGGAAGTAGACGATCCTACAAGTCTTTTCCCTATTACTTATGTCAATTTCGACAGGGGAGAATGCAAGTAACTAACAGTAAAAGGAGATAAAAACATGGCACAATATAAATTAGTAGACGTGGCTTCTGTTATTCGCAGCAAGAATTCAGGGCCTTTCGAGCTTACATTCGACGTCATATTCAAAGACTTTGATATGTATTATAAGGTGAAGGACGCTAACATTTTCAACGAAAAGATGTTCTGCGAACTCTACCATATCAAGGCTGAAGATATTATCAACATCATTCATTTCGACCCTGCGAAGGCCATAAAGATAACCATCGTACGTCCGATACCATCAGGTTCATTAGGCGAAACCGATGTTTATGGTGCACAGCAGCACACACCTTTAATGAAGTTGAACTTCGAATTGTAATACAAACATAGAGCGAGTTGGCACCGAAACCTATATAATGGTAACGTGCCAACTTGTTTTTTATTGACAGTTTCTATACTGTAAATTCTATAAAACATAGGCAGCAGACGCCGCTTCTCACTCAACACTTAACACGAACAAGCAATGATAAATCCGCTACAGCAATACCTTATATCGACGCAGTACTACGCCCCACGCGGCAAAGAGCGTCTAATATTTCTTGGCGACCACATTTCGCAGCGCCACCTTCTATACTCCGACCGTCTTATCGGCATTGTCGGAGATGCAGGTTCAGGCAAGTCTTCGCTTATCAAAGGTATGTTTCCCGGACTAGAACTCACTAATGATGATGACGTTATTAATCCTCGCAAGATTCTTTCTATGCGTGAAGCCATTGCATTGGGCGAAATAAAAGAGGCATCATCGTTCCATTTGGATATTCGTTTCCTCATGGGCTTCATGCAGATGTGGGAAATTGCAGAGTTCGTTAAGACATTGTTGGAACGCAAGAAGCGTGTCATCGTCGAGCATTTCAACCTATTGCGTGAAGCTTTAGGCCGTAATGCCGACTTGATAGTGGGCATTGGCGAAGAGATTATCGTGGTTCGTCCAACGATGTTCGGTCCTCTTCCAGAAAGTATTTACACCATAGTGCACGAGTCATTGAAGTATCGTAAGAGGCACACACGGCCGAAGAAATCACTCGTTATATACTTGAGGAAAACTACGGCATCTCTCCAGATAGCTATTACTTCTCTGATATACGCAACGGATTCGTATTAAAGTTCTACAATCATGAAGAATTTGACATTCAAGAAGTAGAAGATTACGTAAAGGAAGTAATAGATCAGCAACTGCCAGTAGCCTATTACGATGAAGAACACATCACAATTGGCGACCATATAATAGAATGTGGTGGTCCGCGTTTGCAGGTTGCCAATACGAAAGAGTTAGAAGATTTCTCTTTCGTAAAGGAACTTATGTACGATGCACATAGTAAAGCCTACTGTCTAATCGGTATTGTAGACAAGAATTGCGAAAACATTGAGAACAGAAATACACAGTATTTCCTTACAAGAAAAGTTTAGATAAATGAGAGAAATTGAAGCATCTAAAATTACAGAGTTAGTAGAAAAACTTTGTATTGAAGCATGTTACGTGCTTGCAGACGATATATACAACAAGCTCGCAGTATGCCAAAAACAAGAGAAATCACCATTGGCAAGCGAAATTATTGGCACGATAGTAAAGAATGCCGACATAGCTAAAACCGAGCGAGTACCTATGTGTCAAGACACAGGAATGACTGTTGTGTTCGTCAAAATGGGCCAAGAGTGCCACGTAACAGGTGGTTTCATAGAAGAAGCCATTAACCAAGGCGTGCGTCAAGGCTATGCAAATGGATATTTGCGTAAGTCTGTTGTGAAGGATCCGATAGACCGTGTGAATACAACAGACAACACTCCTGCCATCATTCATTATGAAATCGTTCCCGGAAACGAGTTCCATATCACTGTAGCACCTAAGGGGTTCGGCAGCGAAAACAAGAGTGGACTCAAGATGCTTACGCCAAGTGCAGGCGTAAAAGGTATCAAAGAGTTTGTCATAGATACCATTTTCCATGCTGGCGGTAATCCTTGCCCACCCATCATTGTAGGTATTGGCATTGGCGGAACTATGGAACGTGCAGCATTCCTAAGTAAGAAAGCCCTTCTCCGCCCTGTTGGTAGTGTGAGCGAAAAGCCACATGTAGCTGAATTGGAGAAAGAATTGTTAGAAGAAATCAATAAACTCGGCATCGGACCATGTGGTTTTGGTGGTTCAACAACGGCCCTACAGGTTAGCATTCTTACTAATGCTACCCACATTGCAGGTTTGCCAGTATCGGTAAACATAGGTTGCCACGCCACAAGACATGCCGAAGGTTCACTCTAAACAGCAATTATAAGAAAACATATTATGGAAGAAAAACGAATAATATCAGCCCCTTTCACTGATGAAACCATCAAATCGCTCCACGCTGGCGACATGGTTTACATCTCAGGCACCATATATACTGCACGCGATGCAGCTCATAAGCGTCTTTGCGAAATGCTTGATGCAGGCGAAGCCATGCCTTTCGATTTTGAAGGACAGGCTGTTTACTATGCTGGACCATGCCCTGCGAAACCAGGACAGCCTATTGGTTCAGTTGGTCCGACAACGGGTGGGCGCATGGACGCCTATTCTCCTCGCCTCATTCAAGAAGGTTTACGTGTCATGATAGGTAAAGGTTCACGTTCAGAAGAGGTTATCGATGCACTAAAAAAATATACCGGAGTCTACTTTGCTGCCATTGGTGGCGCAGCCGCACTTATGGCAAAGGCTGTTAAAGAGGCAGAAGTTATTGCCTTCGATGAGCTTGGAACAGAGGCTATACGCCGTCTTCGGGTAGAAGAATTGCCCGTTATTGTTGCCATAGACCACGAAGGTAACGATATGTATAAGCTGGGTGTAGAGAAGTATAAACAGTAGAAACTACTACAATATATATACTACAGAACAACCTTACGTTTGTTTTGGCAGCAGCGTTGTTATGCTTACAATGCGCTAAAATATAGAAAAACTTATAAATACCATATATTTTCTGAACTCCTACTTTGTCTTTTTATAAGACAGGTAGGAGTTTTTTTATAGCAAAAAACAAGCTAACAAAGCCGAAACTACAGTTTTACAGTGTGTATAAACCCACAAAAACAACCGCCACACCTTGTTAATGCAATATTCTCCTCCCCCTCTTTTGTTCGTCGTTTGCCGTTTATTATAGCTCGTTATACTTTGTTTATACGCAACATAACATACTCTACAACAAAACAAAGTATATATTTGTTCTAACAGTTTTTTAGGTTTAAACTATAAAAGGTGTGGAAAGCAAATGCTTCAGCCACACCTTTCTTATCATAATAGAGGCAAACCTACGGTTTAACAACCTCTATAAAAAAACTTTATAATCTATATGTCAGTCCCACACTTGGCACCAATTGGTTGTAATTATCTATAATTTGATATTTCAATTCTGCATTCACATTAATCCTACTGATAAGCTGATACTGTACACCACACCCAAGATTAGTCGCAAATTTGTCTTCTGATGCCGACTTCTTCTTGCCGTCTAACAGTATAAATTGCACATTCCACTTTGTATAACCTACCCCCACAACAGGATAAACCTGTAGTTTTGGAGCAACATCAAACAGGTAATGGAGGTTTGCATTTATATCCCACATAGATACATCGTCCTTCTTTAAAAAGTAATCTATAGATGCTTCGCCACGCAAACGGTCGGTTAAATAGTACTGACCTTTTACTCCTAAGCCTATATTTTTTACTTTTGTACCATACGAAAGGTTTACACCTATTGCCTTATCTCCCTTTTGTGCTGAAGCAGAAATACTTACAATGGCAGCACATACTAATACTAATAGTTTTTTCATTTTACGTTTTGTTTATATTATTTTTGTGTGATTGAGCTTTTTAATTGATTGTATTACAGAAAGTAAGTGGTTATTTTAACCGTGTTCGTACGCTTATTAGTATGCCATAAAATCCTCTTTTTGTTGCCATAAACGGCATTTAGGCAAACATAAAAATTTATTTTAGCATTACCCCTTCCACAAAACAACAGCATTGCAATGTGGCGCATAAGCAGCCAGAACTACACCTCCATTTCTATATATTGTTTGTTATACTCTCTCTACATACGAATATTTAGTTTCATTTCGCAAAGATATGCAAATTAATTTAAAGGACAAAAACTTTTCATAACATTTTTCTCACAATGTGTTTATTATTTATTAACACGTGGTTCTTGCCTAATTGGTTATTAAAGTTGGTTTATTTTGTTCCGCCATAAACATAGTTTATAAACCTCATAATAAAGATATTACCATATACAACAAAGGCGAAAGGCGTGCAAAATGCCAACAAGCATACAACAAACTACCGAGTGTGGTGGCATTTACACCATATAATAATGTACGAAACATCTACCAGTTGTAACCGAAGCATACCGCAGCTCATAACCATCTAATAGACAACGCCTTACGAAAGTCCATTTTTCTGTATTACAAAAGTATGGTTTTTGGCGTGCAAAAACCATACTTTTGCATAATAAAAGAGCCTATATTGCAACGCAAAACAGGCACTTTTGAAACACGAAACAATTTACATCACTTTTCTATTAGATTATCTTTACAAAAGTAAAGAACCTCTATCAGAAATCAGGACAATTCCTATAAACTAGAGAAAACGACGATCTTCTCAGACCGTCGTTTCTATTTTATGTTAGGCATTAGTTAGTAAGGCTATAAGATTGTTTCAGGATAACGATTGTAAATGTACGCTATTTTTATTTAATATCAAAATTTTTACACATCATTTCCGCTTGCTTTAACTTATTTTAAGAGCGTGTGCGATAACAAAAATAGCTGTTGTAACTCGTTAAGAATTCACAACAAATCAACCGCAATGATACAATTATTTGCTATCAGTGCATGAATCAAGAGTAAATGGGTAATCTATAATAGTATAAAAGAAAAAGTAAGCAAGTGGTGTTACTATATTTTCGTTTTGAAAAAAGTGGCTTGAAACAGAGAAGTTATCCTGATTCAATCATTTTCTACCTAATCTATAACTTTTACTGAAGAAAACTTTTATAAACTTAAATATAAACATTTGGTGAGCATCACTGCTCCTGAGAAAATTTTAACGCATCTCCTAAACACGCTATTTTTCCTTAAATGATAATGCTAAACTTATTAGTTTACCACTATTAATCTGTAAGCAAAGATAGAAATAAACATTTGATTATACAAACATTTTAGTTAAAATATTTTCTAAATCTCGCTTAATTGATTTAAATCAAGCTTTATATGGTGAGATTATACATATTCTTTTACAAACAAAGTTTTTACAAATGCCAATATCAAAGTGTGGCAAGAATAAGCGCATATCAGCATTCTTGTAAGCTTTAGGGGGTAAAAATGAGTTAATTCCTTTGCTATCTATATTTATTATAGTACTTTTGCAGAAAAGTTTAACAACGGTAACAATGATATTGAAAAAGAGAAGGTGGCACTGTCTACCGGGACAAGAACCCACCGAAATGGATAAAAAAATAATGGAATTCGAGAAGAGAGGCAAGTTGGTTCCTACTCGAAACCTTATAAAAACACCCGAACAAATTGAAGGAATCCGCCGCGCTGGTGTCATTAACACTGGTTGCTTAGACGCTGTGGCTGACGCTATACACGTGGGAATGAATACGCAAGAGATTGACGATATATGCATGGCATACTGCAAAGAGCACAATGCTACACCCGCATGCCTTAACTATGAGGGCTTCCCGAAGAGCGTTTGCACCAGCATTAACGAAGTGGTGTGCCATGGAATACCTAAGAAAGAAGACGTTTTGCAAGAGGGCGACATCGTAAATGTAGACATGACGTGCATCGTTGATGGCTATTATGCTGACGCAAGCCGTATGTTCATCATCGGAAAAACTACACCAGAGAAAGAAAAACTGGTGCGTGTTGCAAAGGAATGTCTTGAGATTGGCATGGAAGCAGCTAAGCCTTACTCGTTCGTTGGAGACATTGGACACGCCATACAGAAGCATGCCGAGAAGAAACATGGCTATGGAGTAGTACGCGATTTGTGCGGTCATGGCGTGGGACTCGACTTCCACGAAGAGCCAGAAGTATCCCATTTCGGACACGCGGGTACTGGTATGCTGCTTGTTCCGGGCATGGTTTTCACCATCGAACCAATGATAAACCAAGGCACATGGAAGGTTTTTATCAACGCAGAAGACCCATACGGTTGGGAAATCATCACTGGCGACGAACTTCCTTCAGCCAATGGGAACATACTTTCCTAATGACTGAGCACGGATTGGAAATACTTACGTATTAAAAAAACAGTAGCAAAATAAAGTCTTTAAGCCCTATTCGCAACGGGAAAAGACAAATAAGCTGAAGCGTCCTCAACGCAACAACACAACAACAATGAAGAAAAACGAGGATATATATATATTAGGTATAGAGAGTAGCTGCGACGATACCAGCGCAGCGGTGCTACGCAACGGAGTTATTCTAAGCAATGTTACAGCCACACAAGATGTCCATAAGGCATACGGAGGCGTTGTTCCAGAGCTGGCATCGCGTGCACACCAACAGAATGTAGTGCCTGTTGTAGACCAAGCCATTAAGCGTGCGGGTATCACAAAGGAGCAATTATCAGCCGTTGCCTTTACGCGTGGACCAGGACTCATGGGCAGTTTGCTCGTCGGAGTAAGCTTTGCAAAAGGCTTTGCGCGTTCGTTGGGCATACCGCTCATTGACGTTAACCACCTACAAGGGCACGTTCTTGCCCACTTTATCAAAGAAACTGACGACGATAACAACCAGCCCCCATTCCCATTTATATGCCTTTTGGTATCTGGAGGCAACTCTCAGATTGTCAAAGTGAATGCTTATAACGACATGGAAGTGCTCGGACAGACTATCGATGACGCTGCTGGAGAAGCCATAGACAAGTGTTCTAAGGTCATGGGATTAGGTTATCCAGGCGGTCCAATAATCGATAAGCTGGCTCGTCAAGGCGATCCGACGGCCTTTAAGTTCGCTGAACCGAACGTATCGGGCTACGATTACTCTTTCTCGGGGCTTAAAACATCGTTCCTTTATAACCTTCGTGAGTGGATACAGGGCGATCCTGACTTCATAGAACACCACAAAAACGACCTCGCTGCGAGCTTAGAGTTTACCATTGTAGACATTTTAATGAAGAAACTTCGCAAAGCTGTGAAGGACACAGGCATCAAGCATGTTGCCGTAGCAGGCGGAGTATCGGCTAATAATGGTCTTCGCAATGCCTTCCACGACCACGCTGCGCGTTTCGGTTGGACGATATACATACCTAAGTTTAGTTATACCACCGACAATGCAGCTATGATTGCCAGCGTTGGAACGTTTAAGTATCGCGACGGAAAATTTGCAACTATCGACATACCAGCCTTTAGTAAAGTTACATTTGAATAGATATAAACGACTATGGAATTTGAAAGTAAAATATTATCACGCCAAATTGGCGACCTACTTTACGCATCGGAATACTCTCTCGGTACTGCTGAAAGCTGCACGGGAGGACGCATTAGCGAAACAATTATAGCCATTCCTGGTGCTTCAAACTATTTTAAAGGTGGCATTATATCATACACCGACGAAGTAAAAACTCACGTTTTGGGTGTTTCTCCCGAGACTTTGGAAGAGCAAACTGCCGTTAGCGAGGAAGTGGCACGCCAGATGGTAAGAGGTGCTATTGACGCTTTGAAGGTTGATTTCGCCATATCTGCAACAGGAACAGCAGGACCAAGCGGTGGCACTCCAGAGGCTCCTGTCGGCACAATATGGATTGGTTACGGCAACAAAGACGACATTAGAACGTTCAAACTAACCGAGGATTTCGGACGAGACATCAATCTTGCCATTGCAACAAATAAGGCAATACGCTTGATGCTCGACTTTTTGAAAGAGAAACTCGAAGACAATAATACTGTAGAAGATAATTCTATGGAAGGTGTTCCAAGCATGGGACTCTAAAGAAACTGTATCTATCATGGTATAACTACCATAGTGTGCAGTCGCACAAATTTGATACTTACCTACCAAACAACAACAGATTGCAATTCCGAAAGTTCGGTTTCTGCAATCTGTTTTTTCGTTTTATCATCTTCATTCCTTTGTTCTAACAGATATGATAAAGTAAGACGAAGGCAGAATATTATCTGCACTCGTCCCCTACTACTCTATTTTTGCATTCGTAGCGCAGTTAAAAGCTATTCTCTCCTCTTTGCCTTTTCTAATATAAAACTGTCGTTTAAAATAGTTTTACCCATCAATGCGCTCAACATAAACGAAAGAACACTACTGCAAAGGAAAAAGAACAGCACAGCAGTTGCTTTTGAAATGAACGGCAAAGAATATTCTACTAAAATCATCATCGCATAGAAGAAAGTAAGAAAATTATTGGGGTAGAAAATCAAAAAATAATGCATCGAAACTCAAAAGACATCTCATACCAAAATAAGACCATTTTTTCAAGAAAGCG
The DNA here is from genome assembly GCF_000614025.1 of Prevotella aurantiaca JCM 15754. GTDB lineage: Bacteria > Bacteroidota > Bacteroidia > Bacteroidales > Bacteroidaceae > Prevotella > Prevotella aurantiaca. Next base: position 84,737 of record NZ_BAKF01000005.1, read on the forward strand.
AATGTTTTGTGTGTGCGAACACAATAAAGGATTGACGCAGGTCAAGAAAGACTGTTTTTCAGCAAAAAATAGGTAGAAATATTTTTTAATATCGTGAAAGCTGCGTACCTTTGCATTGTCAAAAAGACAAAAAAGGTTATTAGATTGTTTAGGTTAATAGTAATAGATTTAGGTTTTTAGTTGTTTTATTTAAGGAGAACAAAAGAGATTGTTCAGGTTGATAGGATTAGTTTAAGGTAACAAAAGAAAGATTGAAGAAAGGATAACAATTCGATGCGAGATTTTCAGGGGAACGCCGAGAGGCGCGAACCTCAAATCAAGCAGAGACCAAAATAGGCGAAAGCTTATTTAAAAATAACGAAAGCGCAAGACGATTATCGCCCTGCGCTTTTGTTGTTTTTATACCAATAGAAAAGCACAAGAATGCTTATAAATATACGATATTCCCATCTGTAGCTTTCAACAAAACTTACATTGTGTAACTAACTTTATATCAATGCATTACAATAGGGGTTGTTTTGCATTGCAAAAGTGCCTATATTGCACGGTAAAACAGGCTCTTTTGCGTTGCAAAACAGGCTCTTTTGGAAAATCAAAGAGGCTATAACGTTTTACAATCGTATTTCTTTGCAGAACTAAAGCAATTTTATACAAAAAATAGCAACATGGTTTATGGATAGCTTATGCCCTGCTATTTCTATCCATATAGCAGTTGTTTGAGGAATAGAAGCAACATAGTGAATAAGTAATATTGTGATGAATGACACAACCACTATACTCCATGAACACGCAAAATAAAAACCAATGAATAACAAAGCAACTGACAATAGATTGCAAAAGAAAAGTCAGCAAATAGTGAATCAACTGTCTAAGTATTACAAAATAAAAAAAGGTATAAGCTAAAAGCCATATACCTTTCTTCATTAACATCTAAATTATTATCTTATGAAATTATTCTTCAACTACAAAGAAGTCCTCTTTTGAAACGCCACAGAGTGGGCATACCCAATCATCTGGGATATCTTCAAAAGCTGTTCCTGGCGCAATGCCACCATCTGGGTCGCCTACTTCTGGATCGTAAACGTAACCGCAAGTCTCACATTCATATTTCTTCATAATGTCTTTCTTTTATTTTAATAATTAATTTTTCGCTGCAAAGATACTACAAATATGTACTTATTACAAATAGAACGTGTTAAAAAGTCTTATATATGCAGTTTTATTTTAAAACTCTACCGATACTTTCGCATTGATTTGTCGGCCAGTTAAATAGTTAGGCACGGCATATTGTTGTCCCGAGATATCGGTTATCCAATAATAAGAGTTCACGTTATTGATTCCAAAGAGGTTCAAACAGTCTAATCCGAGCCATATATTACGGAAGATAGAGTGTCGCGAACCATCGTTATTATCGAATAGTCGGTAGCTCATTCCAATATCGGCACGCTTGTATGCAGGCGCTCTAAACGAGTTACTACTTAACTCTTGGTGTGGCGCTGAGAAGGGTAAGCCGTCTGCGTATGCCAGTTTCAGCGACATTCGCCAGCGTGTTGAGCCAGGGAAGTAGTCGGTAAAGAAGAGGTTTAAGGCGAAACGCTGGTCGGTTGGTAGCGGTACGTTCTTTCCATTTAGCTTCATACTGGTGTTCATAACACTGAGCGTGAGCCACGAATCGGCCCCTGGTACGAACTCTCCGAATAGTTTTAAGTCCAAACCAGTGGCGTGTCCAGTGGTCTGACTATCGCCGTAATAAGTTACTTTCACGTTGTCTACCGAGTAAGGAACAAGGCGTGAGATTGCCTTATAGTATGCTTCGGCTGTGAATTTAAATGGTCTGTTCAGCATATTGAACCGATAACTCATCGACGCCAAGGCGTGAATAGAAAGCTGCGAGCGTGTTTTCTGATTTAAAAGGGCGTATGTTACACCATTAACCATTGTGGTATCGCGCAACTCTTTGTAGAAAGGTGCTTGGTAATAAAGACCTGCTGCCACACGGAACGATAGGTTTCGGTTCCAACCTGGCGTGATGTTGAGCGATGCACGAGGCGAAACTATACTTTCACCGTTGAAGTCCCAGTACGCATAACGCACACCATAATTCAATCGGTAAAGCGTGGGGACAGAGTCGTTGCTTTGGAAATTCCACGTATCTTGCACGTATGCTTCAAAGCGTTTTGCATCTAACTTATTGCGCGCACGTAACGAATATATCATGTCGAGGGTTTCGCCAGTGTGCGGAACATTGTATCCTGCCGAGTCGCGATACTCGTATTCGGCAGAATTCTCTTTGATTTGCTCTATCTTATAGGTCAAAGCACCTTCTATTTTGTGCTTTCCTGCACGCTGTTGCAACATCAATTTCAAGCTCTTAACGTTTGCTTTCAAGTAGTCTCGTGAGTGTTGCATGTACGTTCCAACGCCTAAATTCTCTGAAGTTTCGGTCTGTGTGAGCCAATATTGGCCTTGAATGTCGTACCGTTGTTGCTCTTTGGTAGAGAAAGCAGACGCTATTAGCGAGATATCGGTACGCGATGACAAGTGATGAGTAAGGCTTAAAGAGCCAAAGAAAGTACGGAAGAGGTCCTTTTCTTGGCCATCAAAGTAGACTTTAAAGGACTTTACGTTCTTCAAAGTACCGAAATTGGTTTCTCGGTCTTCGGGTTCAAAGTTATAATTGTTCTCCGATATGTTTCCAATAAAGTCTATTTGCCAGCGTTTAGAAGGCTGCCATGATAAATAAGTCTGATAATCTAAGAACGAAGGTCTGTATTCTCCACGTGTTTGAAGCGACCCTAAGAGATACTTATTAGTCTTATAACGTAAACCATTTGTCCAAGTAAGCTTCTTCACTGCAAGTCCAAAATATCCGCTTGCGCCCAGCATTGAAGCACTTATCAAGCCTTCTGTGCGCTTCGGACGCTTGTAAGTAATGTCCAAAGCAGAGCTCATCTTATCGCCATACTTTGCTTCAAAGCCTCCCGTAGAGAATCCAACGCGTTCTACAAGGTCCGCATTGATAACAGAAAGGCCCTCCTGTTGTCCGCTACGAACAAGGAAAGGACGATACACTTCCACATTATTTATATATACAGAGTTCTCGTCGAACGTACCGCCACGCACGTTATACTGCGACGAAAGCTCGGAGTGCGTAGACACACCAGCCTGTGTTTGCAGTATTTCCTCAACTGCATTGCCCGAAACAGAGGGCGTTCGCTTCGTCGCTTCAACCTTTATTTCTTCAGTAGTTCCATGTTGTGGTGCATGCGCTTCGACTACAACCTCTTGCAATTCATTGTCGCTTACAAGCTGAATCTGCAACGTTTGTTTGCCTTGAGGGCGATGTAGCACGCGCACTTTGCTTTTATAGCCAAGCATTGAGAACCGTATCTTAACCGAATCCTCACTCTGTAGCTGCATGCTAAACTCTCCCTTGAGGTTACTCATCACCATTTTTCCTTGCGAAGCCACTATAACTGACGCCAATTCAATGGGGTTTCCTTCTTGGTCGGATACCTTTCCTTGCAGCGTAAACGACTGTCCCATAGCGTCAACACCATAGAAAGTAAACAGGAACAATAATATAATGTTCAATAGTTTTGCCTTATTCATATTATGAATAACGATGGTTTGGAAAGATTATTGCATCATAAAGATAGAGAAAAACAAAAACAGATAGAACCTACAAAATGCAGTAATATGAGATAAAATGTGGCCAAACAGAACCGAATTTCAATATTTTATATATTTTATAGCAGCAGTTTGTGCGTATATTTGTTTTCTTTTGTTACCTTTGCAGTTAATAAATAAGGAAACAAAAATATCACAAATGAAGAAGATTATCTTTCTCCTCGCAATTGTGTTGGGTGGAATTTGCAGCACCTCATGCAGCAAACAAGAAACCTACGACGACCAATTGAAACGCGAGCGCAAGTCTATAAATGCGTTTATAGTGAACCATAAGATAAACGTTATAACAGAAAGTCAGTTCCAAGAGCAAGACTCTACGACCGACGTATCGAAGAATCAGTACGTTCTTTTCAAGAATTCTGGAGTCTATATGCAGATAGTTGAGAAAGGAATAGGCGAGAAATTGAAAGACGGAGAAACCTCAACTATACTCTGTCGCTTCGAAGAAACTAACGTAGCAAGCGATAGTTTGCAGCTCTCTAATATGAATTTGCGTTGGGACGGAATAGTCGATAAGATGATGGTAACACGTACAAGCGGTACTTACTCGGCTTCTTTCGATAAGTCGTCGAGCGTTATGGCACGCATATACAAAAGTGCATCAGTGCCTAAAGGCTGGCTTGTTCCTCTGCCATACATTAAGATTGGCCGCATCACAAGTGCTTCCGATAAGTTAGCTCATGTACGTCTTATCGTCCCATCGGCACAAGGACAAGTCTTAGCAAACAAAGAAGTATATGCTTGCTTCTACGATATCACTTTCCAACGAGGTACATAATACGATAAAACAATAACATGCCACGACCGCACAATGTGCAGTCGTGGCTTTAATATTTATAGAAAAAGATGACACTAATAAAGTCTATTTCAGGCATCCGCGGTACGATTGGCGGACCAACAGGCGACACATTGAACCCACTTGACATAGTTAAATTCACTTCTGCGTACGCTACTTACATTGCAAGTCAGCACCCAGGAAAGAAGCTAAAGATAGTTGTTGGACGCGACGCACGTATCTCTGGCGAGATGGTAAAGAACGTTGTGTGCGGCACTCTCATGGGTATTGGCGCTGATGTCGTTAATATTGGCTTGGCAACTACACCTACTACCGAGCTGGCAGTGCGTATGGAAGGAGCCGATGGTGGTATTATTATTACCGCTTCGCACAACCCTCGTCAGTGGAATGCACTGAAACTATTGAACCACGAAGGCGAATTTCTCACCGCAGAAGATGGCGCTGCCGTACTCGATATAGCAGAAAAGGAAGATTTCAACTATGCAGACGTAGACCAACTTGGTAGTTATAAGGAGGACGATTCGTTTGATCAACGCCACATCGACGCTGTTAAAGCACTTGAATTGGCAGACTTGGAGGCAATTAAAGCACGCAAATTCCGTGTCTGCGTAGACGCAGTGAACTCTGTTGGAGGTATTATTCTGCCCAAATTGTTAGACCAAATCGGCGTAGAATACACGTTGTTGTACGGCGAACCAACTGGAGACTTCGCTCATAACCCCGAACCTATAGAGAAAAATCTCGGTGGTATCATGGCAGAAATAAAGAAAGGAGGCTACGATCTCGGTATTGTTGTAGACCCAGACGTAGACCGTTTGGCGTTCATACGCGAAGATGGAATCATGTACGGAGAGGAATATACACTGGTAAGTGTGGCTGATTACATTCTCGACCACGTAAAAGGAAACACCGTTAGCAACCTTTCTTCAACACGAGCACTACGCGATGTAACTGAAAAACATGGCGGAAAGTACTACGCTGCAGCTGTTGGCGAGGTGAATGTTACTACCAAAATGAAGGAAGTTGGGGCTGTTATAGGTGGCGAAGGTAATGGTGGTGTCATCTATCCAGATAGTCATTACGGTCGTGATGCGCTTGTTGGCATCGTACTTTTCCTTAGTTCGTTGGCTCAAAAGGGCATGAAGGCAAGCGAATTGCGCAAGACTTACCCTGAATATTTCATTGCAAAGAACCGCATCGACCTCACTCCTGAAACCGATGTAGACGCTATTCTCGTTAAAGTTAAGGAACTTTACGGAAACGAAAAGGACGTGCAGGTAACCGATATAGATGGTGTTAAGCTTGATTTCCCAACAGCTTGGGTACACCTCCGCAAGTCTAATACCGAACCAATCATACGTGTTTACAGCGAAGCAAGTAGCATGGAAGAAGCTGATGCATTAGGAAAGAAGCTCATGCAGGTAGTTTATGATATGCAATAAGAACTGCTAACATGATTATAAAGACTTCGGAATTCAGCCTATCATCGCCTACAATAGCGAAGTGTCCTAACGATACGAAGAACGAATATGCGTTCATCGGTCGTTCGAACGTGGGCAAGTCGAGCCTGATTAACATGCTTTGCAATCACAAAGGCCTTGCCAAGACATCGGCAAAGCCTGGCAAAACATTGCTCATCAACCACTTTATTATTAACAAGGAGTGGTATATTGTAGACCTTCCTGGCTACGGTTATGCTAAGAACTCAAAGACTGTGCGCAACAAACTCGAACAGATGATTGCGCAATATATCTTGCAACGCAAGCAGCTCGTGAACGTATTCGTACTTATCGATATACGTCATGAGCAGCAAAAGATAGACCGCGAGTTTATCGATTGGTTAGGACAAAGCAACATTCCGTTCTCTATCGTCTTCACAAAGGCCGATAAACTATCGGGAGGAAAGGCGAAAGCCAATGCCGAAGCATGGATGAAGAAGTTGGAAGACACGTGGGAAGTTACCCCACCCTACTTTATAACATCTTCTGAAAACAAGGTAGGCAGAGAGGAAGTGCTTGACTATATCGAGAGCATCAATACGGATTTGGCAAACGATACAGCCGAATAAGCAATGGCACAGATACCTTATTTAGACGTTCAAAAGCTATCGAAACGCTTCGGAGCGCAGATTTTGTTTGATGAAATATCCTTCTCCATTGCAGAAGGACAGCATGTCGGACTGATTGCGAAGAACGGAACGGGCAAGTCTACCCTACTTTCCATCCTCACAGGAAAGGAGGGTTACGAGTCGGGATCCATTATTTATCGCAACGATTTGCGTGTAAGTTGCCTGGAACAAAGTCCGAAATTCAACCCCGAAGAGTCGGTACTCGATGCTTGTTTCAATCATAAGGCGACCCAGACAAGGTATTAAAGGCCAAACAAATACTTACAACGCTTAAGATAACCGACCTAAACCAGCCTATGGGGCAGCTTAGTGGCGGACAACAGAAGCGCGTAGCACTTGCAAATGTGCTGATACTTGAACCCGATTTGCTCATTCTTGACGAACCAACCAACCACCTTGACCTTGAAATGATAGAGTGGTTAGAAGGTTTTTTGGCGAGAGGGAACAAGACTCTCCTCATGGTTACACACGACCGATACTTCCTTGACAACGTGTGTAACATTATTCTTGAACTTGACAACCGCACGATTTACACCTATCGGGGCAACTATTCCTTCTATTTAGAGAAGAGACAGGAACGCATTGCCAATACAAAGGCAGAGATAGCGCGTGCAAATAACCTCTACAGAACGGAGTTAGAGTGGATGAGAAGGCAGCCACAAGCGCGCGGACACAAGGCGCGCTATCGGGAAGAAGCCTTCTACGAACTCCAAGCAAAAGCTCTTCAACGCATCGAAGAAAGGCAAATCAGACTGAAAGCGTCCAACGTTTACATCGGAAGCAAGATATTTGAGTGCCAGTATGTATCAAAGGCGTTCGACGAAAAAGTCATTCTGAAAGACTTCTACTATAACTTTGCCCGTTTCGAAAAGATGGGAATAGTCGGTAATAACGGCACGGGGAAGTCTACTTTCATTAAGATGCTGCTCGGATTGGTAAAGCCTGACGATGGAAAATTCGATATCGGAGAGACCGTTAGGTTCGGTTATTTCTCGCAAGATGGACTAAAGTTCAGAGACGACCAAAAGGTTATCGACATCATAACCGATATTGCCGACTACATAGACCTTGGCGGTGGCCGCCACATGACGGCATCGCAGTTCCTCAATTACTTCCTTTTTACACCCGAAATGCAGCACAATTACGTGGCAAAACTATCGGGTGGAGAGAAGCGTAAGCTCTATTTGTGCACAGTTTTGATGCGCAATCCGAACTTTTTAATACTCGATGAGCCTACTAACGACCTTGATATACAAACGCTTCAGATACTTGAGGAATATCTACAAGACTTCCCTGGCTGTGTCATCGTGGTATCGCACGACCGCTATTTCATGGATAAGGTGGTAGATCATCTGCTCGTTTTCCAAGGCGAAGGACAAGTAAAAGACTTCCCAGGCAACTATACGCAGTTCCGAGACTACCAAGCTTTGAAGAGCAAAGAGTTAGTAGAGGATAACAAAACTAAGGAAAAGAAAACTACAACACAGCGCGATTACCACAACGAAACACGCAAACGCATGAGCTATAAGGAGAAACGAGAATACGAAATGCTCACTGCGGATATAGAAAAGCTTACCAACGAGATTGCAACAATGGAAGAACAACTCTGTTCGGGTACGCTTGAAATAGACCAACTCACCGAAATCAGCAAACAATTGCCGAAGAAGAAAGACGAGTTAGACGAAAAAGAACTACGTTGGCTTGAACTTTCCGAATTGGAATAACGTTGCCCTTGCAAACTCTACAACGAGGTTTTTGCTATCCTTACACCTTATTATATATAGGGCTTCAAGCACAAAAACCTTTCCCAAACACAGTTAGGGGCGTGTTTCATCACGCTCCTAACACCAAGAAAGCAGCAAGTTCATCTATAAAATCTAGGAAAACTAGATTCCCTAGGAACTCTATCACAAAACCTAAAAATCGCCTCGATTTTGTAAAAATAATTCCGAAGAAAAACACTAATTTCGATTTTGCATTGCGAAAGCGGCTCTTTTGCAATGCAAAACATACGCTTTTACCGTGCAAAACAGCCGCTTTTGGAACGCAAAACAATAGGTTTTGCAAAGTATTGGCATACAGTCTGTTACGCAACAGTTGCACTTGCGAAATATATTTACACTTCTATCGCCTTATCCAACCCAACTATCCGAACAGCAAACGCAAGGCTTCTTCCACTTTTGCAACAGGGTGTGTGGTTATCTTATAGCGCCCCTTAAGTCCTTGTGCATTGTTTTTAGGAATGATAATATGACTGAAACCCAACTTCTCTGCCTCTGCAATGCGTTGCTCTATACGGCTAACGGGACGCACTTCGCCGCTTAATCCCACTTCGCCCGCCATACACCACCCTGCCTCGATGGGGGTATCGACGTTCGACGACAACACTGCTGCAATCACACTCAAGTCCATTGCCATGTCAGTAATACGCAATCCGCCTGCAATATTAAGGAAAACGTCCTTTTGCATAAGCTTAAATCCAACACGTTTCTCCAACACTGCAAGCAGCATATTGAGCCTTCGCTGGTCGAAACCGGTTGCGGAGCGTTGCGGAGTGCCGTATGCAGCCGACGAAACAAGGGCTTGTGTCTCCACAAGGAAGGGCCGTACGCCTTCAATAGCACTTGAAATAGCCACCCCCGATAGGTCTTCGGGAGTGTCAGTGAGCAACAACTCCGACGGATTGCTAACTGGTCGCAGTCCGTTTTGGCCCATTTCGTATATCCCCAGTTCCGATGTTGAACCGAAACGGTTCTTGATACTGCGCAAAATACGGTACATATAATGCTGGTCTCCTTCGAATTGGAGCACCGTATCGACTATATGTTCAAGCACTTTCGGCCCTGCTATGGAGCCTTCCTTATTGATATGACCGATAAGAATAACGGGAATGTCGCTCGATTTAGCCAATTGTAGCAGGGCGGCAGCACTCTCTCGTATTTGAGTAATGCTTCCGGCGCTACTTGAAACAATCTCTGTGGCGACTGTTTGAATAGAATCTATAACTAATAATTCGGGGTTTACTTCCTTAATACAACTAAAAATCTTTTCTATGGAAGTCTCTGAAAGAATGACAATGTTATTTGGAATAGACTCAGAAATGCGCAAAGCACGCATCTTTATCTGCTGTGGACTTTCCTCTCCGCTAACATATAGCACCTTGCGATCGGTGTTTAACAAAGTCTGAAGCGTTAGTGTACTCTTACCAATGCCTGGTTCTCCACCTATTAACACCATACTTCCAACAACAAGACCGCCACCAAGAACACGATTAAGTTCGTTGTCTTTCATGTCAATACGTATCTCTTCTGCCGAAGAAACATCGCTAAGTGCCTGTGGAACATTGCTTTTCGGTGCGCCAAAGGTATGCGCTACAAGTGTTTTTGCAGTACTAAGCCCCGTCTCTGGAGCTATGCGCACTTGCTTAAACGTATTCCATTGTCCGCAGCTCGGACACTTTCCAATCCACTTTGCACTCTCATGTCCGCAGTAATCACAAACGAATGCTATTTTATCTTTTGCCATATTTACGCACAAAAGTATGGTTTTTTTTTCGTAATTACAAAATTATTGTTTACTTTTGCAACATTATGACAATGGGTAGAATAAAGTATTTACTAATCCTTGCAGCCTTCGCAATAGTGGGTTGCCAGGTATCCGACCAAGAGGAATCGCTTATTGAGAAGCGTAAGAACAAGGTTGAAGAGGTGGCATACCAACGCGCTTTCAAGGTTGGTGTGATGCCTACAATGGATTGTTTGCCTGTTTTCTTACTGAAAGACAGCGCATTATACAATGCCGATGATATCGATATTAGGTTGTTAGAATATACTTCTCAGCAAGATTGCGATACTGCAATGGAACGTAATCGTGTGCAAGCTGCAGTTACAGACCTTATCCAAGCAGAGTACTTAAAGCAGTCAAAGAACACTATTCTCGATTATATGACCGAGACAAACACTTCATGGCAGCTCATGGTAACACCGCTTTCAGGTATCAAAAGCATTGAAGACTTAGGCGATAAGATTATCGGAATGTCCTTCAACTCTATTACTCAGTATCTCACAAAGCAGGTTTTTGAAGTTCATACCTTAACCAATAGGTCTTACGGAGCACAGATAAACGATATCTTTATCCGCATGAAGATGTTCCAAAATAGCCAGATTGACGCTATTTGGACATGCGAGCCACAGACCACAGAGGCTAAAATTACAGGTAGCAAGGTATTGTATAATTCAACAGAAAGCGACTTCTTGCCTGGTGTTTTCGTCTATGTGAACAACCCAGACGTTGCCAAACAGAAGGCATTCGAGGCTGCTTACAATAAGGCGGTGGACATATTGAACAGTCATCCAATCCAATATTTCGCGCCATTGATTAAGAAATACATGCAAGTAGACGATAAGGTGGTTAATGCTTTGCCTAAGATGGTTTTCAAACAGGTAACCTTTCCACGCCAAAGCGATATCCTTAAAGCTCGCAAAGCAACAACGGAACAAGTTGCAAAGGTAGTCTACTCGTTGTAATTTCCTATGATTTCTACCCGTAGTCATATATAATTAGGTTGGCGTCCATACATAAATGGAACTGCTACCACATATAAAGTGGCCTGCAAGTATAGATGTACTGAAGGGCTAATAGGTTTTCACTACCATGTAACAACATTTCATTCGGTCGGCAATTCTACCTAAGTAAGAATAAGGTATCACTGCAGAAACAGAAGAAAACTTTTCCTATAGGAATAGAATAAAGACAATAAAGCAGAACAAAAAGAGGATAAGGCATTGAACACAGAAACGAACATAAACACTGCTTTCGAGCTTATTCGCAACAAACAGTTGCACAAAGCCATTAAGGCATTGCAACTAATATATAACGGAAAGCCGTCGTTGGTAGACTATAACGAGTATATGGCCATTACGAACGACTATAGTTTAATGTGCGACTTCATGCTGCGAGGAATCAAAGACCCAGCCCGTGAACAGCTCTACAATTCGCTTTTGGAACGTCTTTACAAGGTTACTGCCAATTTACAACTAAGCTGGAACTGTAAAAACAAGTCTACATTTGTAGACGCTTTCCGCACTGCCGACCACCTAAACCTAAGCCACAGCTTTATTCACTCCGTATTAGAGAGCTTCGTTTCAGACGTTGCCATGCTCTCATTGGCACCTGAAACGGAACAAAGAAATAAGGAATCGGAACTCTATGAGCGTCATCAGACTTTCATGGAACGCTTGTTCTGTGCCCTATTGGTATCGAGTCAGTGGTCAATAGACGATGCCAACTTCTACATTGACCTACTTTCTACCCCCACAATCGATGCATCTGACCAGATGATTATCGTTAGCGCAATCACTCTTTCTACCATGACAATCTACGATGCAAAGAAGTTTTACACGCTCGTAGAGGTATATCGACGTGCGCAAGAGGAAAGAGTACGACAGCGTGCATTGGTTGGTAGCGTGCTATCGCTTACCGATAACCCACTGTTTGTAGCGGAACAGGCGAAGTATATGAACGCTATGATAACTACAGAGGACGCCAAACGCGAACTATTGAACTTGCAAAAGCAGATGTTTAACTGCATGAATGCTGACCGCGACAATGCTAAGATACAGCGAGATATCATGCCTAACATCGTTAAAAACTCTGATTTGCATTTCGATCGTTTCGGTATTTCAGAGAAAGAGAGCGACCCTTTGGAAAGCATACTGCACCCAGACGCTGACGAACAGAAGATGGAGCAGATGGAAGAGAGTATCCAAAAGATGATGAAAATGCAGGAACAAGGGTCCGATATCTATTTTGGAGGCTTCAGTAAGATGAAGCGTTTCCCTTTCTTCGACCATATTTCAAACTGGTTTACACCTTTTACTGCGAAACATCCAGGACTGAAAGAGGTGGTGGACAGATTAGGAAATAGTCAGCTTCTCGATAATTTGGCAGGGCAAAATCCATTCTGCGAATCAGACAAATATTCGCTTGCGCTGACCATGTCGCAGATTATCAACCAGCTACCAGCCAACATTTTGGAGATGCTTAAGTCGGGAGAAAGCATCGGTTTGCCTATTCCTGAACCTGTAGACCAATCGCCTGACTTTACCCGACGCATGTATATACAAGACTTGTATCGCTTTTTTGAGGTAAAGTTGGCATTCAATAAGGATATTGAAAATCCGTTTAAGGCTGGCGATGGCTACTATAAAGCTTTCTTCATGCTACACGATTTGTTTGTGAAAGACTTCTATATCGACGCTAAACTATCGCTTTCGATGTTCCTATACAAGCATAAACGCGAAACAGAAGTAGACAAACTCATTGAACTTTATCATAGCGAATCGGCTACATACCAAGCATTTTGCGGTTTAAAAGCCGACCGAGAAGGCGCTCAAGGCGTGGCTTTAGAACACTTCTTATCGGCCATTGGCAAAGAACCAGAGAACGTTTGGGTTCTGAAAACAGCAGGTTCGTTCGCCTTACGACGCAAAGGCTATGCGCTGGGCTTGCATTGTTACAGCAAGTTATGCGAACTTATGCCGAACGTTAAGGCCTATGCCATCAACTATTGCCTATGCTTAGCTGCTGATGGAGATACGAAAACGGCTGTGAACAAAGCCTACGAACTCGAACTAAACAACGAGAACGACAACCAAGTTAAACGCCTTTTGGCATGGACTCTTATCTGTAATGGCAATGGTGATAAGGCTTTGAACATATATAATACATTGGTTGAAACCGACCAACAGCCCGACGATGCTCTCAATATGGCTTATGCACATTGGGTAAACGGCAATCCTGGTGAAGCGAAAGCCTACTTCTTGCAATGGATTATCAACCACCCTCATGTTAAACTTGAGCAGGAATTCGAGAACGATAGCTATATGTTCGAGCACAACGGCATTACCGACATCGACAAAGCTTGATGTTAAGCGCCATCAACATGTAAGTTTTATCGCACAAGCGGCAAGTTTTTAAATAACGATAGCTATCCCTTATACACATTATTATATATAAGGGAGAAAGTAAAAACAAAAATAACGATTCGAATTATAGGCGAAAACACATTGCTTTTCGCCCACCTAAGAAATCTCCAAGAAGGGCTTTCATTTTGTAAAGAAAGCACATTTAAATTTCCAAAGAATTGGTTTTGCGTTGTAAAAGCGCCTATATTGCAACACAAAAGTGCCTGTTTTACCGTGCAAAAGAGCCTGTTTTACAACGCAAAACAAGGGGTGTTGCAACACGTTGATATAAAGATAGTTATACAACAATAACCCTTTCAAAAAATCTTAACAACATGATAAGCATTTATTAGTCTAAGAAGCAGATGGTTTTCATCGTAATTCAATCATACCAAAGTAAAACAAAGGCAATTTCACAGAGCCATTTTCAGATAAAAAAATAGCTGCCCATAAAGGCAGCTATTACAATATTTCATTGAAAAATTCTTTAAATTACTCTCTCCTATAATCACTTACAAGAGAGAATACTTCTACTTATGAGATCAAAATATTAATGTTTTATTTCTTCATACCAGTGTATGCCTTGTTCATTCCCTTCACTACATCAGAGGTAATGTTGCATGCTTCGTCAGCGTAAAGAATATTATCGCCGCTCTTAGCAAGTATCATGACATACTTCTTATCCTTGTTAAAGCTCTTCAAATAGTTGTGAACACTATCTGAAAGTGCCTTGTTATAGTTGCTAACTTCCTTTTGATACTCAGCTCCTAAGCGTTGTTGTAGCGACTCAGCATCGGCTGCTTGCTTCTGAATACCAGCCTGAATCTGCTGCGCTTGTTCCTGAGTGTACTTGTTAGCTTGAATGTTTCGCTGGAAGTTTGCGGCTGCTTGTTGCAATGCTTGTTGCTTTCCAGCAAGTGTCTTTTGTATGTTCTTTTCCTTTGCTTCAAGTATTTTTGTTACTTCTTTCCAGTATGTATACTGGCTCATAATAGAATCTATCTCTACGTATGCAATATTCTCTTGTGAGCTTGAAGTAGCTGTTGCAGCTGCTGGTTTCTTTGTTTCCTTTGTGTCGTTAGCCTGTGGTTGGTTGTTACATGACGTAATACCGAATGCCAATGCAGCCACTGCTATAGCGCTTAATGTCTTTTTCATCTTCTCTATTTGTTATTTATTAATATTCTATACTTAGTATGCTTTGTTGGAAGCACGTGCCTCTTTGTCTTGGTCAATAACGCAATGAATACCCTTTTTGCGCATATACTCACTGTCATGAATATGCTGTGATTGAAAACTTGCGCCCTTTTTCAAGAGCACTCTTATTGAAAGTAACACCATTGCAATAGCAATTATTAACACACTCAGCAGTAAAGTCTCAGCCATTTTACTTATCTTTGCATCTAATATTTTTGGCAAAGGTAACACAAATCAAGAATATAACAAAACAAATACTATTAAAAATGACAAACATGGAACTAAAACCAGCTCGCGTATTCGAGCATTTCGCGAGAATCAACCAAATCCCTCGTCCATCAAAACACGAGGAAAAGATGATAGAATATCTTGTTGAGTTCGGCAAAAGCCGTAATTTGGACACCAAAGTAGACAAGACTGGCAACGTACTTATTACGAAACCAGCAACCAAGGGCATGGAAAACGCACCTACAATAATATTGCAAAGCCACATCGACATGGTGTGCGACAAACTTGTAGACGTAGATTTCGACTTCCATAATGACGCTATTCAGACTTATGTTGATGGCGAATGGCTAAAGGCTAAAGGCACTACTCTCGGCGCAGACGATGGTATTGGTGTTGCATACGAACTTGCAGTACTCGATTCAGACGATATTGAGCACGGCAAAATCGAATGTCTTTTCACTGTAGATGAGGAAACAGGACTAACTGGTGCCTTCGGTTTGGAACCTGGTTGGCTTACTGGCGACTACCTCATTAACCTCGATTCAGAAGACGAAGGTCAGATTTTCGTAAGCTGTGCAGGTGGTATTGCCACCGATAGCGTGTTCAAATTCAAGCGCGAAGACGCTCCTGCAGGCTACTTCTTCATGGAGGCTAGCATTAAAGGACTGATTGGAGGACACTCTGGCGACGATATAAATAAGAAGCGTGCGAACGCTATTAAGATTCTTGGACGCTTCCTTTATATGGAGCAAAGCAAGATGGATGTACGCCTTGTAGAATGGAATTCGGGCAAGTTAGACAATGCAATACCTCGCGATGGTAAGGTTGTCTTCGCAGTACCATCGGCAAAGAAGGAAGAAGTAATGGCCGACTGGAACGTCTTTACAAAGGGTGTTGAGGAAGAATACCACGTATCTGACCCTAACGCAGTATGGGGAATGGAGAGCACAGAGGCTCGTCCAGTAGTAGAAAAGGAAGTAGGCCGTCGCATTGTTATGGCTGTTCAAGCTGTAGATAATGGTCCTTTGACCAACTGTCAGGACGAAGCTATCGCCTATATGGTAGAGACTTCGAGCAACATTGCAGTTGTAAAGACTGAAGAAAGTGCTATTACTGTAATCGCATCTCAGCGTTCTAACGTGCCAAGTGCGCTCATTAACATGGCAAATACCATTAAAGCGTGCTTCGAAATGGCTGGTGCCGAAATCCATCAGCACGACGCTTACCCAGGCTGGAAGATGAATCCAAATTCTAAACTTGTGGAAGTTGCAGTTGAAGAATACAAGAAACTCTTCAACAAGGAACCACAGGTGCTCGGTATTCACGCTGGTTTGGAGTGCGGACTCATATCAGAAAAGTATCCAAACGTAGATATGATGAGCGTTGGTCCAACCCTCCGCTTCGTGCATACACCTGACGAACGTTTGCTTATCCCTACCGTTGAAATGGTTTGGGACCACTTACTCGCAGTACTAAAGAATATAAAATAAAAGGCACTCGCTTCTAAAAAAACACATTATATACGCCCGCTTGCTCTTTAACAGAACAAGCGGGCGCTTTCGATATAGGTTAAAAATAAAAATACTTATTCTTTATCAATTTTTTATATCTATATCTTTTTTTCAGTAAAAAGATTTGATTTAAATGGAATAAAAGGTGTAATTTTGCCGCGGTATTTAATAAATAAACTCATTAAAGAATTAAGAAAAGATGAAAAAGATTATTTTATTAGCAGCAATAACGCTTGCATCAGTAGGTGCTTATGCACAACATGCAGTTGGAACAGTTACATTACAACCAAAGGTAGGTTTAAATGTTGCAAACGTAACAGAGGTAAAAGATTCTAAGACACGCCTTGGATTGGCAGCTGGTTTAGAGGTTGAGTATCAGTTAAGCGATATCGTTTCTCTCTCAGCAGGTGCTATTTACTCTCAGCAAGGTTATAAGAAAGACTGGGTAATAGGTGGCGTTGACTACGAAAGAACAGCAAAGTTAGACTACATTAACGTGCCTATCCTTGCTAATGTATACGTTACTAAGGGCTTAGCAGTTAAGTTAGGTCTTCAACCAGGCTTCAATATATCTTCTAAATACAACCAAAAGGTAACCACAGCTGGCCGCGTTGTAGAAACAACAAGCGATATGAAAGCTCAGTCTGTAGACTTTTCTATACCAGTAGGTTTGTCATACGAGTTTGCAAACGTTCAACTCGACGCGCGTTATAACTGGGGTATTTCAAAGGTTTTGAAGAACAAAGAGGATAAGAACTCTGTATTCCAGATTACTCTCGGTTATAAGTTCGCTCTCTAATAGCACTTTATATGGCACACGTATAAACGTGAATGGGTTATTAATATATACATAAGGAGCAAACATCGCTTGTGATATTTGCTCCTTTTATTTGTTACTTTATGATGCTTGGAAATCATTTTAGTTTGTAAAGAAAAATACAAACGAAAAGCGATATAAATGGTTTTGCATTGTAAAAGGGCCTATATTGCAACGCAAAAGTGCCTGTTTTACCGAGCAAGATGATTTCTAAATTGTATCTAATTGAGAAAGAAGAAATTACCTCATAATACAAACTAAATGGGTAACGATTTGGAAACGAGCGAAATGCTTTCTGTCGCATGTTTCTACATTAACAAAGAACGCTTGTTATTCTATTTGCAAAGATAATCATTTGTTTTGAATAACAAGCGTTTTTGATGAAGATTTCTCTTTATCTGTTGGCTAAATGGCAAAGAACAGAAATTCTTACTACGATCATGGGTTTTCTCTCTTTCATCACGTAATGTTTCTGAAAAAGCGGACGAAGATAGTTTTTTCGCTGTGCAGAAATATTCCCCTTACATGGTATCTTCCGCCAGCCTTCACCCTTTCATTGAAATCAAGCAGGGAAATATGATGGCAATATTGAACTAATCCAGACTGAAGAAAACCATTCTCATATTAAAATAAACGGAACGGTAGAGAGGTTTTACAGCATTTTCAATCAAGGCTTTGTTGGGGACGTACACGGGCAGGATAGACCGCACAGCTACAATCTTCAGCAAAGGCGACAAAATCATCATTAATGACAGGCTCGTTACGGTCGCTTTGTATGACATCTGCTTTCGGATTATTTCGGGGATTATGGCTCCAGGAACACCTTCAAAATATTGTATGGTATTCTTACATCCCTTTATCAAGTCTTCCTTGCATTGCGACGATACAGCTTTGCTGTAGGCGCAATGACCGAACGGTAGGGCTGCAACAAATGTCTCGGTTTTCTTCGTTTCACCTATCATTTCATCACAACTTCAAACTTATTATCGGCAAAATCAATATGAGACCTCTGCAAAAGTCTTTTCACACCCAATTGTTACTAATGATAATTTGCGAGTTATCTCTATGGTCTCTCTGTTTGAATGTTTTTTGCAGAGATCTAAAATAATAGTGTTACCAAAATAGACATTAAACTTTATACGAAATACGGTCTATCAGACACTAAAACCTCCTTCATAGAATCAACGCTAAAACCTATGTAAAAATAAACGAGGGCAAACATCATACTCTTGCCCTCGTTAAAAATTTACTTTTCTTTAGTTACGCCCTTAAAAGGTGTACCATTCTGTTTGACGTCGATAAAGCGTCCTGTATCTTTATCCCGTTTTACCCATTGTTCTGTTTTGGGATTAAAAACCTGCGAACGTTTTCTCACTGCGCCCTTGCGATGTCCGTCTCCTGACGGTGGATTTGTAGCCATATCTAACCTTCTAATTTTTGTCCTTGAATTATATAGCCAAGGACACGCTATTATACTTGTTCGCTTAAATTCGATAGTTTATCATTTCAAGGTAAGCACAATGATTTTTAGATGCTCACGATAACACTCCATCTGCTGTATGGCTGCATTTTCATGTGGTGTAATTCAATGCACCCTATTTTCTGTCAGCCAATGCTTCGTGAGGAATCTTTATTGAACTCTTATTCTATTTCTGGATTTATATAGTTTCTGTTACTTGCAGAATATTGTCGCATACCATTGATATAGACAATCTCAGGTATATACTCACCTTTATTTTCCATATCCTTTTGCACTTCTCCAATTTTCTGTTTAATCTCATCAATATTATCCTTTTCCATGATTACCATGAATATGCCTGATTGTGCTCTTTCTGCTTTCATATAGGCAGGCAACTGAGTTCGATACCCATGAATGAGATTTTCATTAGTAGAACGTTTTATCTCTATAACTGAATTTGCCCTTGAACCTTTGGTTATATGGAAATCAATCTCACCAACACCAGGATTATCCTCTCGTGTTATAGATAGGTCTAAATTACCTGCTATTTTGTACGTATCAGCCACAGTATATAGCAGAAGCTGCCAATCTGTTTCGTCCGGAGTCCGATTATTTCGATAGAACAACTCCGAAATCCTATTGTGTTCAACTAAATGTTTGAATTGATGACACATTGCCAGCGTGAGCTTATAAACTTCCTCCTCTTCGTTCTCATACTCAGTTGGCTTTTGGAATGGAATCTCGTCCAATAGCTCTTGAAGCAATACAACTTGGTATTGCTTCTTATTGTCTGCTGTGAAATCATACGGTATTGCATTGAGATTCTTATAGAAACTAATTGCTGCTTTATAACAATCTTTATTGCCAACGATAAGATTCTTCCAATCTTTCTTTTTGTAGTCCTTGTACTCGGCCCAATTAACACCAATCAATTCTGCAATCTTTCTTTTGAGCCGATTATTATAATTACACACATTGTCTATCTCTTCAAAATCATGTGCAACGGGAAGATTTGCTAAAAATGATTCCGGAATAAAATGAATAGGCTTATCTTTGTAGAAAGGGATTTGGAACATGACCCCATACTCGAATGTATAAGAATGAGTTGTTAGTCCCATTTCCAGAGCTATTCTTTGTGTATACTCAAGAAAGTGTCTTTGAAGGATGGCAATGGCCATGTCACTGATTCTATCAGCTGCCATATTATCCTCTATTAGTTGCATTAAACCAAAGATTTCAGGATCTTCAATACCCGCCTTTATGATGGTGTATGCACTATGGGCAAGTTGTATGGAAATAGTGCCACTGATACCCCTTCCTCTTGTATTACCTTTTGAAAATCCCAATCCTGTATTTGGGATTTCCTTGAAAGTAAATCTTTTTACCATTTGATTAAAGAAACGGTCCTGAAGATTGTCAGCTTTTGAAGCTTTTACTAAAGGTATAAATAATCTAAAATAGTTAAAGAATTCTGTATATGCATTCTTAAATTCGGGTATCTCACTTCCTTTCAGAAGAAGCGGATCTATATGAAGCAAGGAGTCTTGATCCAAAAAGGCATTATATACCCCTTTTTTTACAAAATCCCTATGCTTTACCTTAAAAAACCTACTGTATGTTAATGCCATGCTTATTGTCAATTATAAGTTTCTAATTTATGGTTAATAGATGCTGCCTGTTTTTAACGGAAGCCAAATAACTAATCTTTTTAACAACTATCTTATAATGAGTGTATTAAGTAATTCAATCGCTTTATGTATTTCTGAATATGCCTTCAAATCCTCCGGCGATTCCTTGCAGAGTTGGCACAACTTTTCAGAATTTGATATCGCTCGTTCCAAGTTACCATTCTCTATCAAGTATTTATAGAGATTGGTACGTATGAAATACCGTTTGGTCTTTTCATATCCTGGCATATATTTCTGCAATTCGGGAAGCAGTTGTTCGTAACTCTCATATCGCCGACAAACCACATTAGGTAAGAAGTGGAGCAAAAACCAAAATTCCGTGCAAGGATTCGTTTCTACAAACATCACCTGTCCGACATATTTCTTTGCAGCATATTTCTTCTTTGCACGCTGATATAGATGCATTTCAGAGGGATACTTAAATAGTCTGTCCATATCAAACAAGCATACGATATAATCATATTGCTTGCTCAGATAGGTTTCTACTAATTTCAGTATATGATAAATGTCACTATGTTGTGGAAAAGCTGGCGCAACCTTGAAGGGATAGCGACATATAATCCTCAGAGAATCGAAATAGAACCATTCTGTTTCCCCTTCGCCTATGATGGCGATACTTTTTGTTACTGTCCGTCCCATATCATTAGTCATTTAGGTTGATATATTGACTACCCAAGAACGGCAGCTTTACTAACTTTCCCTGCTTGTAGGCATTGTATGGGGAAAGATTCTTATGCAGCCCAAGAGAAGAAAGACGCACAATTTTAGTTTCTCCGAATTCATCTTTATCAGTGAACCATATCGTATCACGGCGAATGAAATCCTCATTGAGAAGATTGATATCATGTGTAGTCAAGAGCATCTGGGATGTTCCGTTACTGTTTGCCAAAAATACTTTTATGAAATAAGCTAACAGCTCATAGTGAATACTTGTTTCTACTTCATCGATAGACACAAATCGATTGGTCTTTAACAAGAAATTCAGTATTACTGCCATTCCCAAGAACCTCATAGTGCCATTGGATTCGTATTCTTCCGATAAATCATATACTTTGTCGCCTGCCTTATGCTTGAAGGTCAGCTCCGTATTTGTAATTTTACCCTTCCTTAGCATTTCTGCCTTTGCCTCTTTATCAATAGGGGCATTCTGAATCAACTGTTCCAATTCAGGGGTTATTAGTTCTTCCTCCTCGTGCAATACAACATCTTCTATATTGAAATCGGATGCTTTCAGGAAGTTTAAAATGAATCTCTTTAAATCTCCTGTTTCGTCTTTATCCAATCGTGATTTGACATATCTCGAAAGTCGCATACCAGGAGCCAATACTTCTTTTACCTGTTCGGTAAAATAGTCGTACACATCATTCAGCCTAGTGCGTTCCACATTGCTTTTTCCAAATGCGGCAAGCACACTGCAATTATTGATTGTGTTTCCGGAAATCACATCTTGACTTTTCTTTGTCATTTTCAGATTCACACCAAAGTCGATGGTCGTGGAATCTGTCGCAACATCATAACTTCGATTATACAATTTGGTAGGGCGAATGGAATCATAAACAATCAATGCCTCGGAATAAATGTGCTTTGCATCCAACTCAAAACTAAGAATATACTTCGATTGATTGATATAGAACACCATAGACATCTTTGTCGTTTCATTCCTCGAAGTGTTATCCAGCATAAAAGGAACTACTCCGGTTTTCTCATTCCGATCTTTAGGCATTCTCAAAACCAACATTTTGAAGAATTCGATGGCGTTTAATATATTTGTTTTACCGGAAGCATTGGCACCATAGATGATGCCTACTTTCAGCAATCTTACCCCTTCTTTAACTTCATACGAATACTCATCAGACATAAAAGTATCTGCCGATGGCTCAAAACTGATTTTCTGAGCCGATTTAATGGAGAAAAAATTCTCAATGCTGAATTCTGCTATCATAATCGTTGAATTTATCTGTTATACGGTGTAAAGGTACAAATAAAAATTAATTCCGCAAATTATATTTAGCTTTTTCGTATTTAAATTACAATATGTATAAACAAAATAATATTTAGACCAATTATTTGGTGTGTTTTTTAGAAATTCACAGTGTGTAATTTTGAAGGCAATTATCATGTGTTATTTGCACCATCGCCTAATTTATTTACGATGGATAGTTTCCAATAGTTTATTTCAGATCTTTAATGTATTTACCATCACAGTCCTCTTCTTATTTTCTTCTTTTTCTTGGCTTGGTTTCTGAGTTTTCGTTGCCAAGCCATCTCGGCATAATCATCACCGTGTGTCTGTGGATTAATAAGTCCACCTGCTCCCAAAATCATTTCTTCGGCAGCATTCAAGGCGGTGCTTGCTACATTTCCTACGGCTTGTGCAATAGAAGAGCCTTCGTTTGCTTTTGTAGGCGGTATGTATGAACGACTGGGAGGAACAAGTTGATAGCCTGTGTCTGAGTGAGTTTTATCTTTTGCAGTCTCGTGTGCCATTGTGTGAGCTTTTGTTATCGTCTCCTTTGTTTCGGCTTTATTGGCTACTTCAAAGTTCTTTTGCAAGGAACGGTAGCCGAATTCCCTGCCGATTTCGGAAGCCTTGAAGCTTTGTCCATTGAAGGAGAACTTCAAGCCATATACCTTGCCCTGCTTATTCTTCATACGCTCTATGGTAATGCCGTTTTTGTTCAATTCATAAAGGAACATGGAATGCCCCGTGACACCTATACCTTTGTACTTGTCAAGCAGGGCATAGCAGATTTGTTGTACTTGCTGTTTTGTCTGCTCTCTTATAGGACTGGCTTTTGGCTCCTGATGCTGCTTTTTCGCCTTGACCTCCTTTGCGATGGTCAAGCCTTTCTCCCTGCTGATTTCCTCTGCCACCCTTGCAGCCCTGTTGCTCACAAAAGTGGTATCATAGACCTCTCCATATAGGCTGATGCGGTTGGCAACAATGTGAATGTGTCTGTTGTCGGTGTCCTTGTGCGTTACTGCCACCCATTGGTGGTTGTCAAGTCCCATTCGCTTGGCAAACAGATGGGCTATCCTCATAAGTTCAGACACAGGCAGCTTTTTCTCGTCCTGCGGTGCAATGCCTATTTCGATACGGAGAAACTTGTTCCTGCAACGGCTGTTATACTCGTTGACCACTTTCATTTCCTCATAGATTGTTTTTGGCTCCCTGCTGCAAAGATTGTGAAAGGCAAGCCGATAGCCGAGCTTGCCCTCTCTGAAAATATAGTCCAGAGCCGTACTGCCGTGCGCTATCGCCTTACATTTTCCTATCATCTCTTCTCATATTTAAGACCTTATATATCTCATCGTTCACATGAAAATGGGGGTCGTAAAATCGCTTAAATGCCTCTTTGGCACATAGCGAAAGGTTCTGTGTAATATGTACCCATCTCTCATCTTTTACTTTGATGAGGTTGGAAACCTGCCCGTAGAACCTTCCTGTATGCTGAAGTATGGCAATGGCTTCCCTTTCATTTTCGGTCATCTTGGGAACGGCTGCCACCTCTCCATTTAGGAGCATTTCACGGCAGTAATCGGAAAACTTACGTCCCGCACTTTCTGCCTTTGACTTAATACGTTGCTTTTCCTCTGAGGTACATCTTACCTTGATGAACTCTGTCTTGTTCATCCTCTGTTCTTCCTTATCCCGTTGCTGCCATCGGGCAGCTTTTCCTTTGTATCTGTTCATATAAGTTTCCTTGAAAGTTAATCATTCCAGATGATTCGTTGTTGCTTAATTCCCGAACACTGACCGATGAGAACGGAGTGATTACGGTCTTATCTCCCCGACAGTCCAACGAGGGGAGCAAGAGCAGTTTGTGGGTACAAACTGACGTCTTGCAATGCTACCAAACAAACCATTTACGCTTAAAACGTTTTATAGTCTAAAAACGAATGCCGTGCATTCTATGACTAACTGCATTCGTGGTATTCTCACAGAGAACTAAGCCGAAGAAGAAAGGGTAGACCCTTTTAGCAAAAAAGGTAGACCTATTTGCCTGAAAAGGTAGACCTATTTTGAAGAAAGGGTAGACCTTTTTCCAGAAAACCGTCTACCTTTTCTTACGGCTTACAGTCTTCTCCATTTCTCTATGTCTTCACCATATTCCTCCAGATGCTGACGAACGATGTTCTCCACAAAGCTTGAAAGGTTGCTGCCCCTGTCGCCTAACCTACGCACAATGAAGTCGGCACGCTCCTGTGTCTCCCTACTCAGATAGACCGCCTTACGGTTGTTTAACTTGGTCGGCACAAGATAGGCTTGCTTGTAGGCTTCGAGTGTTTTCTTTCTCATCTTGGCGCTGATGCGTCTTTGAACAGTTGCACTCTCAGTATTCCGTGCAGGCTCGGAGTGCATGGTATTCTCTGTGTCCTGCTTGTTTGTTGGTCTTTCTCTTTCAGGAACTGCAGTCGCTTCTTGTGAAGTAGATTCGTTCTCTGTTTCATCTTCCACACCCAAGAACCATGAAAGGTCTTTGTCGCTCATCATAGTTTCCTTTTCCATTTCCATTTCTATTTCATTTTAAGTTTAACTTGTTTTGATTTCTTGTTTTGTCCTGTAATTGATATGTGTATCTGTTCCTGCGCTTTCTGTTTCTGCTGCTCACGGACACAGCTGACATGATATTCATTGAGATCCTTGAAGTCTTTGTAATGTATGTTCATGTCCTCAACATGGAAGCCTGCCTTTATGAAATCTTGAACAGCCCTCCGTCCTGCTTCATCATTGTCAAGGAAGGTACGGATATGGGTGAGGTGTCGGTCATTCAAATAACGGATAGTCCTTGCCACGTTGCTCACGGAGTTCATCACAAGGCAGTGGTTGGTAATCTCTTCTTTCATCGAAAGGAAGGAGAGGAAGTCCATGAAGCCTTCAAAGATACATACTGGCTCCGCTCTATCCGTGAATATCGGAGTAATGTCTTTCGGGGCTATCGTTCCCTTGAACGTCTTGTCGTCCCGAAGCTCATAGCCGCCAGAGAGATTGGCAAAGCCGATGGCTTGGTAGTGCCTGCCCCTTACCTCATAGCAGATACATTTGAGGAAAAGCCTTGCCCTGTTAAGGTCGATGCAGCGCTTATCGGTAAGATAGGTCTCTAAGTGAGGAGGCAGGGTGTCTGATACCTCTATCAGTTTCCTTGCCCCACTTGGCTGCCATGGCGTGACTGGACTGGTACCGATGTCTGACTTCTCTTTTGAAAGACCGTACGCTGCATCAAGGGAAGCGGTCTGTCCCAAGCGACAGATGGCTTCCTGCAGCGTGCAGCCCTCCATACGCATACAGAGGTCAATGATGCTTCCGCCCCTACCTTCGCCATAATCTATCCAAAGGTTCTTCTCTGTGTCCACCTTGAAGCTCGGATGCGTTTCCTCCCTGAGCGGTGAACAATACAGGGCATAGGCAGCAGTCCTACGTACAGGCTTGACGCCTTTCCTTTCAAGATACTCCACGATGGGGTATCGCTTGATACGTGATAAATCTTCTTCTTTCATTGTTTTGATACATTAATGGGTTGAATGATAATTATTTATGTTTGTCTGTTTTTGGGGTTTTACCTTTTCCAAAGTTTTTCCCCTCCAAACTTTTTCATCTTTCTTCTTACTACATACTATTCTGTGATAAGTGATTGATAATCAGTATTACTTTGTAGTATAAGACAATACTACAAATTCTACTACATTTGGCTACTACAAGTTTGAAGGAGCGGGCATGGCAAGATTTTCCTAATCTTGTAGACATAGATGGGGCTACTACCGTTTCTTCGTTTGCTCACCTTTATGTATCCTGCTTTCTTCAAGGCTTCGCCCATACGCTTGGCAACAAGTGGCTGGTGGGTATAAACGCCCAAATAAGTGAGTATCTCCGTAGTGGTCATTAACGAATAACTTTCATCCTCCGTTGGCTTTTCAAAACAACGCAACAAAAGCTCCATCTCTGCAGTCTGTACTTGAAAGTCCTCACTCTCCCTATATAGCTCGGCTATCTCGTCATCGTCAAACCAATAACGAAAGCCTGACTTTAACAGGGCTTTGGCTTCCGCATAAACATTGTCCACTGAGATA
Source organism: Prevotella aurantiaca JCM 15754 (assembly GCF_000614025.1). GTDB lineage: Bacteria > Bacteroidota > Bacteroidia > Bacteroidales > Bacteroidaceae > Prevotella > Prevotella aurantiaca. The sequence continues at coordinate 111,285 of NZ_BAKF01000005.1, forward strand.
GCTTTTGCTCTCTCAATCTCTATGGAAAGCACTTCAAAGAGCAGGAAGCGTCTGCTTCCTGTAGGGTCTGTAAGAAAGTCATTGCCGTTCACCGATGCCACGAAACTTGCCAAGTGGGGATGCTCCTCTACATACTTGTCATACGGCATACGGTACTTGACCATCGGACAGGTGATGAGGTTTTTCAGCTCGTTCTCGTCCCGCTTATTAAGGGCTTTGAGCTGGTCGTCTATGTTTACGATGAGGTTTTGCCCGATATAGGTGAGCGTGTCTTTCTCCTGCGGATATATCTTGCCTGTGTAGCTATAGCCATACAATGCAGGTGGGCAGAGCAAATCCAAGAATGTAGTTTTGAACTTGCCCTGCTCGCCCGTCAGCACAAGGCAGGTGTGGTTACGGCACTCACGGTCGTCCATTGCGTTGGCAACCACTGCCACGAGCCACTTGGTGAGGTACGGCAGCCATTTGTCAGAGTTGCGCACGACCACGCAACTTGCCAAGTCGGGAATGGCTTTCAGTGAAAAGGGAGAACTGCTGCTTACATCCACCAATGGCAATCCCTTGAAATACTCCTGTATGGGATTGACACGTGGAGAAAAACTGCTCTCAATGATAGAGTATAGATTATCCGACGAGGTTATTATCCCTATGTCGTTGTCTATCTCTCTGCGGAGCGTGTTGATTTCATAGCGCCCCACCTTTGAGAAGTGAGCATCATTCTTGCTACGGTATTCGGTTCTTCCCAATACCGTATTGTATCTGAACTCGTAGTGAGTGGAGAGATAGGCTTCTATCTCCGAGTTCTTGGAGGAAGCCTTTCTCGGTCTGAGTGTGCTGTACCCACCCTCCAATTTGCCTTTATCTGCGCTTGTTTTCATTATATGCTTGGTTTTGTTTCCGAGAACGAAGTTATTAAGAGAACGGATAAGTTCCAAGCATTCGGAGAGTGCTTGCATAATGTTGCGTCTGTCTGCTATAAAGTTCACATGTATATTTTGTCGTGGCAGGGCAAGAAAATGGGATTTTTGTGGAAAACAGAGTTGGGAATGATAGCTACAGCCAAAGACAGAAATGTGTGTATTGCCTATGTTTGCTGTATTTTGCGCCGATTGGGATTATCCTTCATATAGGATAAACGGTGAAAGAAGAAATCAAAGAATAATGCGAAAAAGGCAACCGATAAGATATGTTGTCTTTTCCCTCAAGTTCCCTATATTTCCCTGCTGTTCCCTGCTGCTTTGAGGTATGGAAAACACATCCTACTTTTGCAGGCAGAAACGTGCGGTAAGACGCAAAATAATAAGGAATTACAAACAAAACAACAAAAAATATGGGATATTTTATCATTACGGATTCAAACTGGGCAAAGCTGAGGAACGAGATACTCAGTCTTGCCGAGATCTGCCACAAGGCATTCGGAGAACAGAGCAGGCACACCGATTGGCTGCACAACGGTGATGTGTGCAGGCTGCTCAACATCAGCAAGCGCACATTGCAGCACTACCGGGATACAGGTGTACTTCCATTCTCTCAGATCGGGCATAAGTGCTATTACAGGCGTGAGGATGTGGAGCTATTGCTCCAAACTAAATCGGAGAAATCAAAAACGAACAAATCCATGAATAACAAATAAGGCGAAAGAACTATGGAACAAGTAAGAGATTTGAACATGGAGGCAGACGATATGCAGGTGGTGCTGTCCGCACTAAAAGGGGTAAGTAAGCGGATTAAGGAAGTGGCAAAGACACACAAACCGCTCTTTGGCGGTGAGCACTTTCTCACGAGTAAAGAGGTGTGCGAAAGGCTGTACATCAGCTCGCACCTTGCAGGACTATCGGGATAGGGGAATTATCCCCTACACCCAGTTCGCAGGAAAAATCCTCTATAAGGCCTCAGATTTGGAAAAGATGCTAAAAGATAATTATAGGGAACAGAAACAAGTGCCTTAGGATATTTAGATTACATTTCAAAAGTTAAACTAATAGCTTATGATTTCACAAGTACCCTGCAAGAAGGAAGCAGCTATTCCTATGGATTTGGAAACCATAAGATGCTTTCACATAGAATCATTAACAACTTAGACTTGCGACTATAGCATAGGATTACTACTTATATTTTTTTGAGATACAGAAAAAAAAAACGATTTTCCCAAAAAATAACGATATTATTTGCATGTATCAGATATTGTTCGTAATTTTGCAAACAACAAACAATGATACATATAGAATAATGGAAGATAAACTGCACACAACAAATCTGGAACAGATAGCTCATTTTGCCAAAGCAATGGGACATCCAACGAGGATGGCAATTCTTGCTTTCTTGGCAAAACAAGATAGTTGCTTCTTCGGTGATATTCACGAAGAACTACCTATTGCCAAAGCAACCGTTTCGCAGCATTTGAAGGAATTGAAAGAAGCCGCTTAATCCAGGGTGAAGTGGAAGCGCCCAAAGTTAAATATTGTATCAACAAGGATAATTGGCAAGCTGCGAAGAAGATGTTTGCAGATTTCTTTGCGCAACCCTGCAATAATAAGGGCTGTCGTAGGTGATTTTTTTTGAAAAATATGTTCGTAGTTTTGCGAATGACTAACAACAAAATATAAAAAGGTATGAAAAAGTGTTTATTTTTAATCGTGGCATGTTTCACCTTTATCTTTTGCAACATGAATGCAAAGGACGGAACAGACGCCCAGGCTCTAAAAAAGACGACGGTAAAGGATTATGTAGAAGTGTTGTATTTTCATGGGAAACAGCGCTGTGCCACATGTATGGCTATCGAAAGCAACACTAAAGCTACAATGAAAAAGAACTTCGCTGACCAGATAAAAAAAGGCAAGGTGACTTTTAAGGTAATAGACATCAGCAAAAAGGAAAATGAGAAGATAGCAGAAAAGTATGAGGTAACATGGTCTTCACTATTTATCGTTAGACATAAGAATGGAAAGGAAACATACAAGAATATGACTGAATTTGCTTTTGCTAATGCACGCAAATCACCAGATGTATTTAGGGCTGGTGTCGTAAAATCCGTAAATGAAATGCTGAGATAATGGTGGATATGGATTGGTTACAGACATTGCTGGATAACAGTTCCACGCCTATACTGACAGCATTTCTGCTCGGACTACTGACAGCACTTTCACCTTGTCCGTTAGCAACGAACATAGCAGCTATAGGGTTTATCGGAAGAGATATTGAAAACAGGAAGCGCATATTCCGAAATGGCCTGCTTTATACGCTGGGGCGAATTCTTTCATACACCCTACTTGGTGTAATACTGATTACTATTCTGAAAGAAGGTTCCAGTATGTTCGGCATACAAAAGACAATAGGAACGTGGGGGGAGCTTATACTTGGACCTCTTCTACTCGTGATAGGCCTGTTCATGCTTTGGGGAGATAAACTCAACCTCCCCAAGTTTGGATTCACTGGAAATCCGGAAGGTCTTGCCAGGAAAGGCGGCTGGGGTGCTCTGATGATAGGGGTTCTGTTCGCCCTGGCTTTCTGTCCCACCAGTGGCGTGTTCTACTTCGGCATGCTGATACCGATGTCTGCCACGACCTCGGCAGGCTATCTTCTACCCATGATATTTGCTGTCGCTACGGCTATACCGGTACTTGCTGTTGCATGGGTTCTCGCCTTCAGCGTACAACAAATGGGAAATTTTTACGGAAAGATACAGAAAATGCAAAAATGGGCGAACCTTATTGTAGGCGTGGTATTCATCATCATCGGCATATATTATTGCTGGATAATGTATTTGTAAAATGAATTTAATAACAATAGTATTTTTACTAATATGGAAATAAAAGTTTTAGGGCCGGGTTGTGCCAAATGTAAATCAACCTACAATGTAATTGAAAAGGTACTTAAAGAGAACGACATCGATGCAAAACTCACCAAGGTGGACGACATCATGGAAATGATGAATTACAATATCATGACATCGCCAGCCGTTGTCATTGACGAAGTGGTAAAATTGAAGGGGAAGGTACCGACAGAAAGTGAAGTAAAGGAACTTCTGGGCATCTGATTGACAGAATATGTTTAACCACGAGCGGCAGAAACAACCATTATGGTATCTGCCGCTTTTTTTCAAGAACATTGTTCGTATTTAAGCGAACAAAAAAAGACTTCTATGATACAAGAATTTGCAGACAGGCTTGTTTACGGACTGCTCGGACTAAGTGCCGACACACCGATAGGAATTGCCGTAAACTTTTTCTTTTATGATACGATAAAAATACTTATCCTTTTGTTCTTCATCAGCGTATTGATGGGAATTATCAACGCCTACTTCCCAATTGAACGTTTGAGAAAATATCTGGTTACACACAATATGTACGGATTGCAGTACTTGCTGGCTTCCATATTCGGAGCGGTCACTCCTTTCTGTTCATGTTCTTCCATTCCTCTGTTTATCGGATTTGTAAAGGGCGGCATTCCTTTGGGCGTAACATTCGCATTTCTTATCACATCACCGTTGGTAAACGAGGTGGCTGTTGCCATGTTCCTTGGCTCCTTCGGATTGAAGGTAACTCTTATCTACGTCATCAGCGGCATTCTGTTAGGAGTAATAGGCGGTATAGTACTCGGTCGCATGCGCCTTGCTCCTTATCTGAGTGACTGGGTAAAGCAGATGCAGGCAAATTCATCCGCTCAGGCAGGGGAATGGGAAAAAGACCATACCACCTTTACCAAGAGGCTTCCCACTATTATCCGTGATGCATGGAAAATTGTCAGTGGTGTACTTATATATATTCTGATAGGTATAGGTATCGGTGCTTTCATGCATGGCTTTGTTCCTGAAGGATTCTTTGAGCAATACATGTCAAAAGACAACTGGTATGCAGTTCCTTTGTCTGTTATACTTGCCGTACCGATGTATGCTAATGCCGCAGGTATCGTCCCAGTAATCGAGGTATTTGTAGCGAAAGGCATTCCCATCGGAACGGCGATAGCCTTCATGATGGCTGTCGTTGGTCTTTCCTTGCCAGAGGCAACACTGCTCAAGAAAGTAATGACATGGAGACTTATCGGCATATTCTTCGGCACTGTGACGTTTTTCATCATCTTGTCCGGCTATCTGTTTAATTATATTCTATAATATGTAGAAGCTCCTTCCAAAAAGCATTCAAACTATATAGTAAGTCAAATCCCCAAATTTAAAAATAAAAAGATGAAAGTATTGATTCTTTGTACAGGAAACAGCTGCCGTAGCCAAATGGCTCATGGCTTTCTACAGTCATTCGACAAAAATATAGAAGTGTATTCTGGTGGAACGGTACCAGCGAAACAGGTAAACGCCAAGGCGGTGGAAGTAATGAAAGAAGCCAGAATAAACATTGCCTCACATGTCCCAACACATGTTAACACCTATCTTGACAAGGAATGGGATTACGTAATAACCGTTTGCGGTGGTGCAAACGAAAGTTGTCCTATGTTTACAGGTAAAGTAAGAAACAGGCTGCATATAGGGTTTGACGATCCCTCGGAAGCAACCGGAAGTCCCGAGTTTATCAACAGTGAGTTCCATCGGGTACGGGATGAAATTAAAGCCTGTTTCTATGACTTTTACCTGAACGAATTAAAACCACAATTAAAATAAATAGATATTGTTATGGAAAAGAAACAAGGAATTGGATTTTTTGAAAAATACCTGACTGTCTGGGTTGCCTTGTGCATCATTATTGGAATTGCCGTGGGACAATGGCTTCCGGCAATTCCGCAAACATTAAGCAAATTTGAATATGCCAACGTGTCTATACCCGTGGCAATCCTGATTTGGTTAATGATTTATCCGATGATGCTAAAAGTAGATTTTCAAAGTGTTAAGAATGTCGGCAAGCGTCCGAAAGGAATAATAGTCACTGGCGTTACAAATTGGCTGATAAAGCCATTTACCATGTTTGGAATTGCTTATTTGTTCTTCTATGTGGTTTTCAAAGCCTTTATACCTGCCGGATTAGCCGAAGAATATCTAGCCGGGGCGGTATTATTGGGGGCTGCACCTTGTACAGCTATGGTGTTCGTGTGGAGTTACCTTACTAAAGGGGATGCCGCTTATACACTGGTACAAGTGGCTGTGAACGATTTAATCATATTGGTAGCGTTTGCCCCTATCGTTGCTTTCTTGCTGGGAGTTGGCGGCGTATCTATCCCATGGGACACTCTGTTGCTATCCGTAGGGCTCTTTATTGTGACACCACTTGCGGCTGGGGTCATTACTCGAATAATGGTTATCCGCCGCAAAGGTGTGGAGTATTTCAACAATATATTTATTAAGAAATTTAATAATTACATGGTAGGTGGGTTGCTATTAACACTTATTATCCTGTTTTCATTTCAAGGAGAAACGATACTGAACAATCCCCTGCATATCTTATTGATTGCTGTTCCGCTTGTGTTGCAAACGGTTCTGATATTTTTCGTTGCTTACGGTTGGTCGAAATGGTGGAAATTACCCCATGATGTTGCCGCACCTGCCGGAATGATTGGGGCAAGTAATTTCTTTGAATTGGCGGTTGCTGTAGCTATTTCTCTTTTTGGTTTACAATCTGGGGCTGCATTGGCTACGGTGGTGGGCGTGTTGGTCGAAGTTCCGGTGATGTTGATGTTAGTAAGGATTGCCAATAACACACGACATAATTTCACAGAGACATATCATTCTTAGAGGCAATTGCATAATAAGAAGATATAATAAAGGTAAGATACCTAAATATTATGCCCCCAAAGGCTAAACGGCTCTCAGTTATTCCCATATAAGATAGAATGTAATCATAGGGTAGTAATTTTCATTTCTTGTTCTAACTACATTATAACCCTTTTTCTTTCACTGCCTTATCTCTTGTTGTAGTAAGTAGTAGGATAATATCGGTGAAAGAAAAAGGAAATCAATACAGATTATCAGTTATCCGTGCTGCCAAGCAGAAATATCGGTGTTATCACGGATGCAGGTTTCTGCAACCTCTCACAGAGATACTTCCTGAACAAATGCGCTTCTGTGCTGTCCAACTGAAAAGACAGGGCAATGATGATAGGAAGCGGATAGAGCGGAGCATAACCTTTTAGTTGTTCGTTTACATAAATATCATCCTCACCTGCACTCCTTTCATCGGGATGCAGGTTAGAAAATCTCATCAACGCTTGCAGTCTATGGTTAAGTTTACTCCACGTTACACCGAAGAACTTCGCAAGTTCTCCCTCCGTCATGGTTATGTCTCCGTTTCCTTTTCTGACAACCTGCATATTGCTGCCCCAATCAAAGATACTGCGATGACAGGCAGTGTTTGTTACGGCTTTTAAGTTATCGTTTGCTTTCATGCCGTTTCCTCCATTTTATAGATTGATACCTCCGAAGGTTCACAAGCCTCTCTCTCCGCTTTAGGTACTCTGAAATGAACATCAGAGAGAAATCTAAGAAAATCGTAAGTATCATAGCTACAAGTAGTTATGATACTTTTCTTTTATACCCATCCCAAATTTCAGAGTATGCACGGAGGGGGCAGAAACTCCCAAAATGCTCTAAAAAGGCTACAATCAGGCTACACATTTTCAAGGCAAAATAAAAATGTAGCCAAGAGTACATACAGAGTACATAAGGAGTATGCGTAAATTACTGCTATTCAAACAAATATGTTGAACTTTGCAGCGTAATTACAGAGGTGTTTTTGTTACCATACACCACTTCGGGCAACAATGTGTCCGACAAGCCACGGCTACAGATGGCAGGTGTTAGGACAAGACTTCTGTTCAGGCTACAACTAAAAGCAGTAAAATGTATGAAAGCTATTTTCAGAGCAGTCTTCTATCTCAGAAGCAATTATGTGAACAAGGAGGGCAAGACCCCCGTCATGCTGAGAATCTATCTCAACAACGAACGCCTTTCCATCGGCTCGACGGGCATTGCTGTCCAACAGTCCCAATGGGACAGGGAGAAGGAACGGTTGAAGGGAAGGACAACTGAAGCACTTTCCACCAACCTCGAACTTGACAACATTCAGAGCGGACTCCAGACCATCTTCAAGAAAGTCGAGATGACGGACGAGGTGTCCTTGGAGCGTATCAAGTCGGAGTATCTTGGTAAGAAGGAGGATGTGGATACCTAATGAGCCTCTTCAATAAGCACAACAGTGACGTTGCACGGCAGGTAGGCGTGTCGGTCGAAGCTGCAACCTTACAGAAATACAACGTCTGCAAGAAACACTTTTCAAATTTCCTTCGTGTTAAATACGGTCGGTCTGACATCCGCCTGTCCGAACTCGGCTATATCGTGATACACGACTTCGACATTTATCTTAGAACGGTTGTCGGGCAGAATCCCAACACCGCCACGAGGATGATGAAAACCTTCAAGACAATCACCATTCTGGGCAGGAAACTTGGTGTCCTGCACCATGATCCGTTCCTCAACATCCGTTTTCACATGGAACCGGTCAATCGTGGATTTCTCACAGACGAGGAAATCCTTAAAATTGCCAACAAGGATTTCGGCATCGGTCGTTTGGAACTTGTAAGGGACGTGTTCGTATTCTCGTGCTTCACGGGACTTGCGTACATAGACGTGTACAACCTCGCTCCAGAAAACATCGTCACGCTCAACGGCAAGCAGTGGATAATGACCAAGCGGCAGAAGACGAGCGTGGAGACCAACGTCCTTTTACTCGATATACCCAAGAGCATCATTGCAAAATATAGTGGCAAGACCTATCGTGACGGCAAACTTTTCCCCATGCTGACGAATCAAAAACTGAACAGTTATCTGAAAGAAATTGCCGATATTTGCGGTATCAAAAAGAACCTGACCTTCCACCTCGCCCGGCACACATTTGCCACGATGTCCCTATCCAAGGGAGTTCCCATCGAATCCGTAAGTAAGATGTTAGGACACACCAACATCAAGACAACGCAAATTTACGCCCGTATTACCAATAAGAAGATAGAACACGATATGGATGAACTGGCTGACAAGTTGGGTACTTTCAATACGGCATTAGGCATTTCCTCAAAATAATGTATATAATTCTAAAATTTTGAATTTATGACAACAACAAAGAAAGAACTTTCCTACTTCCGTCTGAAGTTGGAAGCGTATCTCGGAGAGCATTTCCCTGAGAGAGAGAATGACAATGCGTTTGTAACCGCTCGCGCAGACGAGGCATTGACGGCTTACTGCGATGCCGTGGCGCAAGGGTTCTCCTACCCCGAAGCAGAGACGATGGCAAGCGAGGTGCTGTACCACGACCTACACTTCTCAAAGTATGATACCATTGTTTCCGTACTGGAGCAGGAGTTTGAGAAGGAACTGCCAAGTCCGCTTCCCGAAAGGTTAGCACTAATCCTGCTGAAAAACAAGGCAATTCAAGCGGTATTTGCTAAGTACGAACTCACAGACAACTTTGCGGCAGGTACAGAATACGACAAACTGTACACCGAACTGACTGGTACAATCGTGCTGCTCATTGAGGTCAATGGTCTGCCGACGATAGGCGGTGAGAACATGGCTTGATACTTCACCATCGGGGGCTTTTGTAGTATCAAGAGCCAAGATAAACGCTCCACTCCACACGTCAAGAGTTTTGCAAACACTTGTCTTTGTGTCGTGTGCGCATCTTGTTATCGCTCTTGAAACTATTAAAAGCCTCGATTATGAATAATATAATCATCATGAATCAAGACATTCATCAGCCCGCCTTCATCAAGGCAGACGCATCGTATAAAACCGAGAAGAACAGGCAGCCACCGAGTTCTCCCAAGCAAGTCCGCCGCTTCGGTTGGACACGCTTCATCGAACTCGCTGTTCTGCTTTCCATCGTTATCGGTGCGGTTTACCTCATCTCGAAGATAGTTACGCCGCAAGTCGTAACCGCCGTTTCGGTTATTCTCGGTTTCCTGATACTACGCTTCATTGTCAGAGTGATACTGCAAGTAACCTTTACAATCCTGCGTTGGCTGTTCTGGCTTGCCGTCATCTTGGCAATCCTGCTCTGTGTGCTCTAAGGCACAAGGAAAGATATTCTTCGATTCATTCTTCTTTATGGGTGGTTATCTCGATTGAGGTAGCCACCTTTTTCATTTTCCATACTGGCGTTGCACTTTCGCTTCTCACGTCCACATATTCCACTTTGATATGCCATAAGTCGGTGCTGATTTCTTTTTATTCGCAAAGGTAGTAAGGGGCTACGGCTTGCACAAGGTCAGTGCCTTTGGTTTGTACGGAAAATCTCCACACCTACATTTCATTTCGGGTAGTATTTTCCTACAAAACCTTGTGCCGGCTGCGCCCCCTACCTTGTTCTTGCTACAAAAAGGAATCAGCATACTCCGATCTTTGGACGCATAAAAAAAAATGTCATTATGGAACAGCAGAAAGTAAATATCACATCTTCGATGAAGAAAAAAGGATATAGCTCCTCCTCTCATTACCGCATAAGTTCGGTGGTTGATGAAAGTGAGCGTTTGGTGGCAACTAAGTTTGTGCAGTGGGATGTTGAGCCTTTGGAAACTTTGAGCCACAGCAAGGTTTATTTATTGCGTGTGAAACTCAATCGTGGGGAGCGAATGAGCCGTGAGGAAAAGAATTGGCTTGCCGAAGCGGTGAACACTAACACCTACTTCCGTACAGCCGTACCCCTTATGGGTTATCGGTTTGACTTTATGGACGTATTGAAGAAGTATTTGGTCAATCAATACGGACATTGGGCAGAGTATTACGCACCCGACAGAACAAGCCTAAGAGCCTACCTATATGGACGCATCAATCAAATAGTAGAAATTCCCAAATATTAAACGACTATGAAAGGAACAGAACATTTTACGAGAGCAATAGCCGAGTATCTCAATCAGCGTGCAGCGACAGACCCTTTGTTTGCGCCCAACTTGATGAAGCCTAACAAGAGCATCGAGGAGTGTGTAACCTACATCTTGAACCAAGTGCAGGCGAGTGGCTGCAATGGATTTGAGGACGATGAAATCTACTCAATGGCGGTACACTACTATGACGAGGATGAAATTGAAGTAGGAAAGGAAATCACTTGCAGAGTGGCAGTAAATCATCTTGTAGAACTCACAGAGGAGGAGAAAGCCGAAGCAAGGCAAGAAGCCATCAAGCAGTACCAACGTGAGGAACTCGCCAAGATACAGAGCCGTAACGCAAGACCACAAAAGAAAGAAACGGCAGAGGTTGCACAACCTTCATTGTTTGACTTCTAAAAAGCAAAGACTATGGAACGATACGATTTAAGCGAAGCACGCATCTATGTAGCACTTATGCCAAGTACAACGAAGGCTCACTAAGAGGTAAGTGGATAGACCTTTCTGATTGTTACGACCAAGACGAGTTTATGGAGGTATGCCACGAACTCCACCAAGACGAGGAAGAACCCGAATTGATGTTCCAAGATTGGGAGAACATACCCGAAGAACTCATTGACGAGGGGCATTTGGATAGCAACTTCTTTGAACTGAGGGACGAGGTGGAGAATTTGGACGGTATGAATGTGAGTGCCTTTTGGATATGGGTAGAGAATACCGGCAAGGATTTAACCGAGTCCGTCTATTACCTAATGAGACAATTCAATTCCGCTTTTGTAGGCAGATATGTGAACAAAGAAGAGTTTGCAAGGGAAATAGTAAGTATGGAACACGAACTATCCGAGTTTGCAGAACGATATTTCGATTATGACAAGTATGCGGACGAACTCTTTGACGAGGGGTATTGGTTTGAGAGTGGATATGTATTCCGCGACGAGTAAAACAAGGAGGACAGAAAATGAAACCAAGAAATAAATATGAGAAGGCAGTCCTTGCCGAGAGTAAGCACCTTCGCCCGATAACCAAGACACAGAGCAAATGGGCATTCCGTGAATGTATAGACCATTTCGCCTACCGACTGCCCAAAGGTCGCACAACGTGTATGGATTGTGGGCATAGTTGGACAATAGAAAAGCTACGGACACTTGCACCTGCCCCCATTGCGGGGCAAGGTTGCAGGTCAAGGGAACCTTTCAACGCAAGATTAGGCAGAAGCAGTACTTTACGATACTTACCGCTTGCGGAGAGTACCAAGTACTAAGAATGTTTCTTCTTTCCGTGGAAATGGAGAAAGGTTGCAAGGCATCTTCATATACCTTTGAAATCGGTCAGTATTGGTGGAACGCACAAGGAAGAAAAACGATTATTGCCGTTCAACGAACATTAGGCAGATACATTGACACCTTTTCTTTCTGTTCGCCAATGGCAGTACGCAACGACAACGAAGCCTACCGCCATATATCGTACTCACCGATATATCCCAAGTTCAAGGTTACGGACACACTCCGCAGGAATGGTTTTGAGGACAACTTCCACAATATAGTGCCTACTGAACTCATACCAGCATTGCTTTCCGATAGCCGTGTAGAAACCTTGTTGAAGTCGGGACAAATCCCGCTACTCAAATTCTTCATGCACAATGGTCGAAGAAGCATTGATAGCTATTGGGCATCTATCCGCATCTGTTTGCGAAACGGCTACCATATAGAGGACGGAAGTCTATGGTGTGATATGGTGGATATGCTCAATCAATTAGGCAAGGATATTCACAATGCCAAGTATGTTTGCCCCACCGACCTAAGAGCAGCGCACGACCATTACCAAACCAAGCGCAGGGCAAGGCAGGAGCGTGAGAACATTATCAAGAAGCGCAAGGAAGCGATGGAAGCCGAACAAGCATACAAGCAACTCAAAGCAAAATTCTTTGGCATAGAGTTTACGGACGGCATTATCCGCATCCACGTTTTGGAGAGTGTGCAGGAGCATTTGGAGGAAGGCACGGCAATGCATCATTGCGTATATGACGCACACTATTACAGCAAACCGCAGTCGCTTATCTTCTCTGCAACAAAGGACGGCGAGCGCATCGAGACCATCGAGGTATCATTGGAAACAATGAAAGTGGTGCAAAGTCGTGGAGTGTACAACAAGAACACTGAGTACCACGAGCAGATACTCGCCTTGATGCAGAAGAATATGAGGATGATAGAGCAGAGAGCAACCGCATAACAATCCATTAAACAAGGGAATATGAAAGTACAGGTAGAAGGCATTATTTGTAATTGGGCAGATGAGATACCCAACGTCATCGTGAGAGTTATCAATGCCATAAGCATAGCCGAGAACAAGGAGGAGTTGCAGACCGCACTCCTCCAAATCTCCCAAGAAACGGAACTTGACAAGTTCTTTGTCTATGGTTACGGAGCGCATCACTTTTGGCTCACTCATCGCAGGTTATCGAATGGCGAGCCGATGGAACACAGATTACTCATTGCTGAATTTTGAAAATATGGAAAGAAAAGTTTACAGAGTACGCACCCAATACGTTTTTGAAGGTGTGTTTGAGGTAGTAGCCACAAACCGAGAGGAAGCCGAGCGCAAAATCCTTGAAGATTGTGGTATGGTGATGGGCAGAGGAGTACATACCATCCTGTCCGATGAACAAATCAACTGGGCTTTTGAAACCCACCCCGAAGAACGGATAATTGAAACTATTGAAAAGTCCTAACACAATGAGCCACGCAACCTCAAAAATTGCGTGGCTTCTTTTCTTTCTCTTTGAACAAGCAGGCGACCAAAGAAAAGAAGCAAAAGAAAGTCGCAAGAGTTATTTTGCCAATATTATATATCACACAAAATAAAAGATGAACCAAATTAGATTTTAGATGGAGTCCCTTCCTATTTGGGATGCATCTCAATCTGCCCCACACGATAGTTTTCGTCTATCTTGTGGATACGGAAAATGAAGACTCGCTTATTGTCAGCAAGGAAGTTGATAAGCACTGTGTCGAACTTGTCAGCAGTGATGTAGTTCTCTTCTATATTGTAGTCAGCTAGCGCTCCAGTAACCACATCTGCGATACGGTTAAAATCATCAAAGAAAGGCTTCACCTTGTCGTCAGGAGTGGAGGTACAGAACTGAAACTGTTTACCACCAAGCATGTTGTGCTGATAGAATCTGAATATCGGCACAATTATATTATCCTTGCCTGAGATAACTTTGTCACGGTCGCTGAACCATCCGAATATCTCTATCGGCAATTTCTCAAGAACCTTCACCGATACATATGCCCCGAGAAATGCCGTAATCAAGATGTCGTTGAACAATTTAATGTCAGGATTCTTGCCGTTAAGCGTTGCGAGTTGCTGGTTTATTGTATTCACCACTTTCTCATAATGCTTTAGAATTTCTTTATTGCAAGCCGTTTTCTTCCATTCTTCATAGCAGTCGCATATCATTTGAAACGTTTCTTTGACTTTCTTCAAACATTGGCCGTACGTTCGAGCAAGGAAATGCTTTCTGTCGTTGAACACAAATGAGAATACCAACACGTTTTCGTTCTTCAAGTAAGACAGGAAGTCTTTGTCCACCGTGTTCGTCTTCTTGATGTCTGATGGTTGCATGTCGTGAATCTTCTGTTGCATTTCAGTGTACTTCGCTTCGTTCTCAAATGGCATAAGTACAAAAGTCATCACATCATTGGCTTTATTCTTGTCATCAAGGCAATAGTCACTGAACATCAGCCACTTGCTACAACTTGAGTTCTTGTGTTGATACTCAGCAATTACACCTTCCATCTCCGCATTGGCGAAAAACTCATCTAACAAAACATGTATAGGATGCTTGGGGATTTTACAATTATTCATAATCAAAAATATTTATTGTAAATATACTATAAAAAATCAAAAAGTCCAAATTATTGATGTTTTTTTTGCAGAATTAGGTATGCGTGTAACATCTTCCTAAGCAAAATCTCTACTTATTTGACAATTAGGGTATATAAAACAGGGCAAACTCCACATTTCGTCGTTTGACCAATCCATTCAAAACTTTTCCTTTGTACCTGCAGAACGAAACATACTCCCGATAAAAGTTCCTATCTCCTGCCTCTATCTTTCGTAGCAGCCTACTCTTGAGGTGCTTTCCATAACCGAGCAACCTCCCCACACCCACGTTATAGGCAAGCAAGGTCAGCAGCAGGGCATCCTTACCATAGCCTTTGAAGTGTTCAAAGCATTTCCAAAGGTCGGCACGGAGCAGGGAGTCCGCCTGCCGTTCCGTCATATCCGCTGTAAAACGCTCTCCCCGTTGCAGCTGATGCCCATATCCAACATAGGGATAATTCTTCCAGCCGTGCATGCCCTCAAAGTATTTCACAACGACAACCGCACGCTCAAAAGGTGGCAAGTCTGCCAGCCGCACCCTGCGCTGGGCAAGGGTCGGCTGGCAGAACAGGCAGAAGACACAAAGTAAAATGAAAGCA